>CATJIO010000156.1 GCA_949740725.1 uncultured Lachnospiraceae bacterium | reverse complement strand
ACTTGATGAATTGGGAAGAATCACGCTCCCTATTGAACTTCGGAGAAGTCTTGATCTGGACGTGAAGGATGGACTTGAGATTTCCGTTCAGGATAATTGCATTATCCTGCGCAAATCAGAATCAGCTGACATTTTTGATGGAAGCACAGAAGACTTAATTGAGTACGAAGGCCGTAAAGTCTCCAGGGAATCCATCCGCAGGCTTGCCAAAATTGCTGGCATGACCATTGTCGAATAATGTATACCAAAAAAACTGCCTGAAAGCCAGTACATCCGCTTTTAGGCAGTTTTTTATCCTTATCCCACGATATATTTTTTTCCTATCATTTCTAATTCTTCTTTTTTCTCCTTCATCCAACAGTCAAATCCTTTTCCATAGGCGTGAGAGGCCTTTCCAACCTCCACCAGAAAGGCAGGAATATCCTTTTCCAGGATGGTTCCAAACTCCATCCCCAGCTGTTCTTTCCCTTCCTCATCACAGCCATTGATAAACAGGTTAAATGCCGGATTTGGCACTTTGTCAATTATTTTTACACCACCACGAAAGCCAATCTTTCCAATTTGATGAGTACCACAAGACGATGGACAGCCGGAAATATGAATCTGAGGAAGAGCGTCGTCCGGCAGTCCTGAAGCTCTCACAGCCTCTACAGCCGCCTTTAACAACTTCTGTGAATCTCTTACCCCTACCTGGCAAATACTGGCTCCTATACAGGCTACAGAAGCTTCAAACAGGGTTTTTGCTCCGTCCTCCAGCACTTTTTCTAATTTTTTAATTTCGCTACCAGTTAGGTTAATCACATACATGGATTCATCTGGAGATAAACGGATCTCCACTTGATCCATATTTTTGATACAATCATATATTTCTCGGAACTTTGATGGATGGATCACTCCTCCTATGGGATGATAATGAAATGCATATAAGCCCTCCTGCTTCTGGCAGATCACCCATCTGCCAGAAGCCTTTGTTCCGTCTCCGGTCTTTGTCAAATATTGTTTCTCCACCTGCAGCGTCAGATCCTCTCCTGAAGCCAATACTTCCTGAAGCTTTTCCTGAAATACTTTCTGATATCCTTCTTCCCCAAGGGTCTGCTGCATATATCTGGTTCTGGCCTTTGCCCGGTTCTCATAATTTCCATAGGCTAAAAATACTTCCCACATTGCCTGGATATAATAAAGAATCTTTTCCGGATCCACTGCATTTCCCACTTTTAATCCAAATTTTGGATTTGCTCCAAGCCCTCCGGCACTATAGACATCAAATGTACCATCTTCCCTAGCAGTAAAGCCCAGATCACGGAAGGTAGCATGGGATACATTCTCCGGATGATTAGAAAAGGCTACCTTTAATTTTCTGGGCATTTTCTTTTTATCAATCAATCCTAAAAGATACCGCCCTGCCGCCTTTGTATAAGGCGTGACATCAAAATATTCCTCTTCAACACCGGATAACGGAGACATGGTAACATTTCTAGGATAATCTCCCCCGCCTCCCATGGTGACAATTTCATATTCTAAGGCGCGTTCCATAATATCATAAATCTCTGCCGGCTTCAGATTATGAAGCTGTACAGTCTGACAAGTTGTCAGATGAATCAGGTCAATATGATGAGTTTCTATAGAATCTGCGATAAATTTCAGCTGGTCCTTCGTGATAATTCCCCCGGTAAATCGAAGCCTAAGCATACCCGCCTTCCCATCTCTCTGAGCATAGCTACCATATTTCCCGGAAAATCCTTTATACTCTTTCTTATCAATTTCTCCTGCGTAAAAGGCCTCGGTCTTCTCTCGAAATTCCCCCAGCTTTTCCTTCCACTGATCATATTCCGCCTGTTTCATGGCTTATTTCTCCTTCTCTAAAAGATATTGATAAACGTCTCTTTTCCTGATTCCTCTGTCCTTTGCCACGGCCTTCATAGCATTTTTCTGATCCATTCCCTGATCTTGGTATTGTTTCATATGATCTTCTATGGAAACCTTTTTCCAAGATTTCTGCATTTCCTGTCTCATCTCTTCTGCTGACTTTCCCTGGATCACAATCACAAATTCACCCTTAGGCTCCTCGGTCAAAAATCGCTCTCTCGCCTGAGTAAGGGTAGTTCTGTCCGCCTCTTCATAACGCTTAGTTAATTCCCGGCAAAGGGTAATCTGTCGTTCTCCCAGACATAAAAAAAGCTCCTCCAATGTCCTGGCCAGATGGTGAGGCGCC
Source organism: uncultured Lachnospiraceae bacterium (assembly GCA_949740725.1). Taxonomy (GTDB): domain Bacteria; phylum Bacillota; class Clostridia; order Lachnospirales; family Lachnospiraceae; genus Caccovicinus. The sequence goes on along the minus strand of CATJIO010000156.1, from coordinate 9,096 downwards.
TCGTATAAGAGAATCGTCCTTGTTTCTCTGGAAAGCTCCTCTAAGATTCTCTGTCGCTCCCTTTTATCCGAAGGAAGGAATGCTTCAAAGCAAAATCTTCTGGTCTCCAACCCTGACATAGTAAGAGCCGTAATGCAGGCCGCCGGGCCGGGAAGTGAGGTCACTTCAATCCCTGCCTCATAACACTGCTTTACCAACTCCTCTCCTGGATCAGAAATTCCAGGGGTCCCCGCATCAGTAATCAATGCCAGGTGAATCCCCTGCATCATCTGTTCTACCAGATATTTTGCCTTTTCAATCTTATTATATTCATGATAACTGGTCATTGGGGTTTTTATCTGAAAGTGATTCAAAAGTTTTATGCTGTGACGGGTATCCTCAGCAGCAATTAAGTCAACCTCTTTCAGTGTGGTTAATACCCGTAAAGTAATGTCCTCCAAATTTCCTATGGGCGTCGCGCATAGATATAGTCTTCCGGCCATATTCTTACCTCTTTTCTCTCAATATCCGTACACGTCCCGGATTTCATCCGAATAAACCCCAGGTCTCTGAAATACGATCACCGGCTTTTCCACTTTCATCATGGCTTTTCCTCCCCGAAAGGCCTCGATCATTACCATATTTGCATCCCTGTCCTGAAAGGGATGAACGAATTTTATTCGTTTTGGTTCCAGGCAGTGTTTCTTTAGCACAGTGATAATCTCCGCCAGACGATAAGGCCTGTGAACCAGATAAAATCGTTTTCCGGGCTTTAACAATCTGGCCGTCTCCCTTACCACATCCTCCAAAGTACATAATATCTCATGTCTTGATATGGCCTTCCTGTCCTCAGGATTTTTCAGCCCATGGGCATTATTCATGTAAGGAGGATTCGAAGTAATCACATCAAAGGAGGATAAGGGAAATAAATCTCCCGCAGTTTTAATATCTCCGGTGATAATCTGAATCTTATTCTCCAGATGATTCAAAGCCACACTGCGTCTGGCCATATCCGCCACCTCCTCCTGGATTTCCAATCCGGTAAAATGGTGTCCCTCTGTTTTCGCCTCCAAAAGAATAGGAATAATTCCTGTCCCGCATCCCATGTCAAGAACCTTCTCTCCAGGAAAAACAGTTGCAAATCCGGAAAGCAGAACTGCATCCATCCCAAAGCAAAATCCGTCGCTCCGCTGAATAATACCATATCCATTCCGTTCCAGATCATCGATCCGCTCATTTTCCTTCAAAAATCCCTTTGGAAGATCTTTCTCTGTCATGACAACTTTGACTTTCCTTCCCTTTTTTCTAAGGCCTCCAGAGCTTTTAATTCTACATCAGTACTTTTATCTCCGCTGTCCTTATTTTCTTTATTATTTTTCCTCTTCCTAGGTTTAAACTTTAACTGCTCTACACGGTATTCACGGATCTCTTTCTCATCATGATTCACGGTAACCAAAACCTTCACCAGCTGTCTGAGGACATTGACACTGTGAACCTCTCCCTTTAATCCATCATCTGTGGTAACATAATCCCCTGTATTCGGAAGCTTGCTGTTTAGTACCTGGTAAGTCTCCTCTTCATTCTTCAGACAGCACATCAGACGTCCGCACACACCAGAAATCTTCGTGGGATTTAAGGATAAATTTTGCTCCTTTGCCATCTTTATGGAAACAGGAATAAATTCGGAAAGATAGGAATGACAACACAATGCCCGTCCACAGATACCAATCCCTCCTAATATCTTTGTCTCATCTCTCACACCTACCTGGCGGAGTTCTATCCTGGTTTTGAACACTGCAGCTAAATCCTTTACCAATTCCCGGAAATCAATTCGTCCATCTGCAGTAAAATAAAACAACACTTTATTATTATCAAAAGTGTATTCCGCATCAATCAGCTTCATCTCCAGGCCTCTCTTGCGGATTTTCTCCAAACATATTTTAAATGCCTCTTTTTCCTTTTCCTTATTTCTGGCCTCGATCATTCGGTCTTCATCGGTAGCCATGCGAATTACCTGCTTTAAAGGCTGAATCACTTTATCATCTGCTACCTCCCGATTCCCCAAAACCACATATCCATATTCAATACCTCTCACCGTTTCCACGATCACATTATCTCCCGTATGAATATCCAGACCGGCAGGATCAAAATAATAGATCTTTCCTGCTGTTCGAAAACGAACTCCGATTACATTTATCATTTTTAATTCTCCTTCATTACTAAGAGCATCAACTCGAGAACAAGCTCCACATTTACATTTGCATTCAGCCGTACTTTCGCCTTATCGATGGAGGATAAAATACTTTCCAGCCCCTCATACCCGCTCTTTTTGCTTATTTCATTGATTGACGGATATTCATCTTTAAAAATTAGCAGATTGACATCCTTTGTTACCTTAAACATCAATACATCCCGATACCACAGCTGCATAAACTCCAGACAATCATGGATATCAATCGTCTCATCCCTTAGCCTTTTAATATAATTCAAAAGCTCAGAAATATTCATTTCTTTTAAATGCTTTAAAAGATACAGCATCTCGCTGTGAAGGAGCTTAAAATCATCAGAAGATGCCAGATGGATGGCTTTGCCTAAATTCCCCCTGGCAAAAGCTGCATAAACGTCCCCATCCTGATCTTTTAATTCAAAATGTTCGGTCAAATACTCCTTAACCACAGAATCCTTTAAAGGCTTTAATTTAAGCTGAACGCACCTGGAGAGAATCGTAGGCAAAAATATCTCCTGATTTGTCGTAATCAAAATAATCGTCACGTACTCCGGCGGCTCTTCTATAGTTTTTAACAAAGCATTTTGGGCCTGAATTGTCATCTTCTCTGCTTCGTCAACAATATAAATTTTATAATGGCTGCTGTATGGACGAATGGAAACCGTATCATTAATCTGACGCCGGATATCTTCTACGCCGATACTGCCTGGTTTTTCATGGTTCACATAGATTACATCCGGGTGATTCCTGCTTAACATCTGCCTGCAGGAATGACAGGTCATACACCCATCCTCCAGATCCTTCTCACAGAGGAGCTTCAAAGAAAAAGCATTTGCCAAAGATTTTCGTCCCATTCCGGCTTCACCGGTGATAATATAAGCATGGGAAACCTTCCCTGCCTGAATCGCTTTCTTTAAATTCATTTTTATAGTCTCATGTCCTAAAATATCAGAAAATCCTGGCATAAAAGGCCTCCCTTGATAACACTATTATGTTTCTTCCATTAAAAGCGCACTATCTAAAAGTTTTAAAAACTCTAATACACTGCTAAACATCTCCTCATCTTCCTCCTCCAGCCAGGTGAGCTTTCCCTGCCAGGTAGAATTTTGCCGGAACTGTACATGAAGGACAAAGGTAGCTTTTTTGCCTCTGTACTGCAAAATATTTTCTGCCGACTGAACCTGCTTTTTCTCTTCTCGATGTGGGGCAGATACTGATTCCCCTCTCTTTTTCTTCCTCTGAAAGGTACGGTATTTCGTCGATGCCTGCGGATAATTAATCTCATCAAAAAATTTATCCAAAATAGAAATCATCTGACCACTCTCAGAAAAAGACATTGGCTCAACCATATACTTGTGGTAAATCCTTCCACTGTATTCCCCATTGGACAGATAATCAATACAAATATTGATCAGATTAGGAGCAGCAATGTTAATCTTTAACTGTCCCATAAAACACTCTCCTTCTTATCGATGCTTCCTCCAGCAATTTTTCGAGGAACCAAAACTCAGCCTGGACTTGTCACTTCGAATCTCCGCTATAGAAGAAATATAATAGCGCACTCTCACCTTCTGCCCTGAACATTTTTCCCTAAATTTTTCATTGATCCTTCCAAAAGTGATTTCACAATCCTCTTGCTTTATCCCTATCAGCAGCACTAAAAATTGATTTGGACTATAACGGGTAAATAAATCCCCTCTTCGCAGGGATGCACCTACAGCCTGGTATAGATTCGACGACTGCTCAGTCAGAATATCTTCCCTTTCTAATGGATTTCCTTTATTGTCTGTCAAGGAACACAGCATTAAAAATACAGACTGACCGCTTCTCTCAATCATGCGGGTAATAATTCGGTAGCTGTCAATAAAGCTTGGATAGTTGCAGTAATAAGCCCCTGACAAATATTCCTTTTCTTTCAAACTGTCTTTAATATCCGTCAATGTGCCCATAGCATAATGAATTTGCCCGCTCATAGCCCTAAACCGCGCCAGCATCTTCTCTGAAGGAGACAACCCTAATTCCTCAAAAAACATGGAAGTAGCATTCTCATAAACCTTTAATGCATCCTTATACCGATTCATCGCTAAAAGGCAATCAATTTGCACTAATTGCCATTCCTCAAAGGGATAATAATTAATCGCATGATTACATAGGGTAAGCATATCCTCGTACCCTCGCCTCTCTTGGAGCAAATTGCAGCTTTCTCTAAGACAGTTAAAATAAATGTCTTTATAACGAGCGCTTTCTATAGAAACCCATTCTTCATTAGATAAAAGAGGAAGGAATTCTCCGGAATAGCTGTTGCACACCTTCTTCAATGCCTCAAGCCTCTGATCTCCATCTTCAATAGCAAGGGCCTTCTGTGCCTCCTGTTCAAACACCTTTGCATCAATCTGTATGATCAAAGAACTGCCGAAGTAGTAAATTCCCTTAGCCATCTTAATATAATTATCTTTTGGAAGAATTGTTTCTTCTAATAACCTTCTCAGACGAAATACTAATATCCGAAATGCATTCTTAGTATCCTGGGTATAATCATTCCCATAAAGGTTTTCCAGTAGCTGTACCTTTGGAATCCCCTCTTCTCCTGCCATTAGTAAAACAAGAAATAACTGCATTACTTTACTTGTATTATTACATTTTATCGTAAAAACCTGATCTCCATAATAAAATGAAAGCCCTCCCAGCGTATTTATGAAAAAAACATTTTGATTTTCACTCATATCTTCCCCTTGTTATCTGAAACGTAACCTTGCTACCTTCATAATTATAAATCATTTCATTTTTTTTTTCAACAAGCTTTCATCTCATCTTCCTATATTTTACTTTTTATTCCCTTCTTCAAGAATTTTCAGGAAAATTCCCTGACTGCATCCTGCTATTCCCATAATTGTTAATCCCATTTTCCAATACTTTATCAGAACCTCCACCATCTCTTGAGAAATTCGCTCTCCCGGAACTAAGCATGGAATCCCCGGTGGATAAATCGATACAAATTCCGCTGAAATCTTTCCCGCACAATCTTCCAGTTTTTCCATTCTACCTGGCATGTCTGCTGCTTCTGCAATGGTATACACAGATACAATCTCAAAAATCCCTGTATATTGTGAAATATCAAGAGTAACCTTTTCTCCTTCCTGGATTTCTTTATCTGCCCTTCGGATTCCTATCTCCAACTTCTCAAGACTTTCCCGGCTATCCAGTAAGCTGGTTAGCGCAAGACTATACTGTTCTGTACACATTTCTAATTCCAGATGAGAAAAATCTTTTAAATAATCTTTTAACCAAATTCCGTTTTTATTTTTGTATCCTGGTACCATCAGGATTTTTGAATCATCTTTGTCATATACCCCTGAATGTCCGATTTGTTCTCTTCCTGGAATAGTGATATGACATAATTTACTTTGAATACAATAAAAATTCATTAATTCCTGATGAAATTGAGATAGCCTGCGTCTTCCTTCCTTTTCCATATAGCCAATACAATTTTCTATAGAAATCATAAATACATAGGAAGGACTGCTGCTCTGGAAAATGGAAAGGTATCTCCGGATTCTCTCCATCTTTTCTTTTCCCAAATATTTTTCCTTCATGTGTAATATCGCTGTCTGCGTTAAGGAAGGAAGGGTTTTGTGAAGACTCTGGATCACCACATCTGCGCCCTTTTGCAAAGCTGACACAGGAAATTCTCCTTCCTGCCCAAAAGAAAAATGTGCACCATGAGCTTCATCCACGATCAGTGGAATGTGGCGGTGATGGACAATCTCTGAAATTTTTTCAATATGTGAAACCATTCCGTCATAGGTAGGGGAAACCATAACCACTGCCTGAATTTCCGGATGGCTCTCTAGTTTTTTTTCCACATCCTCCGGCAATATCCCCCCCTGTATCCCCAAATCTTTAATCACTTGTGGATAAACATATTCTGTATGAAGTCGATTGAGCAAAATTCCATGATATGCGGATTTATGGCAATTTCTGCTAATTAAAATCGCTTCGCCAGGAAAAGTGCAGCCGCAGACAGCACTTAATATTCCACAGCTGCTCCCATTTACCAGGTAATGAGTTTCATCAGAACTGTATACTTGGGCTGCCCAATCCATGGATTCCTTTAATATTCCCTCTGACCGATGAAGATTATCAAACCCATCAATCTCCGTTATGTCGATAAAAAAGGGATTGGGTAATTCCAATCCCTCTCCCACGCGATTACGCTTATGTCCAGGCATATGAAATGGATAATAGCCTAATCCTTTATACTCCTCCAAATACTGCAATATGGACTTTTTTATCATCTTACTTTCTTTCCCTTTCTCATTGCACTTTTTTTTCTTTGGCACTATAATAAAACTGATGTTATGGAGGAAAAATAATGCGTACAGAAACCTTTAAAATGGAACGCCCAAATCTAGTAAAAGCGGGTGACAAAGTTAAGATTATTGAACGACCCGGAACCAGCAGCTACAGCTATATTATCGATCCAGCTGTAGCTATGTCCGGATGTTACCAAGAAAAAGAGCGAATCTTATCCGAATACGGCACAGTAAAGGAAATCCAGGAAAATAATCGCGGATTCTATGTGATCGTGGAATTTGAAAAATAAATTAGGGCATTCCTCCTGGGCCGATATACCAAACAGATTCTGAAGAATTTTCAGGAACCGGGCTGATCTCTTCTGGATTTGCCTCGATGGTAGGTATCTCCATATTTCCCGGTCCAGGAGCTTCCTGGGGCGGTATAGTTGGCGCATAGCCCGGCTCAACTGGAGCGACCGGAGACGACGGCGTCTGGATCGCTTCAGGAGTTTCAATTACCGGACGGTCCGACTCTGTTGGAACTATATCTGGACGACTGTTCTTTGTCGTCTCTGGCTCCTGGCTGCTCTCCTCCTCCGATTCCTCCTCACTTTGATCTTCTTCTAAACTATTTGGTGCATTTCCTGCAATTTGCCTCTGTACTGCATCAGAAAATTGATAAGGCTTTTTCGCTATTATCTTCCAGCCTCCATCCTCTCGGTCATACTCACATTCACATAAATACGCGGTAATGGTATTTCCGCTGACCATTAGTAAAGATAATCTTTCATTTTTATTCTGATCCCCAGCTCCTCTGGAAGAAGAGTCATCGATCAGATTTACAGCTCCATCTAAATCTACAGATACAATCTGTCCATAACAATTTTTCCAACTTGTAGGAGAATATTCCCCATATAGCTTATTTTTTTCTTCATAATAATATAAACTTGATATATTTCCCGGAAATTTGGAGCTAATCTTTTCTTCCCCTGTTCCATCCGGTTTTATCCGATAAATCTGGCTGTATCTGGTCCCATCTCCACTTTGCTCCACAAAAGCACTGTAATATAGGTTCCCTTCTGCAATGCAAAAGCTGTTAATACCAAATGGAGCCTGGGAGATCTTCTCCTTCTCTCCTCCTTCACTCTGACGATAAATAGATTTTTTCCCTTGATTATTCTCGTCATTCTCTAAAGTAAACACCCAGTTTCCATATTTTTGTTCACTTAAGCCGACACGCAGGATAACTCCACTTTCCAGATAATAGTCGCGGCTCCCCACAGTCTGAATGCTTTCCCCATTCCCTGTGGCTGGATTTCCCATAGAATCCACCAAATAGCAGGTATCATCTTTTACCTGGACACGATATTGCTCTTCTCCAACTGGATAGAATATTCCGCTCTCTACCTTTGTAATCCTACCTCCAGAAGCATAATAAATAAGGTCATCGTCCAAAACTAAATATCCTGTACACTGTTCTGCCAAAAGTTCCTTCTGATTTGATCCCGGTTTCATTCGGAACAGCTTATTACAGATACTTTTATCCTTTTCGTCTAAGGTATTATAAGTCTGTGCAGTTACCTGAGGCAAATAATAAATATATCCATCATGAATCTGAAGAGAATTTTTTGTAGAACGTTCTGGATATTTTTTATCTCCCAGTACTTCTTCTTTGGTTTCTGCAGTCTTCCGATAGCAAATCGGTTTAAAGAAACCGCTCTCACCTGTTCCATCAGACAAATAACTCCAAAACTCATTGCTTTTCACCAAACTGTCTAATCCCTGAAGATTATTTTCTCCAGTCAACCCTGCATAATTACTGTCAAATTGAATATCTTTTAAAGCGCCATCTGATCCAAAAAGAAAAATCTGTCCTTCCTGATTAATATTACTTGTGGCCATATAGCCATTCTCATCCAAATAATAAAGCTGATTTTCCCATATTTTCCACTCATTTGCTGCAAAGCTTCCGTCATCCTCCCGATAACGGCTTCCATTCTCATCAGTAATCCATCCATAGACTTCCTCTATCTCCACATCCAGCTCTGTGGACTCTTCTGTAGAAAACTCTATTCCCCATTCTGATGAATCTCCCGCAATAGTTTCATAAACTGTAATTACCACCCAAACTGCGACAAATAAAATGACTATCGCACAAACTGTCATAATGCCAGCCCACAGAAATGAATATCTCATATTTTGTTTTTTTCTATAGTGATTTTGTTTTTTATTATGCATTCATCCCTTCACCTCAAATCTGCTTTTTATGCTATCCTACCAAACATTATAAACATATACAAGGAAAAAAAACTTACAAAATTCGATAAATCTTAACAGATTAATACAAAAACAGCGGATAGCCTTTGCTGGCCTTTCCGCTGTTTTCATCTGAGCGTGCGGGGATTCGAACCCCGGACAACTTGATTAAAAGTCAAGTGCTCTACCGCCTGAGCTACACGCCCTTATTCAATTAAATAAAAAAATTGCGGGGGCAGGATTTGAACCTACGACCTTCGGGTTATGAGCCCGACGAGCTTCCAGACTGCTCCACCCCGCGCCATTTATAATTAATTATATTCCTACGCCAGCTATTTT
>CATJIO010000155.1 GCA_949740725.1 uncultured Lachnospiraceae bacterium | reverse complement strand
CGCCCTCAGCTACCTTGTACTGCTTTCCGCCTGTTGCAATAATCGCGTACATTCTTAAGGACCTCCTATTATCATTACTCGCCAATTTCGGTGTCTGCATTGCAGCGCTTTCTGCCCTTTTCCCAGGCCTTCAGGCCAACTGACAGGAACAGGTAAACCTCATTGTGCGGCATACCTTCATATCATAGCATGACTGGATTTTATTGTCAACCATTTTTCAACGATTTTTATTGAATTTTGGCTGTTTTTGCTGATGCATCGCTGTGATTACTTTTTATTCTTCCATGCCTGCTTTGCCTGGGCGAAGGCATGGATAATGCTCACCGCTCCATCATAGCCCACAGCGCTGCTGTTGACGCAGAGATCATAGCCTTTGGCGTCTCCCCATTTCTTGCTGGAATAATAATTGTAATAGCTGGCCCGCTTCTTGTCGGTCTTAATCATAATGTCCTTTGCCTTGGCATCATTTACGTCGTACTGATCCTTCAGGTAAGCGATCTTATCCTTTTCATCCCCAGAGATGAACACCGTAACCGTATTGGGGTAATCGGCCAGGGCATAGTCCGCGCACCGGCCTACGATCACACATGACTCCTCCGCCGCCAGCTTCTTAATGGTATCAAACTGGGCCAGAAATACCTTGTGGTTAATGGGCATATCCATGTAGGCGGACGAGGTATAGCCCATTGAATAAGTATCCATCACCAAAGAATAGAGAAAGCTGCTGGTCGGCTTTTCATCATGGGTTTCAAATAACTCCTCGCATAGCCCGCTGTGTTTTGCTGCCAACGACAAAAGCTCCTTGTCGTAGCACTTCACCCCCAGCTCCTCTGCCAGCTTCTTGCCGATCTTGCGGCCTGCGCTTCCACATTGACGTCCTATTGTAATCACCAAATTTCCGTTCATATCCATGTCTCCTTTCCGGAATCTGACTTCTTCCGCTACTGTGCACGGTTCACCCTTCACAGCCGCTTTCGTCTTCCCTATCCCCAGTGTATCTTGTGGATTGAGATAATTATACTATAAATTTCCAGAAAAGTATAGCGCCAGCAACGTTTATTTTTTTCTCAGTTTTTCCCGCAAACGTTCAAAATATTCTGGCAGCGGAGCGGTAAACTCCATATAATTTCCTGTGCGGGGATGGCGAAATCCAAGGATAATGGCGTGGAGAGTCTGACCTTTAAGCTCCGGGAAAGGACACTTTTCTGGCCCATAGACCTGATCTCCTGCTAAGGGATGGCCAAGGCTTGCCAGATGAACCCGGATTTGATGGGTACGCCCAGTCTCCAGGCGACACTCAATATGGGTAAATCCGTGAAAACGCTCCAGAACTTTCACATGGGTGATTGCCTGCTTCCCGTTTTTTTCGTTGACGCTCATCTTCTTTCGATCTGTAGGATGACGGCCGATAGGCGCGTTAATCGTCAACTCTTCCTCCTTCACCACACCGTGGATAATGGCCTGATACCGCCTGGTCACCGAATGCTCCTTCAGCTGGGCAGCCACATCCTGATGAGCCATATCATTCTTGCAGGCAATGAGGACGCCGGTGGTGTCCATGTCAATCCGGTGGACGATACCAGGCCGCAACACGCCGTTTATACCAGATAAATGATCCCGGCAGTGGTACATCAGCCCATTGACCAATGTGCCGGTTAAATGGCCTGCTGCAGGGTGCACCACCATTCCCTTGGGCTTGTTGACCAGAATCACGTCTTCATCCTCATATAGAATATCCAAGGGTATAGGCTCCGCCAAGATCTCCGGCTCTACCGCCTCTGGAACATGGCAGGAGATCATCTCTCCCTCGCTAACCCGATAGCTGCTTTTGATGGGCTTGCCATTTGCCAGTACCTGGCCAGATTTCAGAAGTTTCTGCAGGTAAGAGCGGGAAAGCTGATCCATACATCCTGCCAGATATTTATCGATCCGCGTGTCAGCATCCTCCTCTGACACCATAAACTGGCAGATCATTTCCCTGGTTCTCTTTTCCAATGGAATACCTCCAAATCCTCATCCTTATAGTACCACATAATTAACATAACCATGAGAAAGGCCGCCATGGTCACGTAGCAGTCCGCTACATTAAATATGGGAAAATCAATGAGGCAAAAGTAGAGAAAATCCACCACATACTGCTGGCTTACCCGATCGATCATATTCCCCAGAGCGCCGGATAAAAGCAGGACCATACAAATTCCCAGAGGAAGATATCGTCTGGTAAAAGGCATCCGGCAAAGGGCATAGAGGACCAGGAGAAGGACAAGAGCTGCCACGACAAAAAAGAAGATCTGCTTCCCTTGAAGCATGCCAAAAGCCGCCCCACGGTTCTCCAGGTAGCGCAGCTGGAAAACTCCCCGGATCAGCACAAGCGCCTGTTGATCCTTTAAATGTGTCACCGCCAGCCCCTTCGTCCACTGGTCCAGCCAGATCAGAAATGCTGTGCTCAGGAAAAAGGCCAGGAATCCCATGGCCTTGTGTAGTTGTTTTTCTGATTTTTGTTCCATATATATGGTCTCACTTCCATGATTCTTGTTGAGGAAAATGACAAGGCCTGGGCTTACCGCAGGATCCAGTCCAACCCAGCTAACATTTCCTCCTGGCTAACGGTACGATCCACATAGGCCGTCCCCAGCTCCTTTAGCAGGATAAACTTAATATTCCCACTTTCCATCTTTTTATCGTGCTTTGCTGCCTCCAGCACATCCTTCCGGCTGACGCCTTCCACGGTCAGGGGAAGGGAAAATAGCTCCATTACACGGGTAAGCCCAGTAAGCTCCTCTTGGGAAAGATATCCCCGAAGCACACAGATCCGGCAGGCTGCCAGAAATCCTACGGCCACACAGCACCCGTGAGGCATGGCAAAACATTTCAGCTTCTCAATGGCATGGCCAAGGGTATGGCCGAAATTCAGCAGCGCCCGCTCTCCCTTTTCTGTGGGATCCTGCTCAACCACCATTCCTTTGATCTGATTACTTCGGAGGATCATTTGCTGACAGATCGTTTCCTCCTTGCCCATGATCTCAGCGGCGTGCTCTGCCAGCCAGAGATAATATGACTTGTCCTTAATCAGCCCATGTTTCACCACCTCGCCCATGCCGGAGATAAACTGCTCCTGTGGCAGGGTTACCAGGGTCTTTACATTGGTGTAAACCAACCTGGGCATGTGAAATGCGCCGACCATATTTTTATAGGCGTCAAAGTCCCCCCCGGTTTTCCCGCCAATGCTGGAGTCCACCTGGGATAACAGTGTGGTGGGGATCTGGATAAAGGAAATTCCCCGCAGATAGGTGGCGGCGGCAAAACCGCAAAGATCCCCCGTTACCCCTCCGCCTAAAGCGGCTAACATATCGCTCCGATCATATCCCTTCTCGATCAGCACCCGATATAAGTCTCTCACTGTATTCAGATTCTTTTGTTCTTCTCCCTGGGGAAACACGAAGGCATCCACCTGGCCAAAGACCTGGGACAGAAGCTCCTTCACCTCCTTCAGGTAAAGAGTGGCTACCGTAGAATCGGTTACAATGCAAAGCTTCTTTCCAGATATATCCAAACTTTTTGTCGCCTCCGCCAATCTGTCAAAGGACTGGTCTAAGATAATGTCATAAATTGGCTTTCCCTCAAAATGTACCTTCAGGCAATCCATCCTGTCTTCCCCTCCTGCTTACTGCATACAAAACAAAGCAAACACTTTTCCATTGGGAAGAAAGCATTTGCTTTGCCGATCAAGCACTTTCCTGCTTATAGACGGATATTTAATCCAGACACGCCGTTGGTATTAAGATTACCGCCGGACAGGAGATCCTGGAAATCACCGGACAACTCCACCGACTGAGGCGTGGCGATAAAAATATAATTTGAAATCTTCTGTAAATTTCCTCCAATAGAATAGGTGGCCCCGGAGGTAAAGTCAATGATCCTTTGGGCGATCTCCATATGTATTCCCTCCAGATTCAGCACAACTGCCTTTCCTGCAAGAAGATAATCACAGATCTCACTGGAGTCCTCCATGGAAGTGGGCTTAATCATGGTCACTTCCATTCCGCGCTTCATGGGGACGACTTTATTGCTGCTTCTGCCGCCAGAATAACGGGAGCGTGAATCCTCTTCATACTCGTCCTCTTCATTCCTTCTGGAAAAAAATCCTCCCCGCTTTGGTGCCTCCTCCTCAAATGTATCATCGTCATCTAAATAGTAATCGTCTTCCTCTTCTCCACTGAGACGCATGGAACTCATCAGCTTGCTTAAAAGACTCATATTACCTTCTCTCCAATCTCAATCGTTAGCGGGAACCGAAAATGCTTGTACCTACACGAATCATGGTCGCGCCTTCTTCGATTGCCACTTCATAATCGCCGGACATTCCCATTGATAGAATATCCATATTAACATTATCAATGTTTTTACTTTTCATGTCAACACAT
>CATJIO010000154.1 GCA_949740725.1 uncultured Lachnospiraceae bacterium | reverse complement strand
TACCCTCAGTGAACAAGGGGCCACACGGTTTTGCACCACAAATTTGCGATTCTGCTGCGTTACTGTCGCTCAGCGTACGTCCAGTACGCTTCGTTCCAGTGCCTTGCAGAATAGCAAATCTGAGGCGCAAAACTCCTATGGACCCCAAGTACCGTCTTTTGGTGACTGGCAAGGCAACGGAATGAGGCGTACTGGACGTACGCCGATTGACGGTAACGCCGCCAGCCGCCAAAAGACGGTACTTGGGGCGTGTATCCCTTTGTCCACTGAGGGTAGAACAGAACAAAATATCTGCCGTGAATCGTAAGGAAGGATAGAACAGTGGAGGTTGGGAAATAAGATGAAGCTAAAGAATATTTTAATCGTAGTAAAGGATGTGGAAGGATCGGCATCCTTTTATCATGATTTATTTGGCCTGGAGGTGATCCTCCGAGGGGAGGGCAAGGTGATCATGACCGAAGGCCTTGTACTCCAGGACAGGGCAGTATGGGAAAGGGCATTGGGGGAAAGGGTGATGGTTCCGAACCATGCCATGGAGCTTTACTTTGAAGAACCGGATCTGGATGGCTTTATCCGGAAGCTGGACAGGTATCAAGAAAGCCATAGATGGCCGGGAGCGGCTGAGAGAAGGCTGGCAGAGCACCCCTGGGGACAACGGGTTCTCAGCCTCCTTGATCCCGACGGGATTATGCTGGAGGTAGGGACGCCTGTTGACCAAATTTCTTACCGGAGCTTACCAGAGGAGGAGATCTGCCTGGAACTGTTTTCCCATTTCATCCGGCATCAGGTGGTGACAAAATGCTGGAGAAGAGAGGCAGGCCAATGGGTGATCCGGGAGGCTCCCTTTATCGACGACTGGGGAGAAAGGGAATATCAGGTATTGATTTCCTGCTTAAAAGGCACAGCCGCCGCGGGAGGCTTTGTCTGTGGTGCTTTTTACCGGGGAATGCTTAAGGGCTTTGTCTCCGTGGAGCCGGAGCTCTTTGGCGGAGAGCAGAGATATCTGGATCTCTCCAGCATCCATGTTTCGGAGGATATGCGCCGCAGCGGGATTGGGGAAGCGCTCTTTCGCCGGGCAAAGGAATGGGCCGGGGAACATGGCGGCAAAAAACTGTATATTTCTGCCCATTCTGCAGTAGAGAGCCAGGCCTTTTATCAGAAGATGGGATGTGTGGAGGCGCAGGTCTATGACCTGAAGCATGTGGAGAGAGAGCCGTTTGACTGTCAGCTGGAGTGCGCTATATTGTAATTGAGTAAAATGGAACCGAAGCCTTATCCGCCGCCTGTTTTTCAATTTCATTCTTTTCCGTTCATAATTTCGCCTGGATTGGTTATCTTAAGACCATAAAAGCCCGGCAGCATAAGCTGCTGCCGGAAAAGTATCAGGAAAGGACGGAATCAAGATGCAGAATATGCAGAAAGGAAAAGCAAGCATTGCCTTTGACCATCCTCCATATATCACAGCGGCAGCATCCGTGGCGGGAAAGAAGGAGGGTGAGGGGCCGCTGGGCTCACTGTTTGACCTAGTTGAGACGGATGAGATGATGGGAGAGAAGAGCTGGGAGGCAGCGGAGAGCAAGTTCCAGAAAAAGGCCGCCTCCCTGGCTCTGGAGAAGGGTGGATTAAAGCCAGGGGATGTGCGGTATCTCTTTGCCGGGGATTTGCTGGGACAGCTGATTGCCACTTCTTTTGGTATCATGGAGCTGGAAATCCCGCTGTTCGGCCTCTACGGCGCCTGCTCCACGATGGGGGAAGCGCTAAGCTTGGCCGCTATGACCGTGGAGGCAGGATATGGGGATCGGAGTCTGGCTATGGTTTCTAGCCATTTTGCCACAGCGGAAAAGCAGTTCCGCTTTCCCTTAGGGTATGGGAACCAGAGGGCATACTCTGCCACCTGGACAGCTACCGGGGCCGGGGCAGTGGTGGTTGAGAGCAGCCATCCCTGGAGCGACGGGGCTGGGGCTGCAGAGCCTCATGCCATGGCCAAGATTTCCGGCATTACCACTGGAAAGATCGTGGATTTCGGCCTGAAAGACTCCACCAATATGGGGGCGGCCATGGCGCCGGCAGCCTTCCATACGATCTGGCAGCATTTTCAGGATTTTGACCGAAGTGAAAAGGATTTCGACAAAATTATTACTGGTGACCTGGGAACCATTGGCCAGACTATTCTTCTGGATTTGCTTCGGAAGGAGGGCTATGACCTGGCAGGTAATCACATGGACTGTGGGATAGAGCTCTTTGACAGCCAGAGCCAGGATACCCATGCCGGGGGAAGTGGTTGCGGCTGTTCTGCCATTACCTTATGCGCATATATCTTG
This sequence comes from uncultured Lachnospiraceae bacterium, assembly GCA_949740725.1. Classification (GTDB taxonomy): domain Bacteria; phylum Bacillota; class Clostridia; order Lachnospirales; family Lachnospiraceae; genus Caccovicinus. Next base: position 14,930 of record CATJIO010000154.1, on the reverse strand, counting down.
CCAAAGATCCAGGAAGGAACCTGGAAGCGGGTGCTCTTCGTCCCCACCGGGGCGCTACACTCCACGGTCAGCTATAATGAAGGAGAAAGTGTACCGGGGATTGCCCATGGAGTAGTTTTGGAGCATATCGGATGAGGAAAGGAGTGGTACAGCGATGGATTATGTGAAGGCATTCTTGGTGGGCGGCCTGATCTGCGCGGCTGCACAGATCTTACTGGATCGGACGAAAATGATGCCAGGGCGGGTAATGGTATCCCTGGTGGTGACCGGATGTATTTTGGGAGCGTTGGGAGTCTACCAACCCTTTTTGGAATGGGCTGGGGCAGGAGCATCTGTCCCTTTGCTGGGTTTTGGAAATACCCTGTGGAAAGGCGTCTCAGAGGGAATTGCCAAAGAGGGCCTTTTGGGAATCTTCAAAGGCGGGCTCACGGCCAGCGCGGCAGGGATTGGGGCAGCGCTGATCTTCGGGTATCTGGGGTCCTTGATCTTTAAGCCGAAAATGAAATAAAGTGCAAAAAAGCATCCGCTCTTTCCAGGTTGGGGGAAGGAAGCGGATGCTTTTTTGATTCGATTATGGTGAGAGTGCTATAGAAAGCAAGTTTAGGATATACCTTGGCCTTACGCGAATGTCAATATGTAATTTCTGTCATTTTTCTTACTCAACAAACAAGAAAATTAAAGAAGTTTACAGTGTTTTACAGTCTCCTTACTTCCCTTGACCTTTGACCAGGTCTATGGTTTAGTGTAGGTGGCAGGACAGAGAAACAGGTTTTCACTGCCCTGCCCGACAGGAAGCTGCCGATGGATTCGGAAGGATTCTCCTGTGGGCTCAGGGTCAAGAGACGAAAGGAGATTATTATTTATGAGTAAGAGGATTAGAAGATTACCGCAAATTTTCACTGCAGCAGCCATCATGGCGGCTGTATACGCCATCCCGGCTTTTGCCGCCGCAGGATGGAATCAGGAGAATGGCCAGTGGATTTACCTGGATAAGAATGGGAACCGGGTGACAGAGAGCTGGAAGAAGAATGCAGCTGGAGATCACTGGTATTACCTGGGAAGCGATGGCTATATGCTGGTGAGCCAGAGGATCGACGACGGGGAAAACAGTTACTATGTAAATAGCAGCGGCGCCATGGTCAAGAATGAATGGCGGAAGGTGGAGGATGACAGCGATAATGAAGCCTACACCGATGGAACTTGCTGGTACTACTTCGGCAGCAATGGCAAAGCAGTAAAAAATACCTCTGGTAAGACCAAGCTCACCACCATCAATGGCAAAAGGTATACCTTTGACGAAGAGGGAAGAATGCTGTATGGATGGGTCAGCGCAGACGGAACCATGGTGACTGAAGAGAGCGACTGGGAAACTGGTACGTACTACTTCGGCGGAGAGGATGACGGAGCGGCGGTCATTAATCAGTGGCTTCTCCTGGATGTGGATGATCCAGAAGGAGATGACGATGCCAATGGAAGCTATTGGTTCTATTTCGCGCCAAACGGAAAGAAATATGAGGACACGACCAAGAAGATCAACGGGAAGAATTACCAGTTCGACCAGCGCGGGGTAGCCCAGTTTAAATGGTATTCCTCCAGCCCGTCGGCGGCTTCCTCCTCCAATACCAAGTATTATAATGATCCGGATCAATGCTGGAGAGCAGACGGATGGTTCTACACCGTGCCCACAGAGGACTTAGATCCTCAGGCTTATGCGGACGACGAATCTTACTGGTTCTATGCGGATAAGTCAGGAAACCTGGCCACCAGCCAGATCAAAACCATTAACAAATATAAGTACGGCTTTAATGAAAAGGGCGAGATGCTGGAAGGGCTGTATATCCTGACCTTTGACGGAAATAACAAGATCGATACCTACGAGAAGATCGAAGATATCAGCGATCTCCCCGGGGAAGAAGACGACAGAAAGGTGTACTACTTTGGCAATGAGCCTAAGGATGGGGTGATGGCCACGAAGAAGAGCGTGAAGATCGAGCTGGATGACACTTATGAGTTCGGTTTCCGCACCAACGGAGAGGCTATCAATGGAATTTCCGACAATGTGATCTACATCCAGGGACGGAAGATGAAGGCAGATTCCGACATGAAGTACAGGGAGATTACCTTTGGGGGAGAGACTTACCTGGTGAATACCTCCGGCGCCATTCAAAAGAAGAAAACCAATATCAAAGATGGGGACGGAACCTATTACTGCACAGATGCCAAAGGAATCATTACCTATCAGGGAGACGAGAAGAAATAATGGATAAGCATACCGTAAGCCTGGCTGAAAAGCCAGGCTGCGGCGGTGAATAAAATGACAGGAGGAAGCAGGCATGATGAGAGAATATACCATCGGGGAGGCGGCTCAGCTGCTGAAGGTGTCCCGGGATGCCCTGCGGTTTTATGAGAGAAAGGGACTGGTGGCCCCGGTAAAAAAGGACAATGGCTACCGGTATTATTCGGAGGATCAGATCAGTATCCTGACGGATATTATTTTTCTGAGAAAGATCCAGTGCGGTATTCAGGATATTCAGACCATGTATGAAAATGGAAATCCGGAGCAATGGCATGATTTTCTGGCGCTTCGGATCCAGGAGGAAGAAGACAGGATACGGATGCATCAGCAGCTACTAAGCCAGCTGGCCATCAGCAGAAAAAATAGCGAAAAGATGATTCGCTCCTGTGGGAAATATTCTCTGACCGCCATGCCGAAAACCTATAGGTTATCCCAGCCCGTTACAAATTACAGCCATGCCAGAAATCAGTGGTTTCTGGCGGCAGAGGAGGAGAAGGGGCTGGAGCACTGCTACATCCATGAGCAGTTTCAGGTGGAGGAGGGAAGTTTTAGCCAGTATTCTTGCTATTTAGTCCTGGAAGAGTTTGCTATCAAAAAGCTAAAGCTGGAGCGGTTTGTGAGAGACTGCCCCTCTATCCAATACGATGCCTGCGTACATACCGTATGTGCCTGCCCTTCTCCATCTCCAGATAAAGAAACAGTGATGAGGATGATGAAATGGGCCGGGGATCAGGGCATTTCCCTTACTGGGGAGGTTCATGCCCACTATTTATGGAATTATCAGAAGGAGGGGAAGCTAGTAAAATCCTATATTGAGATGTTTATGCCAGTGGTGGTTTAGATCATAATTTGATACAAGGACTCAGGACAAAAAAGAGTGGAAAGGATTGACACGACAATCCTTTCCACTCTTTTACAAGCAGATGACGGGAATCGAACCCGCCTCCCCAGCTTGGGAAGCTGGTGTTCTACCGATGAACTACATCTGCACAACACAATCATTATACCATATTTTTCAGAAAATGCAAGTAGTAAATTTTATTTTTTGTTTGACTGTGTTATGTTATTTAGGAGATTTCTGTTGCAGCAGGTTTCTTTTTCCTCCTGGCTTTATCTGCCAGCCTCCGGTTGACCTCCTCCCGGAGAAGGGTATAGAAAACAGAACAAAGGGGGATAAATACCAGCATGCCTACGATTCCGAAGGCGCTGCCGCCGATGGTTACAGCCACTAGAACCCAGATAGAGGGCAGGCCGACGGATCCCCCTACCACATGGGGATAAATCAGATTTCCCTCTATTTGCTGGAGGATAAAGAAGGCTATAGTAAAAATCAGCGCATCCATAGGCCGGGTCATCAGCATGAGAAATACGCCTACTGCCAGTCCGATAAAAGCTCCAAAGATGGGAATCAGCGCGGTAAATGCGATCAGTACGCCGATGAGCAGGGAGTAGGGCAGATGGAGAAAAAGCAGTGTGACAAAAAACATTAGTCCCAAAATCACCGCCTCCACACATTGACCGGTTAAAAAGCTGGAAAAGATATGGTAGGTCAGGGCTGCTGTGCGAAATATCTTTTCCGCCGCTCTGTCCGGAAGAAAGGCAAGGATCAGCTTCTGGATTTGGCGGCCAAGAGTTTCTTTTTGAAGGAGAATATAAATGGCAAAGATAAATCCAATGCCGAAAGAGGTGACGCCATTAGCGATGGAGCGGGCAGCGGAGAGGGTGCCGGAAAGGATGAACCCGGCTCCGCTTTTAAAAAATGCGATAATATCAGCAAAGGCCTGGGGCCAGTCGATGCGGACGGCCTGGATCATGGCCAGGATTTCCGGTTCGCTGGCAAAGGTTTTCTCCAGCATAAGGGTGACGCTGGTTACAAACTGGGGAATGCTTCTCTGCAGGCTGCGGAAGGTTTCTAAAAGCTGGGGCGTTACCACAAAAATAACCAGAAGCAGAATCCCTGCCACCAGGAAAATGGTGAGAAACAGGCTGAGGATCCTTCGGATATTATCCTTTTTTATCTGGATACGGGACTCGATAAAGGTCATAGGCACATTAAAAATAAAAGAAATTGCTCCCCCAAGGATAAAGGGAAAGATCATGCCGAGGAACAGTTGGATTCCATCCAGCACACGCTGATAGTTGATTCCTGCCACCACCACGGCCACAGTAAAGAGAATCAATCCCTGAATTTTTTTCATTGTCTTTTGATTTAATTCCATGAAATTTTATAAACTCCTTTATTTTCTTAAATTACCTTGTTCCGCCTGATAGGAACTTAGAAGGGTTATCTATTATTATACAGGAATGTCTCCTATCTCTCAACGGAGGATTTATTAAATTTTGCGAAAATAAAGGAAACTCTGGCAAGCAGGCTTACATATGATGGAGTGTAAAGAAAAACATGGAGGATTTAACATGAGTGATGTAGCAGCAACAAATTGTGGATGTGGATGTGAGTGCCAGACAGGAGGCGGCTGTTCGAATCTGATTTTCCTGATTCTGATTCTGTGCTGCTGCGGTGGCGGCAGCAATGGATGCAGCAACGGATGCTTCGAACATAACTGCAGCTTCGGCTTTGGAGGAGATTTCTGCTGGATTATCATCCTCTTATGCTGCTGTGGCGGACGCGGATTTTTCTGCTAATGCCGGAAATTAAGGGGCTGGATTGGTAAAACCACCTCCTAATCGAAAGGGCGTCCTCTGAATTCAGAGGATGCCTTTTCTTTATGCTTCCTATTGCGGTCTAATCGGCTGTTTGGGCGCTTCCTCTCCTTGCTTCCTCCGCCTGCTCCTGCCTTCGCAGCATTTCCAGCCGCTGACGGCGTTTCTCCATGCACTGCTCATCTATTTCATACACTGCGTTTCCATCAATGATCAGTTTTCCATAAACCATAGCAATAACCTCCTTTATAAAAATATGATATGCAGCAGAATAAATCCTGCACACACTTCATATATATAGGAGCAAAGAAAGATTGGGATGATAATAGATGGAAAAAAATGAATTAAAGCTGACAGATCTGGATTATCTTATTGGGGACCATCATCTTCAGATGATTAAAGCTGCCCTTCCCTATATGCAGATTTCCCAGCAGCGTTTTTTATCCCTGTTGGTAAAGGGAAATGAATTGATGCGGACTATGGAGCTATTTCGAGAAGGAGGAGAAGGGGAAATGGGGATTTGCTCCGTTGGGCAGGATAAGGCATCTCCTATTGAGATGCTGAATGCCATGAAGCCCTACGGTACCAGCCAGGAACAGGATATGCTGGATGTGATTATTAATATTATGCAGGGCTTTCAGATTCGGCGAAACTACCAGGAAAGCGCTGCTGCTTCTTCCGTTACGGTACAAGAGCAGCCCTCCTCTGGTGTTATGTTGGAAAAGTTGCGGTCTATTCTCTCACCAGAGCAACAAAGCCGTCTGGATAATATCCAGCTTATGATGCAAGCAATGCAGGCATTTACATAAAACCAGGAAAGGAATCATCAGCGATGGCAAACACATGGAAAAACGACTCCCGATTAAATGGAATGAACCCCCAAAAACTAGATCTTTTAATTCATTTCTCCAATCGCTTGGCAAAGACGCCAAAAGCTCAATTATTAGGGGAATTTATGAACCTGAACATGGAGGCGCAGAACCGCGGACTTCAGTTTACGGATCAGGAAACCTCGTTAATTACAGAAATTCTCACAGAAAACCTGCCGGAGAGTGACAGGAAAAGGCTGGATACCTTAAGGTTGCTGTCCAGGAAATTAGCACAGCAGAAGTAAGAGATCAAAAGAATAAGAGCAGCAGATGGCCAGACCGTCTGCTGCTCTTATTGCTGTCTTTGGTAAGGATACATAAACGGAAGCTCCTCCGCTGATTATAAAAAGTAGGTTACATACCGCATAGTCATAGCTGCCAGCGTTAAAGCCACGGCAAATGTACCCTCTGCAATAATTTCTCCCTGCTTAGACCATATACGATTAATACTCTTCATCATGATAATCTCCTCCTTTTTGACCTTTACTTTTTATCAGCTGTTTTACTGATACGTTTATCATACAGGAAAGTCAAAGGAAATATCAGGTATATTTTTAACCGAAATTTGGTCAATATTGACTTTTTCTTGAAATGTAGAAGAAAAAGCAGTATGATAAATACATGGAGACAATATTTAAAGAGACGAATGTGCCGCCAGAGCTGGGCTTCCAGATTGATTTTGTCACAATGCGGTATAATTCACCGCCCCACTGGCACCGGGAAATGGAAATTCTCTATATTTTGAATGGAAGAGCAATTTTGACGATGGGAGGAGATACATATCATATAAAGCCTCTGGATTTGGTTGTTGTGGATTCTTCGGTAATTCATGAGGTAATTTATGAGCTTCCACAGACGATGGGAATCTGTATCCATATTTCCAAGGCGGCTTTTCGGCGGTATCTGCCGGATATCGAATTGCTGCAGATCCTTTGCTGTGGGGAAAAGCTGCAGAAAAAGCAGCAGGATGGCTACAACCAGCTATGTGAGTATTTAAAAGATTTGACCCAGCTCTATTTTGTCCAGAAACCCAGCTACCCTTTCAGCAGCAGCGCGCTGATTTTGTGGATTATGGCAGTGCTGGTGGATGAATTCAGCATCCCGGCCCCAGATACCGTAGCCATTGCCGGGAATAATCAGCTAAGCCGCATTGAACAGGTTTTCCAGTATGTGGAGCAGCACTATAGGGAACCGATTGAGCTTCAGGAGGCGGCAGATACCTTGGGGCTGAATAAGGAATATTTCTGCCGGTTTTTTAAAAAGAATACCGGGATGTCCTTTCTGCAGTATGTCAGCCATGTACGGTTAAACCACGTTTATCAGGATCTTTTGTATAAAGAAAGTAGCATCCAGGAGATACTGGAGCAGAATGGGATATGGAATCAAAAAATGTTTTATAAGCAGTTTAAGGAGACCTTTCACTGCACGCCAAGAGAACTAAAGAAGCTCAGCAGGGAGAACCCTTATATGTAGGAAAAGAAATACAGGGCGAGATTACTCGCCCTGATACATAAACTGGATTAAGCGCTCCACATCTTCCTTCTCGTGGGCCACAATGTCCAACTCCCGCACATATCCGTTGGAAAACATGGTGGCCAGGGAAAGGTACTGGCTCAGTTTGGACTTAAGATTGATCCTATCGCCCTCCGGGGAAACCAGTTCCACCACTCCTTTGCAGTGATTGACTACTTCAAAAAACTTTTCTACGTTATCAATATTTTGGATTTTCATTGTCTTTTCCTCCTTTTTATTCAGGAACGATTATAGACTTATATTGTAGCATTGGAAGGGGCTGGGGGCAATTTCGTTTTTCAACGAAAATTTGGAAGGCCAGGAAATATTTTTATAGAAAATCCCCAAGAATCCCCCTGTAGCACAGTCCGCAAAATTTTAATGCTGTTGTCCCTTCTGCTCCAGAAAATCCTGGATGTCTTTAAGGAGGCAGTAGGAAACCCGCAGTCCGCCCCGCCCCCAGCCCATCTGGATGTCCGGCTTATTTGCCCCATGGAAATCAGAGCCGCCAGTGGGAAGCAGGCCGTAGGCTTTCGCCAGGCTGGAAAGCTTCTGGCACTGTCCGCGGTGATGAGAAGGATGATAGACTTCTAGCCCGGAAAGGCCAAGATCAGTTAAGAATCGAATCAGTTCTTCGCTCTCCCTCCATCCAAACTTGTACTGCGCCACATGGGCCAGGGAGGAGAAGGCGCCGTTTTTCGTTAGAATCCCCATGATTTTTTCCGGTGAAACCGGTTCCTTGGGGATATAGTAAGGGCAACCGCAGGAGAGATACCGCTTAAAGGCTTGATCTGTGGAGGACACATATCCCTTTCTCACCAGGACCTTGGCGAAATGAGCTCTGGTGATCACGGTATCTGGATTTCCCTCACGCAGCTCTTCCATGGTTATGGCGAAATTAGCTGCCTGGAAACGGCGCAGCATCTCCTCGTTCCGCTGGATGCGGATATGGAAAAGTTCCTGTACTGCGGCTGAAAAACCCGGATCATTTTCCTGGATAAATAAACCCAGGATGTGGATCTCCTTTTCCCTCCAGGTACAGGAAAATTCGATTCCGGGAACCAGCTGGATTCCCAGGGTTCGGGCAGCCTTCCTGGCCTCTGAAAGGCCGGCTGTGGTGTCGTGGTCGGTGAGGGCGATGGCATCCAGCCCCAGCTTCACCGCCAGCTCCACCACCTGGGCAGGGGTTAAGGTGCCGTCAGAAGCATTAGAATGGACGTGTAGATCGATATATCCCATAGAGAACCTCCTGTTCTTTCGTTTACTATAGCACAGATGGGACGGGGATGGCAAGAAAAAAGGCTGCCTCCAGGTACAGCCCGCGTGAACAGCAGCGAAAGATTTAACAGGAATGCAAAAAAAGTTAATAATTTAGTAATTCCTTTTTTTTGAAAATATGTTATAATAGGAAAGCATGTAAATTATCATGATTTTTGTCAGAAAAATGACCTCTTGCGACTACGGTCATTAGGAAATAAATTTTGGAAACGGGTGGATATTGATGATGAATGAGTATGACAGAAGCCGTCGCGCGGCGGGCCAGAGCCGTGCCAGAAGCAACAGTTCTTCTTCCCGGTCGGGAAGTTCCCATAGAAGCAGCGCGTCAACCAGGGGAAAGAGTAGCAGCGCCAGAAGGGGCGGCAGCCATTCCCCTTCTCATACCTCAGGCCATAATCACGGTTATGGCAGAGGCGGTTCCCACAATCGGCGAAATCCCTACGGATATCGAAACACTCCTAGCCTTTGGCCAGTGATCGTGGGCCTGGTTGTCCTAGTGGCGGCAGTGGCGATTATCTTCGCCTTTAAGGCAAAGCGGGGAGCTGAGGAAGAATCCTCCACAGAGGAGACCACCGTTCCGGTGACTGAGCTGGAGAAGGAAGTGAAGGTGGAGGGGGTAAATATCACTGGTATGAGCTTTGACGCCGCCAAGGGGGCAATATTAGAGAAATACCCATGGGCCATGGAGATTACCTATGACGGAGAGGCCTACCAGGTAGCCAACTTGATGGAAGCTAAGGTGGATCGGCTTTTATATGAGATTTATTCCGGGGAACCAAAGGAGTCCTACAGCCTGGACACCAGCGGACTGGAGGAGGCCATAGCCGCCCAGGCCGCGGAGGCGGCGAAGCAGTGGGACAAGCCGGCAAAGAATGGCTCCATTTCCGAGTTTGACCCGGCGGAGAATAAATTTATCTTTACCGGCGCGGAGAATGGCCGTATGGTAGACCAGGAAAAGCTGATTGAGGACATGGCAAAGGCTTTGGATAAGAAGGAATTTGACGCGGTGATTCCAGCCGCGGTCAGCCAGGTAGAGCCAGAGTTCAATGAGACAGTAGCCAGAGAAAAGTATACCACCATCTCCACATTTACCACCAATACCACCGCCAACAGCAAGCGAAATACTAACGTAAAGCTGGCCTGTGAGGCCATTAACGGTACAGTGTTGATGCCGGGAGAGGAGTTCTCCTTTAATGAAGTGGTAGGGCAGCGGACTGAGGCCAAGGGCTATCAGGCAGCGGCTGCCTACAGCAATGGCGAGGTGGTTCAGGAGATTGGGGGCGGTGTGTGTCAGGTTTCTACCACATTATACAATGCGGTGCTTCGGGCAGGATTAAAGACCACGGTTCGCAGATCCCATACCTATGAGCCCTCCTATGTGACGCCGGGACAGGACGCAACGGTGAGTTACGGCGGACCGGACTATAAGTTTATGAATAATTCCAACACAGCTATCGGAATTCGCTCCAGCTACGGGGATAGGGTGTGTACGGTTTCCATTTATGGGATTCCCATCCTGGAGGAAGGAGTGAAATATACGCTGAAATCTACGAAGCTCAAGGATACGGATATCCCGGCTCCCACATACGAGGAGGATCCCACTCTTCAGCCAGAGGAGGAGAAGGTAAAGAGCGCCGGAAGCCAGGGAAGCTACTGGGAGACCAGACTGGTGATCACCAAGGATGGGGAAGTAGTCAGCCAGGATGTGGATCACAATACCACCTATAAAGGCCATGCCCCGGTGGTGCTCAGGAATACTTCCGGTGTGGTGATACCGCCAGAGGAGACCACCGCGCCAGAAGAAACCATCGTTCCCTCAGAGGGGGCGGCAGATGGAATCGTTCCAACTACAGGAGCAGAGGGAGGCACAAACACTTCGAAACCTTCCGAGGCAGGGCCATCACAGGAGCCCTCCCAGCCACAGACGCCAGAGAGTTCTGGAACATCTAATCCGGGAGGGCCGGGATTCGAACCCACTCCCGCGGCTCCAGTCCAGCCACAGACGCCCGGCGATAACAATAGCGGGCCAGGAGGAAGCGGGGACGGCATGGTAGTCGCTCCCAGCCCCCTGACTGGGATAGGAGCCCCATAGAGATACGAAAGAAAGAGATAAAAAATCCACAGAACACCTGATATAAGGCAATCTGTGGATTTTTTATTTATTTCATCATTAGTCCCATCGCCCACTGTCCTCTACGGAAAGCGCTTCTGTCCCGCATCTGGGGCAGGTGGGAGAAGCATCCTCCTTAAGAATCACCAGTTCGGCGGATGTGCCGCACTGGGGGCAAAAGGAAGTGTAGGAGCGGCCGCTTTCCGGGAATTCGATCACCGGCACAGCCACGATATTTTTACACCGGCCGCAGGATGCCATACGGTAATTAAAGTAGAAGATGGGGGCAAGCTGCCCCTGAACCTCCTGCCGGATCTCCATCTGCGTGTCCTGGGGAAATGCCTTCAGCACCCGTTCCAAGGTACTGTGCAGGATACCGTGTCCGGTGGTAATTTCCCAGGATTCATGGCAGGAGGGGCAGGTAAGCGTCTGAATCATTCCCATAGTAAACAACCTCCTATCTTGAGCTTATCCTAACAGGCTTAAGATGCTGTTGGGCACCTGATTCGCCTGTACCAGCATAGACTGTCCACTCTGCATCAGGATCTGATTGCGGACGTGTTCGGTGATGGCGTAAGCCATGTCCGTATCCCGGATGCGGGATTCAGCGGCAGTGAGGTTTTCTGCTGTGTTGCTCAAGTTGGCATAGGTGTGCTCTAATCGGTTCTGCATTGCTCCGTAGTGGCTGCGCATCTGGCTGACCGCGTCAATGGCAGAATCCACGCTGGCGATGGCCTGATTGGCATCCTCCTGGGTCAGCAGATTAGTGTTGGAGAGCCGCAGGCCCATATCATCCAGGCGGAATAAATCCACGCTGAGCATATTGCCATCCCCATTTCCTACAGCGAAGGTAATGCGTCCGGCGGCGCCCACGCTCCATTTGTTGACGGAGAAAGAGGGGTTAGTGGCGCCACTACCGATGATTGAGCTACCACCTTTATCCAGACCGCCGGCCACGATGGAACCGGCGCCGCCTTTGGAGTTGACGGAAAGCTGCCGTACAAAGGAGACTAAATTACTGTCCGGATTATCGAAAAGGGATTCCAGGGAAGCTTGATCCTTGACCTTTCCGCCAGTATGGGCGCTTAGCACGCTGTAGAGGGACTTGCCAGTCAAAAGATCGCTATAGATTTTGTCCATACCCTGAGCAATCCCCTGATCCGTAACCGCACCGCCTCCATTGGCCAGATACCCGATATAGGCCGCTGCCAGATATCCATGTCCATAGGGACGGCTCTTGACATCGTAGGATTTTAAATAGTTTTTCACCGCATCATCCTTTGACGCGTCATTGGCATCGGTAAGCTGATTGGCAATCTGCTGCAGCCCGGTATTCCAGTTGGTGGCAAAGCCTCCTCCTGCCAGCTGGGCCGTCCCCTCCACAAACCACTCCGGGTATTTCTCCGCGCCGTTCCGGCCGGACATGCCGTCGGCCAAGGTATACTGCATTACGGAGTGCATTAATTCATGGGTAATGGTTGACTGTAGCACGCCGCTGCCAATGGACTCGTCGGAAAAATCGGCGGTATCCACCACCAGCTGCATATTAAAGGGACGACCGCTGGAGTGAAAAGAGGCCTTAGCATAGGCCAGCGTCCCATAACCGCCGTCGATGTATTCCACCTTCAGCTCCATCTCCACCTTATCAGTCCCTATGTCCGCCTTCAGGGAAGGGAAGGCATCCAAAATCTGGGAGACAGCATTGGGCACATATTCGGTGGCGATCTTTTCCGCCAGAGCCTCATAACCATTGCTGGCAGGGGCTTCCCCGGCGCGGCTGGCGTAGTTGAGGGATACTGTCTTATTGGTCAGATCCAGCGTACAGCCGTAGGTGGAGGTGAAGGATACCTTTTTGGAGGTGCTTCCATTTGTAAAAAGGGACACGCCGCTAAAGGTGGTGGATGTACCAATACGCTCGATCTCGTCCTTTAGCTGCTGCATCTCCATATCCAGGGATGACCGGTGAGTGTCAGTGTAGGTTCCGTTTGCCACCTGCACAGACATCCCTTTCATCCGGTTCAGCATGGAGTGAACCTCTGTCAGGGCTCCCTCCACAGTCTGGATCAGGGAAATGCCATCCAGGGTATTCCGCTTAGCCTGGTTGGTGATAGAAATCTGGGCTCGCATCCCCTCGGAGATAGCCAGGCCTGCCGCGTCGTCCCCGGCCCGGTTGATCTGATAGCCGGAGCTGAGACGCTCCAGATTCTTTGCCATAGTACTGTCGGTCATAGAGATATTTCTCTGAGAATTAATGGCGGAAATATTATGTTGAATCCTCATAAATAACAGACTCCTTTCCTACTTACAAGTATTACGCATCCCCCGACACAGAGTATGATACGTTATTGCTCAAGTTTAGTATCCTGCAGCAAGCTATGGACGCGGCCCGAAGGGAATGAACAATAACGCGATGTCCAATAGCAGTTTCACGAATTTGCTATATAAAAAAAGCAAGTCAGACCCCTGGAAAATCAACTCCGGGGGGGTGCTGGCTCACATTATAAACGTGCGTAGAGCTTCCTACCTATTATATTTAAATATATCGGCATGAGAAAGTGTTTCTTAAGGAAAAATTAAAAGTCGCGGGATAAAATGGCCCATTGCGATCAATTCCGGAGAATCCAGATAGGAACTCCGTCGAAAAAAGTCCTGTATTTTTTTCCATAATTATTTGCATTTTATAGAATTATTGTTATAATATAAACAGGTCAATATTCCTGAACCTTTTATCATCAGGATATTCTACTATTTACATTTTATTAGGAGGAAAGTAAAATGGCAAGAAAAATGAAAACCATGGATGGCAACCAGGCTGCTTCCCACGCTTCTTATGCGTATACTGACGTAGCTGCCATCTTCCCGATCACTCCTTCTTCTGTTATGGCTGAGCATACAGATGAGTGGGCTACCGACGGGAGAACCAATATCTTTGGACGTACGGTACAGGTAACGGAAATGCAGTCAGAGGCAGGCGCGGCAGGCGCTGTGCATGGTTCTCTTTCCGCAGGCGCCCTGACCACTACCTACACCGCATCCCAGGGTCTGCTGTTAATGATTCCTAACCTTTACAAGATTGCTGGCGAGCAGCTGCCCGGAGTTGTTAATGTCTCCGCCCGTGCGATTGCTTCCCATGCCTTATCCATCTTCGGCGATCATTCCGACGTATATGCCTGCCGCCAGACCGGCTGCGCTATGCTGTGCGAGTCCAGCGTTCAGGAGGTTATGGACTTAACTCCAGTTGCTCACTGCGCCGCCATCAAGGGCAAGGTTCCGTTCATCAATTTCTTCGATGGCTTCCGCACCTCTCACGAGATTCAGAAGATCGAGACCTGGGATTACGAGGAGCTGAAGGACATGGTGGATATGGACGCAGTTGACGCTTTCCGCGCCAATGCATTAAATCCCAACCACCCCTGCCAGAGAGGATCCGCCCAGAATCCGGATATCTTCTTCCAGGCCCGCGAGGCATGCAATCCTTACTACGAGGCTCTTCCGGCTATCGTGCAGGACTACATGGACAAGGTAAACGCGAAGATCGGCACCGATTATAAGCTGTTCAACTACTACGGCGCTGCAGATGCAGAGCAGGTAATCGTGGCTATGGGTTCGGTTAATGACACCATTGAGGAGACCGTGGACTACATGATCAAGACCAGCGGCGCAAAGGTTGGCGTGGTAAAGGTTCGCCTGTACCGTCCATTCTCCGCAGAGGCTCTGATCAATGCCATTCCGGACACCGTTAAAAAGATCACTGTATTAGACCGCACCAAGGAGCCAGGCGCATTAGGCGAGCCTTTATATCTGGATGTAGTGGCAGCATTAAAGGGATCCAAGTTCGACGCTGTTCCGATTTTCACCGGACGTTACGGCTTAGGTTCCAAGGATACCACCCCGGCACAGATCGTTGCTGTATATGAGAACGCTGATAAGGCGAAATTCACCTTAGGTATCGAGGATGACGTGACCAATCTGTCCTTAAAGTTGGGCGCCCCCTTAGTTACCACTCCCGAGGGAACCACCAACTGTAAGTTCTGGGGCTTGGGCGCAGACGGCACGGTAGGCGCCAATAAAAACTCCATCAAGATCATCGGCGATAATACCGACATGTACGCACAGGCATATTTTGACTATGACTCTAAGAAGTCCGGCGGCGTTACCATGTCCCACTTACGTTTCGGACATTCCCCCATCAAGTCCACCTACT
>CATJIO010000153.1 GCA_949740725.1 uncultured Lachnospiraceae bacterium | reverse complement strand
TACTTAACCAAAGTGTGTTACTGATGGAAGTGATAATCAGGCATAAACGATCTATAATGCGGCAAATTAGCTGTATAAGGGGAGTTTATGCCTTTTTGCTGTTTATGGATCAAGACGGCCTCTTCCAGGCAGCCTGATATAATTCCGAAAGGGCATGAGCAGCAACAAATTTATAAAGAAAGAAGGGAAATGAGAATGAAAGACAAGATTTTCAGTGTACTTCAGAGAGTGGGACGTTCATTTATGCTTCCCATTGCAATTCTTCCTGTAGCCGGGCTTTTATTGGGTATCGGCGGTTCTTTTACCAATGGTACGATGATCAGCGCTTACCATTTGGAAGGTATTTTGGGGAGCGGAACGCTGCTAAATGGTTTTTTAAACATTTTAAACAGCTGCGGCAATGTAATCTTTGAAAACCTGCCCTTGCTTTTTGCCATTGGGGTGGCAGTAGGCATGGCCAAGAAGGAGAAGGAAGTAGCGGCTCTGGCCAGTGTTATTGCATTTTTTATTATGCACACAGCTATTCATGCGTTGCTGGTGCTGTCCGGCAGGCTGGTAACCGTTTCAGAGGTGATGGATGCATCTGGCGCGGTGGCAGGAATTGTAGGTTCAGTGGAGCAGACGGTGGGGATGTTGGATGGCTCGGTGACCAAGGTACTGGGAATTTCCTCTCTGCAGATGGGGGTATTCGGCGGTGTGATCGTAGGACTTGGGGTAGCGGCGCTTCACAACAAATATTATAATATCCAGCTGCCACAGGTGTTGTCCTTCTTCGGCGGCACCCGATTTGTACCCATTATTTCCAGCCTGGTGTATATCTTTGTCGGCATTTTGATGTACTTTATCTGGCCGGTGATTCAAAATGGGATCTATAGTCTAGGGGCTTTGGTGAACAGTTCCGGTTATGTGGGAACCTGGATTTACGGAATTATTGAGAGGGCGCTGATTCCCTTTGGCCTCCATCATGTATTTTATATGCCATTCTGGCAGACTGCTGTAGGAGGACAGTTGGAGGTGGGCGGCCAGATGATCTATGGCGCTCAGAATATCTTTTTTGCCCAGCTGGCGAATGTGGGGGAGATTGCCCACTTCAGTGTAAATCCGGGAACTAGGTTTATGACTGGAAAATTCCCCTTTATGATTTTCGGTTTACCGGGCGCGGCTCTGGCTATGTACCAGGTAGCGAGACCGGAGAAAAAGCAGGTGGCGGGAGGCCTCCTCATGTCTGCGGCGCTCACGGCGATGCTGACCGGCATTACAGAGCCTTTGGAATTTACCTTTATCTTCGTGGCGCCTTTCCTGTATGCGATTCACAGCGTGCTGGCAGGGGCAGCATATATGTTGATGCATATCTTAAATGTGGGAGTTGGCATGACCTTTTCCGGCGGAATTATCGATTTGGTGCTCTTTGGCATTCTGCCTGGAGCGGCCAAAACCAGCTGGTACTGGATCCCTGTGGTAGGCGTGGCTTTTTTTATCGTCTATTATTTCCTGTTTCAGTTTTTGATCGTCAAATTTGACTTAAAGACTCCAGGACGGGATGACAGCGAGGAAGTAAAACTGTATGTGAGAAGCGATGTAAATGCGAAAAAGGCAGGCACAGCTGCCCAGGCTGCCGGAAATTCGGCGACGGATGAGCGGTCGCAGATGATCCTAAATGGACTGGGAGGAAAGAAAAATGTAGTGGATGTGGATTGCTGTATCACTCGTCTTCGCTGTACGGTGGCAAAGCCGGATCTGGTCAATGATGGGATCCTAAAGAAGACCGGAGCGGCTGGTGTGGTGAAAAAAGGGCAGGGCATCCAGGTGATCTACGGTCCTACTGTGCCAAATATAAAGGCGGATCTAGTGGCCTATATGGACCATGCTCCAGATGTGGAATATTATGGAGAGGAACAGGCGGAGACTACTCAGACAATGGAGGAGAAGCAGATAGAAGAAGCTGGCGCGGATGCGCAGGGCACTACAGGGAAAAACAGAGCGCCTTTATACAGCCCCTTTAATGGCTTAATCCAATCCATCGAGAAAGCGCCGGATGTAACCTTTGCCCAGAAGATGATCGGCGACGGATTCATGGTGATGCCGAAGGATGGTCAGGTTTTGGCGCCTTGTGACGGTGAGGTGGCATTCGTATTCCCCACAAAGCATGCGGTGGGATTAAAGAGTGCGGATGGCATGGAGTTTATGCTTCATATTGGCGTAGATACAGTGAAATTGGAAGGAAATGGATTCGAGACTTTGGTTAAAGATGGAGACAAGGTAAAGAAAGGCGATCCTCTACTGAATTTTGATTTGGCCTATGTGAAAGAGCATGCGGTATCCGAGGCGTGTATGGTGATTTATACAGCGCTGCCAGAAGGGGCATCGGTGCTGGTAGAAGAGGAAAAAGAGCTTCGGGCTTTGGAGCACGGCGCAGATCTGTTGCTGCCATAGCAGCAGGCTGAATGTCTGGGAAAGGGTCTAGACAGGCCGGAGGATAAAGGATCACAGAGGGAGGATAAGGGATGTACCGGGTGATCAAAGTGTTAAATAATAATGGAGTGCTGGTTTACGATATGAAAAGGGGAGAAGAGGCCATTTTGCTGGGGAGCGGCATTGGTTTCGGAAAGCATGTAAACGAGCGCTTTGAGAGGGATGAAAATACAAAACGATATGCTATTGTGGATAGGGAGGAGAAGAAGAGGACCGGCCGCCAGGTATTAAGCGGTATGGATCCGGCCTTCCTGGAGCTGACCGGAAAGATCCTGGATATGGCCAGACAGCAGCTGGGGGAATTAAATCCCAATATCCTGATTCCTCTGGCTGACCACATTGCGGTAGCAGTGCTGCGGATGCAAAATGGTATACTCCTGAAAAATCCATTTCACGGGGATATCCGAGTCCTTTATCCGGAGGAATACCGGATTGCCAAGGAAAGCCAGGGGATGATTGCCAGAGAGGTGGGGTGTATGCTGTGCGAGGATGAGGTGGGCTATATCGCCCTCCACATTCGGGCCGGCAGGATGGATGAGAAGCCGGAGGACTCTCTTCGGGTGGCTTCCCTGATGAAGGAAGTGGTGGCCACGGTGGAACAGGGGATGGGCTTGCGGTTGGATCCGGAGTCTTTCCTCTTCGAACGGTTTATGGCCCATCTGCGATACCTGATTGCCAGGATTCGGGATGAGGAGCCGATAACCTTAGATATGGATCAGTATGCCAGGACACAATTTCCAGATTCTTATCAGCTGGCAGAAGTAATCTGCAAAAAGGTTGGCCAGGAGTTTAAGAAGGCGGTTCCGAAAGAGGCGGTTGGACATTTAGCGATCCATATGGAGCGACTTCGAGTGTGAAGAAAAATCAGAATAATCTGTACTTTATTGCGAAAAGTAAAATTGCTATTGAGCTGAGTCTTTTTTGTCGTGAAAGCGAAGAGAGCCGCCAGTTAAGTGAGCCGAAAAGGCTCAGTGAATTGGTGGCTGGTTGATTTACGGTGCAGGCGCAAATCGGCAGGAAGTAACGCCCATGGCAGGCAGTGCCCCAACGTCACCCCGTTCTCGCTCCGCCGAAAGCGCAACGGTGCGTAAGACGCGTGAACTACCGCGTCTAAGCACCGGCGGTTTCGGCGGGGATTCCTTATGGGACACTGCCTGCCGGGGATCCTGCGGACGGGTAGCGTACCCCTCGCCAAGTATGTGCCAGAGGGAGCGTCTTCTGGAATTTTTCTTACTGAAGCTTCCAGATATCCCGGTTATATTCTGCGATGGTCCTGTCGGAGGAGAAGAAGCCGGCTTTGCTGATATTTACTAACATTTTCTTCGCCCAGGTGAGCCGATCTTCATAATCCCGATAAGCCTGCTCTCTAGCCTTGGCATAGTCTTCGTAATCTAAGAGGGTCATGAACCAGTCCTTATTCAGCAGTTCATCGTGAAGGCGGGTAAGATGTTCCGAGCTGCCGATTGCCATCAGCTCAGGCCCGGTGATAAAGTCCACAGCTTCCTTGATGTCCTCATTGTTTTCATAATAGGTCCTGGACACATAGTCCATCTTGTGATAATGATCGATGACCTTCTCGCTGGATTCCCCGAAGATATAGATGTTCTCCTTCCCTACCAGGTCGGCAATCTCTACATTTGCTCCGTCCATGGTTCCTAAGGTTACCGCGCCATTTAACATGAATTTCATATTGCCAGTTCCGCTGGCTTCCTTGGAGGCCAGGGAGATTTGCTGGGAGATATCACAGGCAGGGATCAGCCGTTCGGCCTTGGTTACATTGTAATTTTCCACCATGACTACATTCAAATAGGGGCTTACCTGGGGATCGCTGGCAATCAGCTTTTCCAGGCACAGGATCAGGTGGATAATATCCTTGGCGATCACGTAAGCTGGGGCAGCCTTAGCGCCGAAAAATACGGTGACCGGCGTGGTGGGGAGATGGCCTTTTTTGATGGCTAAGTATTTGTGAATCACATACAGGGCGTTCATCTGCTGCCGCTTGTATTCGTGGAGCCGCTTAATCTGTATGTCAAAAATAGAATTTTCATCCACCTGAATTCCCTGAGTCTCCATGAGGTAATGCTTTAAGGCCAGTTTATTTTGCCGCTTAATTTCTAACAGCTGCTGAAGAGAGGCCTCATCCTGGAAGGATTCCAGCTTCTCCAGTTCATGGGCGTCTTTCTTATAGCCGTTGCCGATCTTTTTGGTGATGAAATCGGATAAGGGGTGATTACAGTGAAGAAGCCAGCGGCGGAAGGTGATGCCATTGGTCTTATTATTGAATTTTTCTGGATACAGTGCATAAAAGTTCTTCAGTTCAGTATTCTTCAAGATTTCTGTGTGGAGGTAGGCCACCCCGTTTACGCTGAACCCATAGTGGATATCCATGTGGGCCATGTGAACCAGGTCGTTTTGGTCAATGATAGACACATCTTCTGAGGGGAAGCGGCGGCGGATCCGGTCGTCCAGCACCTCGATAATAGGTACCAGCTGGGGAACCACTTCTTTTAAATAAGCGATGGGCCACTTCTCCAGGGCTTCTGCCAAGATGGTGTGGTTGGTGTAGGCGCAGGTTTTGCGTACAATGTCTACCGCTTCATCAAAATCAATGCCCCGCATGGTTAAGAGGCGGATTAGCTCTGGTATCACCATAGAGGGGTGGGTATCATTAATCTGGATCACTGCGTAGTCCGGAAGATCGTGGAGGCTACATCCCTTTTTCACACATTCGTCAAGGATCAGCTGGGCGCCGTTGCTCACCATGAAATACTGCTGGTAGATCCGAAGCTTCCGCCCTGCCTCGGTGCTGTCATCGGGATAGAGAAACAGGGTCAGGTTTTTCGCGATATCTTCCTCGTCAAAGGAAATGCCCTCTTCCACGATGGTTTCATCCACACTTTCCACGTCAAATAAATGGAGCCAGTCAGTCCGGTTCCGATAGCCAGTTACCGCGATATCATACAGCCGGGAGCGAACAGTCAGCTTCCCAAATTGAACGGAGTAAGAGGTTTCTCTGGGAATCAGCCAGCCTTTCTCCTCCATCCAGGGATTGGGCGTTTCCTTCTGCAGGCCATGGGCAAACTCCTGCTTGAAGAGACCAAAGTGGTAGTTTAAGCCGATGCCCGCGCCATTTAAGCCAAGACTGGCCATAGAGTCTAAGAAGCAGGCAGCCAGCCGCCCCAGACCGCCATTGCCTAGAGAAGGCTCAGGCTCGCTCTCCTCCACTTGGCAGAGATCCTTTCCATTAGCCTTTAATATATCCCGTACCTCATCGTACCAGCCTAAATTGATTAAATTATTCGATAAGAGCTTACCGATGAGAAATTCTGCGGAAATATAATAAATCTTTTTCTTTCCCTCCTGATTTTCCCGGGTCATGGCTTCTTTTTGCACCAGGCTCAGAAGAGCTTCATATAATTCATGATTGGTGCACCGGGAGATCTCTTTTCCACACTGTACCTGGATTTGCTCTGTTAGATTCATATGGATTACCTCCTTCACAGTCTCTTTGAGAGTGCATCTTACGATATTGTTTTCTGCATTCATTTTTCACGGTTTTCTGGACTTTATTCCCATTCAGTTCATTCCGTTATTTTAATTATATGTGGGGATTGGCTGGAATTTCTTGCACTATTTGAGGAAAATATGATACAATTCTATCAAAGTAATCAAAAAACTGTGAAAAAAAGGAAGATTTTATGCGGATTATTGAGTACGAAAACTATCATGAGAAGATTTCTAGAGAGAGCCATTCCTTTCCCTACCTCACCTATCCCTGCTCTATTCCCCTGGATTTTAAGCGGGTGCCGGTTCATTGGCATGAGGAGATGGAACTGATCTACATTAAGAAGGGGAGGGGGACAGTAATTATTGATTTTCAAGGGATGGAGGTGAAAGCAGGGGATATCCTTCTGATTAGTCCAGGGAAGCTTCATTCTATTCGGCAGCTTCGCCATGAGATCATGGAGTACGAAAATATTATTTTTCCTTGCGCCCTTCTCTTGGGACAGCCGGGGGATATGGTGTGGACGCAGTATTTGGAGCCTATTGTTACGAGAAAAAAGGAGCTGATATCCTGCCTGGAGCCGGACATGGAGGGGTATGAGGAAATGGCCGCATGCATTGACGCTATTGATGAAATCCGGAAAAGCTTTCCAGAGGCTTTCCCTCTTTTAATTAAAGGAAAGCTTTTTGAATTTTTCTTCCTGTTATTCCAGTATGGATGTGTGAAAGAGCCGGAGGAGGGAAACGGCGAGAAAAGCCGGGGAAGGGAAAAAACCATGGAAAAGTCTAGGATGGTAATCCGGTTTGTGGAGGAGCATTATCCGGAGACGCTGTCGATTGAACGGATGGCGGATGTGACAGGCTTCAGCCAATCTCATTTTATGAAATTTTTTAAGGGGCTCTTCGGCGTATCCTTCACGTCGTATTTGAATGATTATCGGCTCACTATGGCTTCCAGACTGCTTTTGGCGTCAGGGGATACGATTTTGGAGGTGGCAGCGGCTACTGGATTCGAAAATTTGTCTTATTTTAACCGACGGTTTAAAGAGAAATTTGGGATGACGCCGCGGGAGTTTCGGAGGCAGAGGGCTAGGTAGACCGTTGATTACTATATGGAGTGGCTGCGGATGCAGCCTGGCAGAGGGAAGAAATAATTGACGGATGGTTTTCACCGGGCTATAATCTAGCATAAAAGAAATAAGGGAGCCTTTGTATACGCTCGCAGAGGTGATGGAGGAAATGATGACCAATAATATGCCCTTACTGTTTCTCCTGGTGCTGCTTTGCGGTGTTCCTCCTTGTCAGCAGGTAGACATAGACAGGGATAAGGAATATGGGGAAGCTGCAGAGCCAGAGAATCTGCCGGGAACTATATATGAAAAGGAAGTCCGCGTTCCGGGACAGGTGACTCTGTCCTTTGCTGGGGATATCAGCTTTGCGGAGGGGTATGCCAATATGGCATATTATTATAGCAATGGGAAGGATATCACCAAATGCATTTCTGAGGATTTGATTGCTTGTATGGATGATGCGGATATCATGATGGTGAATAATGAGTTTACTTACAGTGACCGGGGACAGCCACTTTCCGGGAAAACATTTACCTTTCGCGCGAAGCCGGAGATGGCGGCAGAGCTGGACAGGCTGTCGGTAGATATCGTATCCCTGGCCAATAATCATGTGTATGACTATGGGGAAACCGCGCTTTTGGATACGCTGGATACGCTAGATCAATATGGGATTCCTTATGTAGGGGCAGGCAGAAATCTGGGCGAGGCGAAAGAGATCGCCTATTTCCAGGCCGGGGATATGCGTCTGGCTTATGTGAGCGCAACCCAGATCGAGCGCTCCTACGTGTACACAAAGGAGGCGACAGAGACAGGAGCAGGGGTTTTGCGGACCTATGACCCGGCGGTTTTTCTGGAGGTGATCCGAAAGGCAGAGGAGACCAGCGATTTTGTAGTGGTTTATGTTCATTGGGGGACAGAAGGAACAGATCAGGTTGAAGCGGATCAGCGTCAGCTGGGTTACCAGTATATTGACGCAGGGGCTGACCTGGTTATTGGGGCTCATCCTCACTGCCTTCAGGGAATTGAATTTTACCAAGGGGTTCCCATTGTCTACAGTCTGGGAAATTACTGGTTTAACAGCCGGACGCTGAATACTGGTCTGGTGGAGGCAGATGTCTCGAAGGAGGGAATTTTGGAGCTGCGTTTTGTGCCATGTCTCCAAAAGGGCTGCCGAACAAGGCTGATTCAGGATCCGGCGGCACAGCAGCAGGCATATCGGTATCTGGAAGGAATTTCGGTAAATGTACAGATCGATGAGGAAGGGCGGATCTTGGAAAAAGGCGACAGCTAAGCACGCCAAAGGAATGCGGTTATCAATGTTACCTCAGCGGACACTTCCCGGTAAGATAACGGGAGGTAGTACAGAGAGCAGCACAAACCAGGGGACGTTTTGCCGGCGTTGCTGCTTAAGGAGGGCTTTCTACAGCAAGGGCTTGGTTTTTGTCAGTTTTTCCTGCTTTACTGATTCGATAATGTAGGAGATATGTTCGTCCATGAAACGGCAGGCGGCGTCGGCGTCTCTGGCTTTTAAATAATTTAATAGCTGCTGATGATCTTCAATATATTCCAGGGCATGGTTTCTCACGCCTAAGCTTTCAAAGCGGGATTCGATCTGATGCTCCTCAAAAGCCAGGAGACGCTGTACCGCGCCCAGAAAACGATTTTTCCCGGCATCTACCACCAGGGTGTGGAAATCCAGACCGGCGCGGGAATCATCCAGCTTTTTGGCGAGAAGCATGCGGTGCTGATCCAGAGTCCACTGCATTTTCTCAAAATCTTCTTCTGTTGCTTTGGAAGCGGCGAGGCGGGCCGCTTCTCTTTCTATGATCAGACGTGCTTCCAAAACGTTTAACAGATCGTCAAAGTTATTGATCTCCAGAGAGCTTACGATTTCGTCGCTGAGTATGGACTTTTCAATGCGATTACAGAGCATATCCAGAGTGGAACGTCCTTCGGAGGTAAGGATACGCCCCTTATTTGATATTGGCTTCGTCCAGCCTTTATCATCCAGCATTTTGAGACTGCGCCCGATGGTGGCAATCGCCACATTTACCCCAAGCTTATCCAGCTCGAGCTTTAGCGTCAAAGATCCTAGAATGGTGTCTTCACGCCGGATAAGTTCCATAATTAAAAAATCTAACAGCTGGGAACGGGAAGAAAAAAAGGTTCCAAGCTTTTCTATATTCTCAGCAGTAATTAATTCTACCATAATCGGATATTCTCCTTTACAAAAAATAGAGTATCGTTACTCATCAGTAATGAATATAGTTTATCACATGTTGCAAAAAAAGACAAGAAAAACCCATAAAAATTACAGCAGAATCTTGTGAAAAATTGTAGAAAAAGAATGTAAATGCGATTTTTTTGTTGCAGATTAGGAAAGTATGTGTTATTTTAACTATATAAATACTACTCAATGATGATTGATAATGAGCATAAATGAGTGTAAGGAGGATTGGAGACAGAATGAAATTAAGAGATAAGGTTACCGCCATAACGGGAGCTGGGTATGGATATGACAACAAAGGACTGGAATAAAGGGAAGGGAGAAGAACGGAAATGTGGAACAAAATTGTCGATTTAACGCTGCCCTATGTGGATCATATGCCCTGCCAGGAGGCCTTTCCGGCAAATGTATTCGTCCAGCTAAAATCTCATGAGGATACGGGATCTCTAAGGATGGGAACGCCGGAGGATCCATTTACATCCGCGTGGCATTATATCAGTACAGTAGATCATATCGGAACGCATATTGACGCATTTTACCATATGAGCCCTACAGGTTTGCCCATTGACCAGATGCCGTTGGATTTATTTTTTGGCAAGGCGGTGTGCCTGGACTTAAGGCATATTCCTGACAGGGGAACCATTACCCCGGAGGATTTAGAGGAGGCGGAGAAGAAGGCGGGGGTGGCTATTGACGGTCATATTGTCTTATTGTGTACTGGGGTATCCCGGTATTATCCAAATCCAGAGTGTATTTACTCTAATCCCGGATTGAGCGCGGAAGCCACACACTGGCTGGCAGATCACCATTCCCGGGTTCATGGAGTGGAGGGACCCTCTACGGACATAATGGATACTAAGCTCTTTCCCAGCCATCGGGTATGCCGTGAGAGAAAGATTACCCATTATGAATGGCTGATCAATCTGGATCAGCTGGTGGGGAAAGGGGAATTCCAGTTTTATGGTGTTCCGCTGCGCCTTACCGGGGCATCGGCGTCTCCGGTGCGGGCTTTTGGGCTGTTGAAGGAATAAGAGCAGGCAATGAAGAAGGAAGGTAAGAAGATGAATATACTCATTACCGGGGGATCCGGTTTTGTAGGAATCAATCTGACAGAGGAATTCCTAAAGCATAAAGCAACAGTGGTTAACTATGACCCCTTGCCTGTGATGGAGGAAGCGCTAAATGTGTTTCGGGGGATGGAGGGGACCTACTTCTGGGAAAAGGGTGATGTCCTGGATGGTAGCCATGTTTGCGCGGTTTTGAGAAAGTATAAGATTGACACGATTATCCATACAGCGGTTATCACGCCAAATGAAGAGCGGGAGAGGCGCGATATGCGCAGGATTTTTGAAATCAACTGCAGTGGAACTATCGAATTGCTTCGCGGGGCGGCAGCATGTGGGCTCAAGCGATTTATTTATGTCAGCTCCATCGCGATTTATGGGGAGACAGCGCATACCATGGGGCGGCTTACAGAAGAGATGAGGGATCTGACCCCGAAAAACCTGTATGAAATCTCGAAATTTGCCTCGGAAGCATTAGCCCTTCGGTGTAAACAGCTTTATGGCCTGGAGGTAACAGCAGTGAGGCTGGGCGATGTGTTTGGCCCATGGGAAAGGCCAACAGGAGTGCGGGACATCATGAGCGCGCCGTACCAGACGTTTAAAATGGCGCGGGAGGGAACTGAGGCGATTCTGCCAAGGGCAAACAGGACCAGCTGGGTATACAGCAGAGAAGTTGCAAAAGCGATCTATGCTATTGCAGGCCAGGATCATCTTCCATGGGACATTTTTAACATTAGCTCTGGCTCTGTGTGGTCTATCGAGGATTGGTGCTGGAGGCTGAAACAGGAATATCAGAATTTTCGCTTTCAGATAGCCCCGTCACAGGCCAATGTAAGGTATCACGCTGACCTGGACAATGGGGTCATGGATGTAACGCGGCTAATCCAGGGCGCAGGGTATCTTCCCTGCTATGGATTAGAGGAGTCCTTTGCCGATTATAAACAATGGGCCGATGAGTTTGGATATCTTATGGATTGACAGAGCGGCAGAATAAGGAGGCGGTGAAGATGAAAATAGTGAATATTCCACTGGAAAGAGAAACATTAATTGGAACCTTTTGTAAGACAGATAAGCCGGTCGCAAGGATCCAGCCTGGGGATACGATTGTGTGCTCCAGCATGGACGGGGACTGGCATCAGGAAAAGCCACTGGATCCCAGGAGCAGTAGCGGCAGTTTTTTTGCGGGGCGCCGCGGGGCTGAGGACTGGGGACATGCACTTATCGGCCCGATTGCTGTGGATGGGGCGAAGGCTGGGATGATCCTTGAAGTACAGATTTTGGAAAACCGGCCGGCGAACTGGGGGTGGAGCCGGGTGGGGGGGAGTGATGTGCCTCACACCCGGGAGCTGGGGATCCATCAGGAGGAAGAATTTTTCTTAAACTGGGATCTGGACCTGGAGCGGATGGTGGGGGTAAGCCACATGGGGCATATCGTTCCGCTGAATCCATTTCTGGGCGTGATGGGCGTGGCGCCCAATGAGCCTGGGCGGCTTTCTACCCATCCGCCCAGACCGGCGGGAGGAAATCTGGACTGCAAAGAGCTGATACCAGGTTCTACATTATACCTGCCGATTTTTTGTGACGAAGCACTGTTCTATGTTGGAGACGGCCATGCTGCCCAGGGGAATGGCGAGTTGGGCGGGACGGCGATTGAATGCCCTATGGAGAGAATTGTGCTGAAAATCCAGGTACGTCCAGATCTGCACTGGAGCATGCCCCGGGCCAAAACCTCGGAGGGCTGGATCACCTTTGGGTTTGATGAAGATTTGACCAAGGCATCCTACCAGGCTCTGGAGGAGATGGTCCAGCTGATTATGGAGCAATATCAGGTTGGGCGGAAAGAAGCATTGGCCTTTACCAGCTTAGGGGTGGATCAGCGGGTAACGCAGATCGTAAATGGGGTGCGAGGCATCCATGCAGTATTGCCCCATGGAAGAATACGGAAAATTGCATCTTGCATTTTTGATAAGGGGAAGGCATAATGGAAATTGGGAAACTTAAGGAGGAATAGAGGTGATTGTATGAATGAATCCAGGTTTGCATCCATTTACAGAGAAACTTTTCCCTTTTGGGAAAAAGTGCCGGACAGGGATAAGGATTATATCTGCCAGAATTCTTATGATGTTACCTATCCTAAGGGGAAGAATGTCCATGGCGGGGACGAATGCTCGGGCGTGATTCTTGTCCGCTCAGGAAGTCTCCGGCTTTATATGATGTCAGATGAGGGGAAAGACATTACCCTATACCGTCTGTATAAAGGCGATCTGTGTATGTTGTCGGCATCCTGTGTACTGGATGCCATCACGTTTGATGTGTTTGTGGACGCAGAGGAGGACAGTGAGTGCTGCGTGATCAGCGGGCCTGCCTTTGCGGCGGTTTCAGAACGCAACCCGGATATCCGGATATTTGCCCTGGAAACGGCAGTTAGCCGCTTTTCTGATGTGATGTGGGTAATGCAGCAGATTCTTTTTATGAGTATGGATAAGCGGCTGGCAATTTTTCTTTCGGATGAATTGGCGCGGACCGGATCCAGCGCTATTGGATTGACACACGAGCAGATAGCCCGGTATATGGGCTCTGCCCGTGAAGTTGTATCCAGAATGCTGAAATATTTTGCCAGCGAAGGAATTGTAGAGGTATCCAGAGGCGGAGTCGCCATTTTAGACAAGGAGCGTCTCCGCAAATTAACCGTTTAGCATGGCGAGGTGAACTGGATGCTTTTCTTGTATTGAAAGATATTTTGGCATTCGTTTGGAAGAGAAGGAAGAAAAAAGGGAAACTGGTGTGATTGTCTTTTTGAGAAACCTGTGTTATGATAAAAAAAGATTTTGTTTCTGGAAAATCAAGGAAGGTCATAAGAAAGGCAGGACGATATGAGAGGAAATTACAAGAAAAAGCCAGCCGCCCTTTTTGCGGCGGCAGCTTTGCTGGCAATGCTCCCGGGTACGGTGTATGGCGCTGACTGGAAGCAGGATGACCATGGCCGCTGGTACGAGAGAGAGGATGGCAGCTACCCGAAGGGAGCCTGGGAGGAGATCGACGGGAGCTGGTATAGATTTAATGACCAGGGCTATATGCAGACTGGTTGGTATAGGGATACAAAAAAGAAAAAGAAGTATTGGCTGGGAAGCGATGGCAGGATGCTGACTGATCAGGTGTGCAAGTTGGATGGGCTGATCTACCAGATTGACGATAAAGGTGTGTGCAGCGCCATAAAGGATTATGTGGGTTGGGTACAAGATGGAGATCACCTGTGGTATCAGAACAGCCGTGGAAGCTGGCCCAGCTCCAGCTGGCAGGAGATCGACGGGGAGTGGTATCATTTCGATGGAAACGGCTACGTGCAGACAGGCTGGTTTGAGGAGCAGGGTGTTCGTTACTGGATGGACGAGTCAGGAAAGATGCTTCGGGATACCACAAGATTCATTGACGGGGTAACCTACCGTTTTGATGGTTCTGGCGCAGCTTCTTTGGCAGAAGGCTTGTAGAGGGAGATAGGAATAATTTAGGAATTGCCGTGTGTGGCGCTGGCATAAGCGGGAAAAAGCGTTTAGCCAGCGCTTTTATTGTAGGAGTGAAAAATGGCAAAAGAGAATATATTATTTGACTTAGACGGAACATTGACGGATCCCATGGTGGGGATCACAAAATCAGTGCGGTATGCATTGAGTCATTATGGAATTGAGGAACCGGATTTGGCTAAGCTTACGCCCTTCATCGGGCCGCCGTTGACCGACAGCTTCCGGCGGTATTATCAATTTTCTGAAGAACAGGCAAGGGAAGCGGTTTTGGTGTACCGGGAATATTATACGGAACGAGGGATTCTGGAGAATAAGGAGATTACTGGTATCCGGGAGATGTTAAAGGAACTGAGAAAGGTGGGGAAACGGCTATTTGTGGCAACCTCTAAGCCGGAAGTTTTTGCCAGACGGATTATCGCGCATTTTCAGATGGAAGAGGAGTTTATCTTTGTGGGAGGCGCGGATTTGGAGGAAACCCGGGTGAAAAAGGGGGATGTGATCCGCTATGTGATGGAACGGGAGGGAATCCAGGCAGAGACAGCGGTGATGGTAGGCGACCGGGAACATGACATCATCGGCGCCAGAGAAAATGGAATCGCCAGTGTGGGAGTGCTCTTTGGCTACGGAAGCAGGGAGGAATTAGAAGCTGCTGGGGCAGATCAGATTGCGGAGGATGCGGTGAAGCTGACTGAGATTTTATCGCGGAGGTAAACAGGATTTTCTGGAATTATTATAGGTTGATTAATAGTCTTATAGAGGAAAATGGGACTATTTGGTAAATTGACGGATAATATTGCACAAAATATCCTGATATTTCCATTTTTGTTCTGAATTTAGCCTTATCATAACCTTGAAATATAATAACTATTCAAATTATTCATTTGACAAATAGCATCTGCATTGCTATGATAGAGTTTGACAATTTGCAAATAATTCGAAGGCGAGTGATAATATGAATGATAATAGAATTGTTTTATCCTTATTAGTGGATAATACGGCAGGTGTACTGGCCCGGGTGGCAGGGCTCTTCAGTCGCCGGGGGTATAATATTGAGAGCCTTACCGTAGGGGTTACCGCGGATCCCAGATATTCCCGCATGACCGTGGTTTCCTTGGGTGATCATGAAGTACTGGTTCAGATTGAGAATCAGTTGCGGAAGCTGGAGGATGTGCGGGACATCAAGGAGCTGCCTGCTGGCCGATCCGTGTACAGGGAGCTGATTATGGTGAAGGTGCGGGCGGATGCCAGCCAGAGGCAGGCAGTGAATGCCATCGCGGATATTTTCCGCGCCACCATCGTAGACGTGGGCAAGGATTCCCTCACGGTAATGCTCACCGGCGATCAGTCCAAGCTTGATGCGCTGATTAATCTCCTGGAGGATTATGAGATTTTAGAACTGGCCCGAACCGGCCTTACCGGTCTAGAAAGAGGGGCAGAGGATATCCGGTATCTGCCATAGCGTCAGAGGATAGAGGCGCTTGCACTCCGGACAGGTTATTTTCAGATGGATCCGGTAGAGCGCTTGATAAAAGGTTAGCTAGAGGTCGTGCCAGAGGCGGACAGAGAGTCGTCGGCATTCAGCCTTTAACATAAGTGTTAAAATTCATGGAACAGTTAAGATGGAGGAAAGAGAAATGGCTAAGATTTATTATCAGGAAGATTGTAATATGTCCTTATTA
>CATJIO010000152.1 GCA_949740725.1 uncultured Lachnospiraceae bacterium | reverse complement strand
TATGCAGGGAGTGTCTGTAGACGAGCTGCCAGAGGCTTCGGCGGAGCAAAAGGAACGGCTGTGGGAGGCAGTGGAGTGGTTGTCGGGGATACGGGAGTAGATGGATCAGCAAAATGGTACAAAAGATATCCATATTAACAGAGAGGCCTCATGTGACTTTGAAGCCTCTCTGTTTTAACTAAATGGATGTTCGGAGCTTCAATGATAAAGAAAAGCCCTGTTTTATTCCCGCCTGTCTGCGTACAGCTTTGTAAGATTCATAAGAATCTCCACGACTGTATCCAGATCTTCTGCCGTCACATGTTCATAGGGCCCGTGACAGGCATAGTATCCGGCTCCCAGATTCGGGCATGGAAGCCCCCGGAAACTGAGCTGCGAACCATCGGTGCCGCCGCGGATCGGTCTTGTGATATGGGTAAGGCCGGCCTGGTGAATCGCTTCGATTGCATTTTCCACCAGATGGAAATGTTGACGGATGACCTCCGCCATATTATAATACTGATCTCGAATATGAAGCTTGACAGTTCCGTCTCCATATTTGTCATTCAGAAGCACACAGATGTGCTCCAGACTCTTCTTGCGCCCTTCAAACAGGCCACGGTCGTGATCCCGGATGATATATTCCATATCCGTGTCATCCGGTGTACCATTTAGCTTGGTCAGATGGAAGAATCCCTCGTAGACTTCCGTGTCCCGGGGTGTCTCGCCGGAGGGAAGCATATTGTTCAGCTCATTTGCCACCAGCAGTGCATTGATCATCGTGTTCTTGGATGAACCAGGATGGACGCCGAGACCCGTAATATGAATCTTGGCCAGCGCTGCATTGAAATTCTCATAGTCGATGAGGCCTGCCTGGCTTCCGTCCACAGTGTAGGCATATGTGGCACCGTATTTTTCTATGTCCAGATCTTTGGCGCCCGCGCCGATCTCTTCATCAGGCGGAAAGCTCAGGCAGATCTTTCCATGGGGAATCTCTCCCTTCATCAGGCGCTCTGCCAGGGTCATAATCTCTGCGATACCGGCTTTATCGTCTCCGCCCAGAAGCGTGGTTCCGTCAGTGACGATCAGTGTCTTACCCTTCATGGAGGACAGATGGGGAAACTGCTCTGCTGTCAGTGCGCGGCCGCTGTCCCCCAGCGTCACATCTTTGCCGTCGTAGTTCTCTATGACCCGGGGCTTTACATTCTTTCCGTTGAACGCCGCCGTGTCCAGATGGGCACAGAATCCCAGAGAAGGAACCTTCTCATACCCTGGTGTGGCTGGGACTGTGCCGTACACATAGCATTTCTCATCCACATGGGCATCCTCTATCCCCATCGCCTTCATCTCATCCACCAACAGATTAGCCAGGTCAAACTGGCACTGGGATGATGGCACCGCGGTACTGGTATCATCACTGGTGGTGTGAACCACCACATATTTCAAAAACCGTTCATAAGCCCGCAAATTCGTACCTCCTTCTGCAGATTGATACACATGCTTTTTCAATCGGATACTTATTTATTGATGTTCATTTTCATACAGATATGAGCAGAAATTCTTCTTATTCACTATAACTTCCGCAGAATATGCGTATTCTCACCTAGTTAAATATTCCTTCAGTAATTCCGCCGTATTTCTCAGGGCGTCCACATGGGTTCTCTCATAGTGGTGCGAAGCGTCAGTGCCCGGGCCGATACAGGCAAAATTCACGTCAGCCCCGCGCACAACACACAGACTGGCATCGCTGCCATAACGGTTATGTACCTCAACCCGATAGTCGATTCCCGCACGACGGGCAAGCTCGGTCAGATGTTTGCGGAATCCATAGTCATACGGGGAACGGCTGTCCTTTGCGCAGATCGTGACGCAGTGTTCATCAGAGGTATGGCCGATGCCCGCTGTTCCGATGTCGATGGACAGCATCTCGCGGGTATTCTGCGGAATATAGGATACCCCATGCCCGATCTCCTCATAATTTGCCACATAGAAATGGGTGGTATGCCTGGGCCGGATTCCATTTTCCGTCAGATACTTCATTACCGCAAACATGACTGCCACACAGGCCTTGTCATCGATGTACCTGGACTTGATAAAACCTTTGGGCGTAATTACGGTTCTGGGATCATAGAACACGTAGTCCCCCACATGGATCCTGGCATCCTCCACATCCTGTGCAGAGCAGAAATCCTCGTCCAGGCGGATCTCCATGTTGTCCTCAGTGCGTACCTCATTGCGAGCCTCCTCCGGAAAATTGTGGACGGATGGTTTCTCGTAGAGCAGCGTCCCTGTATATTCCGTACCATCCATGGTACGAACCACCAGATTCTCTCCTTCATAGGTAGTCCATGTATATCCCCCGATCTGAGCTACCCTCAATCTTCCGCTGGGAAGGATCTCTTTGACCATAGCTCCCAGAGTGTCTATATGTGCGTTCACCAGAACCTGGTCTTCATCCTCCTCCCCCATAAGAGTACCGTAGACCGCCCCTTTATTGGTGGTCTTAACGGGAATATGAAGAGAGGCAAATTCCTGGCAAATTCTCTCCATTGCTGCCTCACAGTCTCCTCCTACACTGGGGATTGCCAATAATTCCTTCATGAATTCCAGCGTATAATCCATATCCAAGTTCATCATCTGATCTCCTCTATTCTGTCGTGGGGAAATGCGTTCCCTCATTATCCGAAAATGTAATCCAGACCTTGCTGCACATTCCCGAAGGAACAGGCTCTCTGACAGCCTGCCGTTCCCGGTCCAGGCCGATACGCCTGTGCCTGATCTGGTTAATCGCCTGCGAGAAATAAGGCCATCCGGCCACTACTTCTCCGGGATAATCGGTTATTTCGTTTTCCGGGTTTATGGCATAATTGATCAACCGGTTTGAACAGGATACCTCTATCGTATTTTTACCGGCTGTCAGGGCTCCCGTCACATCCAGTTTCCAGGGACGCCTCCAAATATCCCCGCAGATCCTGCCGTTGATCCGCACCTGCGCTGTCTCCCGCAGTTCTTCCAGGTGTAATACCGCGCATCCTGCCGGGACCTCCTGCATCACAAAAGAGCTAGTATAGACTCCTGTGCCGCTGTAATATCGCACTTGCTCATACTGCTGCCAGAACTCTGGATGCTCCTGCTCAAGAGTAAAGGCCATCTCCGGAATCTCCAGCCTCCATGGACCTGGCAGTATGCAGGTTTTTTCCTGCGGAGTCTGCTGCATAAAAAGGTTTTTCCCGGACAAAATCCAGTCCGCGGCAGGGAGCTTTGTATCTTCATCAAAGAACACGAAGACGGAATCAAAGGCTTCCATATCCAGCACCAATTCTGTGGAATTCTCATATCCGGCCGCATTCACCACCCCATAGGGTTTGGCCGTTGCGGCATCGAAGACACTCAGCCTTTTTCCCCAGACCGAGAAATCAAAGGTCACTCTGCGGCTTTGCGGGGATATATTGGCGATAAAGTAAATATCTGTGGTTCCATCCACCCTGTGCACATATCCCACGCAGTCTTTGCCTCCTGTGATCCTTACATCCGGACGAATCCGCTGCTCCAGAAGCGCCCTCATCCCTTCTTCCCGATCGGGGGCTATGGCCGCCGCGCCTCTCCTGCAGGAACGCCAGATGCTCGGCTTCTCCGGGAATATACGCGCCATACAGCTTTGCACCTCGTTATCCTGTTCTTCTCGCCGGCACAGTCCGCAGCTCAGATAGGGAGCTGTCTCCGACGCGATCAGGATTCCTCCGCTTCTCACGAAACGTTCCAGCTTTTCTGCCGTATCGGGCAGCAGCCGTTTACATCCTATGAGCAGAATTGCCCGATAGGTGTTGCCGTTCACCGTCATTCCGTCCTCAAAGGAAGCATAATTGTTCAATACATCGTCATTTATATAGTCAAAACAGTATCCCTTTTTACTGATCCGGTCGGTCACACCCCAGCCCATGTATTCCTGCAGTTTCATTCCCATATGCAGATCCGCCATCTGATTCTCTGACCAGATATCGGCCTGGGGCAGATAGATTGCGATATCGCATCTGGATCTGCCAATGCGCAGCATGCCGGAAACTCTCTGAATGTAATCGCTTAAATGTCTGTAGTAAGGCCAGTAGGTGTTTGTGTGATTAATCTGGGAGGATGCGTAAAAAGGCCAGCCAAGTCTGCCTGCATCGGGCGGAGAGTAGGCATATCCATGGTTGTAAATAGAATTTATGCCGTCCAGGAAGATTGCATCCGCCTCCGCCTTCATCATTTCCAGAGTCTCCATAAACCGTGGAACCCGAAGCCAGGTAAAGGACTCGCAGGATACAACCGGTTTATTATATATGTGCGCAGCGGAGGATGCAAAACGCCTGTGTATGGAATTCACCTCCAGTTTATCCTGGGGGCCGAAGGTCTCCCCCTCAGGTATATGCGCGCTGCCGTAAGCCTTGAGTATGTCCGCCCAGGTTCCGTGGGCTTGGATCCGTGCTTTGGAACCGTGGCTTTCACACCATGCGGTCATGTTTTCGAAGAAATTCTCAATGGTCAGCTCCGACATGGTCAGGAAATAATCATACCGGATCCGATCAGAGATATCATCGATCTCACCCCACAGCCCATAAATATACCTGTCCAGCCTGTACCCGCGCCGTCTGAAAAACTCTTCCTCCAGAATCTCCGTCCAGTTATTGCCCAGCAGCTCAATGGAATCACAGAAGAAGCAGCGGAATCTTCCACGGCCCAGCCGCTCGGTCAGGGGATCGCAGCCGTTTTTCAAAAAGAGCTCCACGGCGTCCTTCCGGCAGTGATCCACCACGTATCCTCCGGCATCCCGTGCCGGGATCGCAGCCTGCTGGCGATACAGATGGGTCACGAAAACCACAATCTTCCAATCTCCTTCTGGAATGGAGATATCTTCCAGCACCTTCCCCCAGGGCCAGCCGAACAGAAGCTTCTCCCGGAGGGATGAGGTCAGATCCACAATGGTCTCTTCCATCATTCTGCTGTTCCTCATTTTCCCCATTATGACACGATTGATCTTTCCGGTAACACGATTTGTAAAATCATAGGAGAAACTGCGTGGGCCAGTCACATCGATCTGATAGGGGATCGCGCACTGTACCGAGAGCTCCTGTGGAACATGGGGCCCCCCGTAGGGCCAGGAGGAGCCAAGTGTAAAATCTACTCCCAGTCCCAGCTCCTCCGCTTTCTTCAATGTATAATCAAGAATATCGAAAAATTCCGGTGAAAAGTACGGGATATTGTATATTCCCGCATTCGCATCGTCTGCAGCCAGCGGATACAGCGCCTGGACCTCCACACCGCCGATTCCAGCCTCCTGCATGAAACGCAGTTCCCTGTCTATTTCTTCTCTCTGAACCGCACAGCCATACCACCACCAGCGAGTCCATCCTTTCGCCTCCGGATCCGGATGCTTCAGTTTCTGTACATGATAATCCATTCTCTAACTCCTCCTGTTGGCTGCGTCATACAATTCTATAAATTGCATGGAGACAAAGCGGATCCAGAGTAATCTCCATAAAGCCGCTCTCCTCATTGTAAGCGACAGGCACGGGTTTATGCTCAGGATACACCATTTCCGCTTTGACAACCTGCATATAATCCCTGTTCACCATCAGTCTGCCCCCGTTGATCAGCGGAGTATCTCCTCCGGTGAGCCTTGCAAGCGCAGAGAGTTCATGTATCAGAAGCTCCCGGCCTTCCTCCCGCTCATAGCAGGTAAACTCCAGACTGTTCATCAGATCTGTCTGAAGGAATACCCGGGGAGCAAAGTACGTTTCCGTAACTCCGGCAAAGAAGTCCTTCACCCATAGAAAATCTTTATTTATCATGGTAAACAGGTCAAAACAGGCGGTCAGAACACAGCCCTTGCCATAGGCATTCTCATACAGGGCAGGAAGACCGGTATCCTGTCCGGGCAGAGGATTCCCCCAATTCACCCAGGTGGTTTCCGTCAGCAGGACAACGGGCTCCAGGAAAGTCCCCAGCACTTTGGCGCTATCAGCCCTGGTTTGGAGCACATATTCACCCACCGGCGGTGTCGTCTGAGGGGAGCGTTTCCATATGGGTGACTCCTCTGGTCTGATGTAAGCACACCAGTGGTTCTTCTTATACGTCTCGTCTTTAGCGGTGAAATGGCAGCCGCTCAGATCTGCCAGGGCAAAATCTGCCAGGCCGACACCCTGTTCATCACAAAGGCCGGTTTCACCGGAGATCAGGACAATTCCCCCATCCGCCACATAGCGTTTAAGATCTGTCTTTAAGTCAGGATTAACAAAAAACAGATTGGGAATCAGAATCATTCGAAATTCCTTCATACGGTCGTAACTTAATTCCAGCTCCGGCACAACTCTCCAGGTCCTCTTGCTGTAATCGCACAGCTTCATGGCGCCCAAAAGCGCTTCCCGGTGCGCCCCGCTTACCTTGGCTCGGCTGATGGAACTGGCCAGGATGGGATGCTCCACATGCAGGGTGTCCGCCACGTCGCTCTGCACAATAGCGATGTCAGCCACCAGACGATTGTCTTCCAGATAGGCCTCGAACTTCTCCACATCCCGGAATGCTGTTCCTACCTTTCTGGCTTCCTCGAACTCAAGAGTTCCATCCCGATGCATAGGCTCGCTGTACATAAATACGCGGCATCCCTGGGCGGCAATCTCTGCGGCAGCCAGCCGGTAGATGCTGTCTGGCTGATAATTGTACACATGGGACACATCCCCGGGCCCCAGCTGGGGGTACTTCCCTGCGGAGGTATCCCGGGCGTACGCACTGGACAGCCAGTTGCCTGCCCAGGGCTCTGTGAAGAGATAGTCCAGCTTGTTGCGGATCTGTTTGGGATAATGAGCGGCGAAGTTGATGGTCAGGGCCAGTTCCGGATCGATCTCCTGGATCGTGCTTCGCAGATCATCCAGCATCCGCTCCGCGCCCTCGTTCAGAAAACGTTCCAAATCCTGGTTTTTCTCCATCATCTCCGCGTCATTCTCGGGCATCTCATAGCCGAATTCCTTCCGGTACAGCGCTTTGCAGGTATCGCAGTAACACAGCGCCCTGCCGAATATGTCGATGAACAGGCTGTCCGGATGGTAATTCTCTACGATTTCCCGTATCTGCCCTAGTATATATTCCCGGTATCCGGTCTCATAGCAGGGCATTCCCCATTTGGCGTTGCTGGTGTTGGCGGGCATCCCACACTTGAGCGGCTGTCCGTCCTTCCTGCGCACCGCCCACTCCGGGTGGGCCTTAGGGGCATAGGTATCATACTCAAAGCAGTAATAGGCGTTGAACTCAATTCCGTGCTTTCTCAATATAGGCACTATGGTTCCCACCCAGTCCTTATCCTTAAGACCCGGATGTTTCCTTCCGATTTTCGTATTGTAATAGCTGCTTCCCCAGTGATCCTTACAGTAAAGCATCAGGTGATTGATATTCGCTTCCCTGATAAAGCGTTCCCATTCATCCGGATCCAGATTTTCAAGTGTCACCACGGGCGGGTCGGGGGAGTGGTGATCAATCAGATACCCCCGGTAGCTGTGCTTATATTTCTCTGACATAATTTCCTCCTGTGACGCATTTACCGCGCCAAAATGATTCATTTGAAAATCCCCCTCATCCGCACGCCCATATATGGCATGCAAATGCGGGGGAATGCGTTGGCATTCAGCGATTGGGCTGCTGCTTATCTGGTTGCATATCCAAAATAGGTCAGGTTGCTGATCGAGGAATAGAATGTGTTCTGAAGATCTTTCATACAATACACATAGCTGGCATAATACAGCGGGCACACGGAGAAACCGTTCTCGGAGTACATAATCTGTTCGATCTCTTCCAGAACTTTATCCCGTTCCGCGCCGTTCTGCATGGCGGATGCCTGTTCTACAAGCTTATCATAGTTCGCATCGCTCCATCCGGAGTACTCAAAGTTGCCTTTGGTACCGAACAGCTGGTAGTATCCGATCGCGTCATTAAATGTGATGCCGTAACCCAGACGCGCCAGATGGAATCCTCCCTTGGAAATGGTATCGGTATAACCGGCCGAATCGATATTGCTCAGGGTCACTTTTGCCTCCAGTATGCCTGAGAGATCCGACTGTACGGCCTCTGCCACAGCCTTGTTGGTATCGGAGGTGTTAAATTTGTATTCCATGGTAGCGTTGCCGTCCCATCCGTCGGCTACCGCTTCATCATAGAGAACCTTAGCCAGTTCACAGCGTCCGGAGTAAGTGCTCAGATCATAGTCTGGATATTCTTCCTGAAGCCATGCGTACATCACTTCGCCCACCGCATCGGTCCAGACTGTATTCTCACTGTTGGTGACACCGTTGGGAATCAGACCAGTAGCGGCTGTAGATCCGTCCTGGGTAACATTGGTGACCAGGTTTTCCTTATCAATCGCCAGGATAATTGCTGCTCTCACCCGCCAGTCCGGAATTGTCTCACAGTTCAGATACAGATATGTCACATTTAATCTGGGATTCGTGTAAACATCTCCCGATGCGATCAGGCTTTCGATCTGATCCGAGGGAATTCCGCTGACAAAATTATATTCCCCTGACTGATAAGCAGCCATGTTGGAGGTTTCGCTGTCAGACAGATGGAAGGTAATCTTGGAGGGTCCCAGGTTAGCATAGTCATAATATTTCTCATTCTTTGCCAGCTCGATATAACTGTCATGAACCCAATCCGTCATCACATAAGCGCCGTTGCTGATGAAAGTCTCGGCCTCGGTCCAGGTATCGCCGTTCGCCTGGATCACATCCTCACGTAGAGGGTACAGGCCGTAATGGGTACACATATCCAGAAAATAGGAGCAGCTGTTTTCCAGCGTTACAGTCAGTGTCTTCTCGTCCACTGCCACGATCCCAAGCTCAGAGGGGTCCATGGTTCCTTCTGTGATAGCCGTGGCGTTTTTGACAATGTTGTTTAACAGCGTGCCGTTGGCAGCAGCCGTTTGAGGATCTACCAGTCTCCGCCATGCATAGACAAAGTTATCCGCGGTGACTTTCTCGCCGTCGCTCCAGAAGATATCATCTCTGAGATGGAAGGTATAGGTCAGGCTCGCCTCGTCGAATTCATAAGATTCCGCCTGTCCACACACGATCTCGGAACTGTACTGATTGTCATTTCCGTTCACAGTATCCTCAATCGCCGCAAACTTCATAAGGCCTTCCGATGTGTGGAACAGAATCTCAAACTGATCTGCTCCGGTCGCCAATGTAGGGTCCATGGAGTGAGGCTCCGAGTATCCCAGAGCCACGTCGATGGCGAACTCGTCCCCGCTGCCGGAGGTATCCTCCTCCTTTGCTCCCTCTGCGGTATCCGTAGTCCCCGCGTCAGTCTTACCTGTGTTGCTTTCGGGTGCGGTCTTGGAACCACAAGCTGCCACAGACAGGCAGAGTGCCAAGGTCAAAAACAAAGACATTGCTTTTTTCATATTTTTTCCTCCTTTTTTCTTCAGGTTTGCTTAGATGCCTCCTGTTTTCATTATTTATATTAGGCATAGCAGAATATATCTGCCTGCATAATATCATGATGATAAAATCCATCCTTCTCTACTGGTTGTACAGATGACATGCAACATAATGCCCAGGCCCGCATTCCCGCAGAGCGGGCACTTCCTCCTTACACCGCTCCTTGGCATAAGGGCACCTGGTATGGAATCGGCAGCCGGAAGGCGGATTCATGGGGCTGGGTATGTCCCCTTCCAAAATGATACGGCTCCGGCTTCTGCTCAGTTCCGGATCGGGAAGCGGAACCGCCGAGATCAGGGACTTGGTATACGGGTGTACCGGCTTTTGGCAAAGTTCATAGCTCTCCGCCAGTTCTACGATAAATCCCAGATACATAACCCCTATCCGGTCAGATATATGGCGCACCACAGACAGGTCGTGAGCGATAAACAAATAGGTTAGCCCTTTCTCTTGCTGCAGGTCTTCCATCATATTAACTACCTGAGACTGTATGGATACGTCCAGCGCAGAGATAGGCTCGTCACAGACGATAAATTCCGGTTCCACCGCCATCGCTCTGGCTATCCCGATACGCTGCTGCTGACCGCCTGAGAATTCGTGGGGGAACCGATTGGCATGCTCCGTATTCAATCCCACTTCATCCAGCAGATAGCGGATGCGCTCCTGTCTCTCTCCCTTATTCGCCGCGATCTTATGAATATCCAGGGCCTCCCCTATAATTTCGCCCACGGTCATCCGGGGATCCAGGGAAGCGGAAGGGTCCTGAAAGATCAGCTGCATCTTGCGCCGGTACTCAAACATGGGGACCGAGATCCCTTCCTTGCTGTCGTAGATTGGCGTGCCGTCATATACAATTCTCCCGGAAGTAGGCTCATGGAGACGAATCACACTTCTTCCCAGCGTGGTCTTTCCGCAGCCGGACTCACCCACCAGGCCCAGCGTTTCTCCCTTATAAATATAGAAGGAAGCGTCCTCCACTGCCTGGACATAATTTTTCTTCCTAAACCCGGACTTAACTGGGAAATATTTCCGGAGGTTCTCAACCTCCACCAACTTTTTCTTATCAATCACCGGTTCCCCACCTCCTCTTTCATCTGGCGTATATGCTGCCAGCATGAGGATATATGCCCGTTGGCATTGATACAGACCGCAGGCGGCTCCTGCTCCACGCACACTTTCATACATTCTGCGCAGCGGGGCGCGAACCGACAGCCCTTGGGTGTAT
The DNA here is from genome assembly GCA_949740725.1 of uncultured Lachnospiraceae bacterium. Taxonomy (GTDB): domain Bacteria; phylum Bacillota; class Clostridia; order Lachnospirales; family Lachnospiraceae; genus Caccovicinus. The sequence continues at coordinate 7,083 of CATJIO010000152.1, read as the reverse complement.
CCAGCATATCCACAGGCGTTCCCTCAATGGGAATCAGCCTTTCCTTTCCCTCGCTGTCCAGTCTGGGCATGGAGGCCAGCAACCCCCTGGTATACGGGTGCTGGGGATGGTAGAAGATATCGTTTACCTCTCCCTGTTCCACGATATGGCCTGCGTACATTACCGAGACCCTGTCGCAAATTTCAGCCACCACTCCCAGATTATGGGTGATGAAAATAATGGACATATTATTTTTCGCCTGCAGCTCTTTCATAAGCTCCAGTATCTGCGCCTGTGTCGTTACATCCAGGGCTGTGGTAGGCTCATCTGCGATGAGAAGCTTCGGGTGGCAGATTAATCCCATGGCGATCATGGCTCGCTGGCGCATTCCGCCGGAGAATTCGTGGGGATACTGGTCAATCCGTTTTTCCGCATTGTTAATGCCAACCATGTTCAGCATCTCAATCGCCCGGTTCCGTGCTTCCTTCTTGGATATGGACTTGTCATGGCAGGTCACCGCCTCCATGAGCTGATCCCCTACGGTATACACGGGATTCATGCAGGTCATGGGATTCTGGAAGATCATGCTGATTTCCTTCCCGCAGATATCCCTCATCTGTTTTTTGCTGTAGTCCAGCAGATTCTTTCCTTCCAGGAGAATGGAGCCGCCTATGACCTTTCCGGGACTCTGGAGCAGGCCCATGATCGAGTAGGCCTCCACACTCTTTCCGGAACCGGATTCTCCCACAATCCCCATCACCTCATTATATCCCAGGGAATAGGAGATCCCATCCACTGCCTTCACTTCCCCGGCAGGTGTGAAAAAGGATACCTGGAGGTTATTAACTTCAATTAATTTCTTGTGTTCATCCATAATGTCACCTCCTTATTTCTTCAACCTGGGATCCAGGGCATCCCGCAGCCCGTCGCCAATAAGGTTCAGTGTCAAAACCAGAACACTCAGTATGATGGCAGGACAGAGCAGACGGTACGGATATAGTGACAACGCGCTTAAGGCATCAGAGCACATGGAACCCAGGCTGGCCATAGGGGCAGCGACACCTATCCCCAGATAGGAAAGGAAGGATTCCATGAAGATTGCTGACGGAATCTGCAGACAGGTGGCGATGACCAGCTGTCCCACACAGTTAGGCAGCAGATGTCGTGTGATGATCCGCTTATTGCCGGCTCCCAGTACCTTTTCCGCTGTAATGAATTCCATGCTTTTTAACTGCAGTACCTGGCCTCTCACGATACGCGCCATGCTGACCCAGTATAACAGGGCAAACACGATAAAGATACTCACGATTCCGGGGCCGAGATCGCTCATGGCCCTGGCCAGGCCCCAGGTGGATGTGTCGAACCATTTTTGCAGAGGCTCGGAGATAACCACCTGCAGAAGAAGGACCATCAGGGTACTGGGAATGGAGATGATCAGATCAATGATCCGCATGATCACAAAATCGACCACGCCTCCGCAAAGTCCGGATATAGCTCCGATGGCCGCCCCGATCACAAGTACGATCAGCGCCGCGATAATACCGATAATCAGGGATACCCGGGTTCCGTACATGCTCCGCGCCATGATGTCTCTGCCGGAGGAATCCGTGCCGAACACATGAGGGAATACAGACTTGATCATTTTCACCTCTTTGGCATCCGAAGACGGCTCGCCGATTGTGTATTCCAGTGGGGTGACTGTGGTAAATTCACCATTCTTATAGTCTTTCGTAAGCCCTATGGTCAGAATATCCGCCCCATCCTTGTTATAGATGATCATGGCTTTTTCCAGTGCCTTCTCAAGGGAAAAGCAGTAAGTAGTGTTATTCTGCTTTATGTAATAATCGCCTTTAGACAGGGATAAGAGGGAACCCATAATTGTCTCCGTAAAGAATACGGCATCCGCCTCCTGGAGCACGGTCCGCTCCATCTCTTCACTTTTTGAATATTCCATAGGTCCCAGCTTTGCGCTGTTCCGGTACTGGCTCTCATAACTGTAGGGCACGATCAGCGGTCCCGCAAAGGCGAAGACCACAATCGCCAGGAATACAATCAGAGCCGTCATAGCGACTTTGTTGGAGTGAAACCGCCTCCACGCATCCCTCCAATAAGAAACGCTCTTTCTTTTTTCAACGAGATTTTCCTTCTCGCTGTCGCTGGCTGCAGAAAATCCGTCCTCCGGGATCTTCAGAAAATCCAGATCCTTAGGATTATTCAGGTGAATAATCGGCATTGCCTGTCTCTTTGTTTCTCTATCCACCCTCTATTCCCCCTTTCCTGTCAGCGTAATACGTGGATCTACAAACGTGTAGATGATGTCCACCAGAAGATTCATGCCAATCACCAGAGCAGACAGCACGATGGTCGTTGCCATGATAACAGGATAATCCCGCTCAATGATACTGGAAACAAAATATCTGCCCAGTCCCGGAATGCCGAACGTAGTCTCTATAACAAATCCTCCGCACATAAGGCCGGCCGTCAGGGGCCCCAGGTAGGTAATTACCGGTATCAGGGAGTTACGAAGAGCATGCTTAAAGATAATCTTATTCGTCTTCAGGCCTTTTGCTTTGGCTGTCCTTACATAGTCCTGATTGATTGCGTCCAGCATGCTGGTTCTCGTCAGCTTTGCCACATAACAGGCATAATATAAACCCAGGGAAATGACCGGCATAATGTAGGATTTTACATCTGTCAGGCTTCCGGACACCGACGGCAGCATCCCCAGCCGTATAGCTAAGACCTCCAGCAGCAGCGTTGCCACCACAAAGTTTGGTATGGCGATCCCCAGTGTGCTGAACACGCTTAACACATTATCAATCCATTTCCCCCTGAAATAAGCCGCGATGCATCCCAGAGGAACCCCCACCAGCACCGTGATCAGCAATGCCAGAATTCCCAGCTTGATGGAGAGAACAAATTTCCCCTGGTGGAAGATAAGGTCTGACACCGGTGTGCCTTTCTGCATTTTCAGGGAGGTTCCCAGATCCCCGTGCAGGTAACCCACCAGATAATTCTTCAACTGGACAATTAAGGGCTTATCCAGTCCATACTTCTCATTGGCCAGCTCCATCTGCTCCACAGTCGTGTTCTCCTCCAGAAAAGGGCTGCCGGGTATCGCATTCATAACCAAGAATGTGATAGCTGCCACGAATAACAGTGTACAGACTGACGCTGCAATTCTCTTTACTATATATCCGAACATAGGCTTCCTCCTATTACCGTACTAAAGTTTCATGTCCGAACGGACTTCCTTAAAACACTTCACCGCAAAGTCCAGATCTTCTATCGTGTGTCCCGCGGATATCTGGGTACGGATCCGATCCTTTCCCTTTGGCACAACCGGATAGCAAAAGCCTACCACATAGACTCCCTTTTCCAGCATCCTGGCTGCAAACTCCTGGGCAATGCGGGAATCATAGAGCATGACCGGAACGATGGGGTGGTCGCCGGGAAGCAAATCAAAACCGGCTTCCACCATCCGTTTGCGGAAGTAGCGGGCATTGTCATGAACCTTGTCCCGAAGCTGCGTGGACTCGGTCAGAAGATCAACGGTTTTTATAGTCGCCGCACAGATGGCCGGCGCCAAGGTGTTGGAGAACAGGTAGGGTCTCGAACGCTGCCGGAGCAGATCTACAATCTGCTGTCTCGCCGCGGTAAACCCGCCGGACGCGCCGCCCAAAGCCTTACCGAATGTTCCGGTGATGATATCCACCCGGCCTGTCACGCCGCAGTGCTCGGGCGTTCCTCTTCCGCGAGCCCCCATGAATCCGGATGCGTGGCTGTCATCCACCATCACCAGGGCATCGTATTCGTCTGCAAGATTGCAGATTTCTTTTAGCTTGGCTACATAACCGTCCATGGAAAAGACTCCGTCGGTGGCAATCAGCTTAATGCCTGCCCCCGCCTCCTGCGCTGCCTGAAGCTGCCTGCGCAGATCCTCCATGTCACTGTTTTTGTACCGGTACCGCTTTGCCTTACATAACCGGACACCGTCAATGATAGACGCATGGTTCAGTTCATCGGAGATCACGGCATCATTTTCCGTGAGAAGTGTCTCGAAAAGTCCGCCGTTAGCGTCAAAACAGGAGGAATACAGGATAGCATCCTCGGTTCCCACAAACTCCGCGATCTTGTGCTCCAGCTCCTTATGGATCTCCTGGGTTCCGCAAATGAAGCGGACGGAGGAGAGACCGAACCCCCATCTGTCGTAACTGGCCTTTGCCGCTTCGATCAATTCCTGATTGGTGGAGAGTCCCAGGTAGTTGTTGGCACACATATTGACTACACGGCTGGCCTGGGTGGTATCGATCCGGGAATACTGAGGAGTCGTGATGATGCGTTCCTCTCTCCAGGTACCGGAATCCCGTATGTCTCCCAATATTTTTTCATATGTTTTCAGTGCTGTTTTCATATCTTCATCCTTTCCAGTCCAGAATTACCTTGCCGGAGTTTCCGGTTATCATAGCTTCAAAGCCCTTCTCAAACTCTGTGTAATGGAACCGGTGCGTGATCACCGGCGACAGATCCAGTCCTCCCTGGATCATGTAGGACATCTGATGCCAGTTATCCATCTTTCTCCCATAGATTCCGTGAAGGGTCAGGCCCTTACAGATCACCTCGTTCATGTCCACCTCAATCGGCTTATTCGCCAGACCCAGAAGGGAGATCATCCCGCCATTGCGCATAACGCCTAACATCTGTGCAAACGCCTCTCTGTTTCCTGACATTTCAAGACCCACGTCAAACCCCTCACACAGCCCCTGCTCCCGCATTACGGTCTCCAGATCCTCCTTGGCCACGTTCACCGCAGCATCGGCGCCGATCCTGCGGGCCAGTTCAAGCCGGTATTCATTGACATCCGTGATAATCACCCGCCTGGCTCCGGAAAATTTACAGATCCCCGCTGCAATGATCCCGATGGGCCCGGCGCCGGTTATCAGCACATCTTCCCCCACAAGAGGAAACATCAAAGCGGTATGGGCGGCATTTCCAAAGGCATCGAAAAAGGACACGATATCCTCCGGTATATGTTCATCGATCTCTATGACATTGGTGGCAGGAATACAGAAATATTCCGCAAACGCGCCATCCCGGTCCACTCCCACGGAGATGGTGTCCTTGCACCACTGGATATTGCCGGTGTGGCAGTTCCGACAGCGGTGGCAGGTAATATGTCCCTCTCCGGACACCCGCTGCCCTACCTTCAGTCCTTTTACTCCAACTCCTAATTCAGCAACCTCTCCCACATATTCATGCCCAATGGTCATGGGCGGTTTGATATGCAGCTGCGCCCAAGGATCCCAGTTGTAGATATGTACGTCTGTGCCGCAAATGGCTGTTTTATGAATCTTAATCAGAACCTCACCGGGTCCGGGCTCTGGGATCGGTTTCCTTACCAATGCCAAACCTTTCCCACATTCACTTTTCACTAATGTATCCATTGTGTTTGTCATATAGGTTCCTCAATTTCATACAAATGTCTTTGTAGTAAAGACATTTGACGACTTTTTGTTTCTGGTACAAGGACATTATATATAATATCTGCATATTATGCAATACTTTTTTTCGTGATTTTTCAAATTTATTTTCAACATTTTTATGGGGGTTTGGCAATTTTGTGCAGTTTCTTTTGGATTTGCACACAAAAATATATGTTTTTTGCCTGTTTAAGAACAAGTTTTGTGAGTCGCGACGGTTCCCCAGACACTTAAAATACATGATTTGCCGGAACTTTTTTCGTTACTGTACGATTTTCCGGTTAAAAATCTGCTTTCCAGTGCTTTTCCGTGCGTTATGTATTATTATACAACTTTTTATATAATAGATGATTGGGAATTTTTTCAACTGTGAATACAAGCGTCCGGTCAAAAAAGGCGGTGGGATATGTGGAGCTTCCACCGCCTTTTTTGACCAGACGCTTGTTGTCGATGGGGAAAAGAAGTTTCCCTTCCGGCGGCGCAGCATAAATACGCGCGCCGGAAGGATGGGTCTATCTGTGACTGGCAGGCGGGGTTTTTTTCTTCCTCCGCCTGTCACGAAAAATAGTCACTCTCCCGGTAAAGCAAACGATCCGCACCAGAATGATTCCTATAAATATCCCGATGCTGTCAATACACACATCCCGTTTGGAGGGGCCTCGGCCGGCCACGAAAGACTGGTGGTATTCGTCCAGGCAGGCGCATACCACGCAAAAACCCCCGGCCAGGATCATCAGGGCAATTCCCCTAAGCCGGTACACATAGAGGGGAAAAGATACGCAGACGGCCAGCAGGAAGTATTCTGTCACATGGGCTAGCTTGCGCACATAGGGGTGAAATTCTCTGGTGTAGGCATCCACCTGGGCCGCGCTCCAGCCTGCCTCAAAGGATTCGTTGGTGATGACCATAAGTTTGTGAGTAACCCGCCAGCTTAGGTTTCCAGAATCCACGCCGGATTGGGCGGAAAACTGGAAGATGATATAGAGCATAAAAATAGCCGGTAAAAAGGAAAAGGGCTTTAAGAACCATTTTATGTATCGCATAAGAATCTCTCTTTCTTTCCTAGACAAAATCTATATTATTTATTATGGTAATTATCCATGAGGATAACATACATAATTCTAAAAATCCAGAAGATATTCTTAAGAAATTCAAAAACTAATTCTGCGCAACGGATAGGAAATCAAGGTTCGTTAAATGGTGCTGTTTCAACCGTGGCTGCGAGTTTCAGATGTTTTCCAGTGTCTCATAGAACTCTTTTTTATATAGGAACAACTGCTGCACAGTTTAAAATATTTATATCGTGCGGATCTTACCATCCTTGCGGCAATTTTTATGAGTTTTAAAAGAATGGTATTGATACGCTGTTTTCTCATACTGACTGCAAGCGCCAATCGTCTAAAGCATGGGAAGGCTGATCAGAAAATTCTTCTAAAATACTTGACAGGAGAAGGGTTTTCTCCTATAATTATCTGGCATGTGTAAAAACATGGCTTTTTCGCATGCCATCAGTGAATACTGACATTGCAACCTGACCAGGGCCGGCATACATGCCTGCCACTATTACAGGAGGTGAAAGGAATGCCAACATTTAACCAGTTAGTCAGAAAAGGAAGACAGACAT
>CATJIO010000151.1 GCA_949740725.1 uncultured Lachnospiraceae bacterium | reverse complement strand
CACTGTGGTGGTGTGACCGGCATGATCTGTTACGGAATATGTGACAGTATAGCTTCCAAGGGAATCTGTTTTCACTTGGGTGGCGTCGATTTGCAGCTTTCCCTCGATCTCCGGATCCAGATTATCCGTGGCTACGGCGCCCAATTCCGTATATGGGCTTCCCTGCTGGAGCTTCTGGGGGTTATCCCCTTGCAGAGTGATCTCCGGTGGAGTGTTGTCTATGTAGAGCTTTTCAGATACGACCGCATTGGAGTCTTTGTTATTATATCGGATCGCTCCGGCCGGTATATCTACCCAAATGGCCCCATCCCAAGTATCTGGATTCGTATATGGATACCCTGGGATAGTGATTGTAAATGGGTTGTGCAGTGCACTACCAGTCGCCCCTATACCAGATACGGTTCCGGAATCCGAGAACCGAAAAAGGGCGGAGGATGCAACCAAATCGGGTGACAGCAATTCTTCCCCTACTTTTACCGTAACAACAAAGGCGGCAGTTTCCCCTTTGCGGATAACCGATTTCGAGGGAGGAGATACCTCTATTACAGGCCCCGGAAGCACTTCTCCATAGTAAAACCCGGCTGAAAGGACTGCTTTTTCTGGTGCGATACTGTTAATCCTCAAGTAGATTCTTGATTTGCTCCCGTCATAGAAATTGCTTGATGGTTCTGTAGTGGAATTAAATGCATCTCCTTGAACATAAATGTCTTTTTCATCGTATGGTTCATTTCCACTTTTGTATACTGGTTTAAGATAGTTTCTACTATTTTCGTAATTCCCGTATGAATTCAAAAATGTATTTGCATGCCATATAACGATGCCGGGAGTCTTATCATAAATCGGGGTGGATCCCAGTTGACTGTACATCCCTCCTCTCCTATATTCTGCAAAATAAAATTCCGAAAAGGGAAAAGCATGGGTATTGGGAATGAAAACAACCGCTCTTGGCGCATCTCCAGCGTTATTCTCATATGGCTCAACCGGAGCCAGAGTAATAGGTTTAGGCGTTTCTCCGTCCGTGATAACGAGGGGGTCTACCCAATCCAGCAAATATTTATAGTAACTATTCATGTAGTTGGAATAAAAAATTCTTCCATTCATCAATTCAGCTAACTCTGCATCCAATGTATTTTCTATTCCATTCGCCAAATAATTATCCGGCAATCCCAATAAGTGACCAATTTCGTGTTCAGCAGTGTGTTTTCCAGTTGAAAAGGCTTCCTCACCACTGCTGTATAGGGTTAAAGAAGCAAAGGTGTATAGGCATAATTTATATTTGCCGATTTCTGTGGAGGCCTGGCTTATCGTATAATGTACTGTATATGGGCGCAACGATTTTACAAAAATGGCATCCAAGCTACCATTTCCATCATTATCATATTTAGAAAAATCAATACCTTGATCAATGTAATAATTTATAGCCTCCTTGACCAGATCCTTAGATTTTTGAGCTATCGCTCCATCCGCATAATAGTAAGTGCTGGGTTCTGGCGCCTCATATATGTCTAATACAGCTCCAACGAGATCCAGTGCCCCATAGGACAACAACTGATAAAATCCACGGATAGATTGATCTCTTACCTCCATAGAGGAATCATATGGGGCAAAAAACTGTTCGTAAGTGAATTCCGGATCAAAATCTTGTTTATATTTAGGATAGTCCGGATAGGCAATAGGAATTACCGCCATATTAACCGTTCCGGTTGAAGGCATAGTCTCGGAGTATTTGCGGCCGGGCATTATGGAAAATGGCATAATGCCTATTTCCTGCTGTAGTTCAACCATCTTACTTTGGAGCAAGGTTCCGTGCATCTCATCCATCATGGAGGAATCTGTACCGCAGAAAAAGGTCGGGCATTCCGCCGCGTACTCTGAATCATTTTCCACCGATCTGGCATTAAGCCCTACGCTGCACAGCAGAGTTACCGCCAGAATTATAGCCATGCATTTCTTCATCTCAATTCCCCCAAGGAAAAAGGATATTCCAATAGGGGAAGAAACGTTTTCTTCCCCTATTGGAATCAACCAACTTAATTTTCCACAAAGATCGAAATGATTTCAAACCTGGTTTCGCCATCCTCATAGAGCACCTCAGCCAGATAGCGGTACTCCGTGAAGCCAGGGATGGGGTCATCCTCTGTGAACACATCAGCTTCGGCAATAGAGAATGGCATCATACCCTTCGGGATCTGCTCCAGAGAGAGGATCTCTGCCGTGGGATTCACCACCGTCACAATGGCGTTTGGTTGCCGCTTGTTAGGATTCTCTATATGGATCGGCAACGGGGTATCCAATGTCCCCTTCACCACCTGAGAACCAATCTTCGTGGGAATATAGGTGCTACCATTCCACGTGACAGGGAGATCCTCTTCCTTCTTGTCATTTCTCAACACGGTAACTGTTTCCGGCATATCGACCTGTGCAAACTCTGTGCCACTGACTACTCCGGTTATCCGGGGCACCTTGATGCTGCTGATGGTGTACTTGGTCGGCTTAACAACAATTTCCACACCGAGATTTTCAGGATTCCTAATGTTCCTCGCCAAGGGGAGATAGCCAGTCAGCGTACACTCCTCAAGAGACATCGGATCGTAGTGAGCATTATCTTCCTCTCTCAACTGGAAGGTCTGGGGGATCGTGCTGGTCTCATTCTTCCGGTTCTTTACAGTCAGCACCACTTCATGATCCTCTATGGCACTCCACCAAGACGTAGAGAGTGATACAGGCCATCTGCTGACCTATGAGGCTACCAAGAGGGCCTGTACGCCCACAGGAGCCGTCCCGGCCTGCACCCTGGCCCTGACCCTGCTGGACTTTTATCTCCGCTTTATGGAGGGTATAGGCGGCCCACATTTCTCCATCCGCAACGCCGAGTGGATGATGGGCTACGGACAGCAAAAAACACCTGAGCTGTATGCCCAGGTGTATGACCTCGCCACTTGTATCAATCTGGCCTACGTCCAGTTTTCCGCCGGGGAGGGCAAGGCCATCCGTCAATGTAAGAACTGCGGGAAGTTCTTCATCTCCACCGACTGGCGAAGTGAATACTGCTCCCCCAACTGCCGGGGGGCCTATAACTCCAAAATGACAAGAAGGAGGGTGAAGGAACGCAAATTGCAGAGGGAGCAGTAAATCTAATATGCAAAGGAGGATGATCTATGGCAGGAAAACGCTCTAACGGCGAGGGGACGCTGCGTAAGCGGCCCAACGGTCGGTGGGAGTGTACCATGATGGTTGGCTACAAAGACGACGGGACACGCCGCTACAAGAGCTTCTATGGCAAGTCCCAAAAGGAGGCTACCCGGCGTCTGTATGCTGACACCCCATAGCTGCCGCCACACCTTTGTCTCCCAGCTCCAGGCCCTCGGTGTGGACATGGAGACCATTCAAAGCCTTGTCGGTCATGCCGACATCGAAATGACCCAGCATTACCTCCATGTGCAGGAGGAAGTGCGGCAAGCCGCCGCAAAGAAATTCAGCAAGGCATTTTCCGTTTCACGCTAACATAGAAAGCTCACTGCGTTTTCCGTGGTTGTTCTGGTATGTACCAGAATTTCAACGGGCCAGTTTCAATAGATGATAGGCTGTTTCATCTGTTATCAGGCCGTGACAAACAGCTTAATCATCATTCTGGTACAGTTCTGGTATGGGCAAGGCCGCAAATGGTAACAGGGAAAAGAAAAAATCCTGCAACCGTTGTGGTTACAGGATTTCTTTTGGTGGAGATAAGCGGGATCGAACCGCTGACCTCTTGAATGCCATTCAAGCGCTCTCCCAGCTGAGCTATACCCCCATGTCAAATTTTCCTTTATTTG
>CATJIO010000150.1 GCA_949740725.1 uncultured Lachnospiraceae bacterium | reverse complement strand
TTAAATAGTGATATCGGAAACATTATTGCTATACAAACAGGAAGGCATGACGTAATAATAGAGAACGAATGGAAAGAAACTTTTATAACAATTAATTTCCCTAAAAAATTCTCTGATATTCCTGTATTAATCATGTCATTAGGGAGATCCGGGTATACAGATCAAACATATTATCAGCTGAATAGAGTTGCACTTGATCATTTTACATGTACTGTTTATTTATCTGGTGGAATTGTCAACAATGAAATATCGATTTATTGGTGTGCGATATCTTCAACTGACACATTTAATGATTAACATTATGTACTAATATAGCTACCAGAAAGATCGACTGAGCTTGTAATTTCTGAACCATATGAACCGGTAGACAAGACTAACTTTCCTTCTTCAGAAATATTGTATATAATAGCCCTTCCATCAGCATTTGCAACGCCTATAGCATAACCAAGTGGACGAAATCCTATTGGAATAGTTGCAATCTGTTGAGCATTTTTTATGGTAAAAGTGCGTAATTGTAATTTGAAATACACTATATTTCCACTTTTAATAATAGTGTTATTATAGTATACTTCAATTCCTTCATTAAGCGTAAGTTTAGATTGTTTTATTTCAAAATATTTTTTCTGTGCGTATTCAGTCAATTTTGTTGTTTCTCCGTTTGTAGTTTTTTCTAAAATTAAATCATGTGCAACATTTGTTCTTAGGTGTAAATAATTGTTACTATCTATACCATATTGTAAATGCATTTGATCTGTACTAAAATAGCTTCCAAATCTTGCATATTTAATATCACCTATAAATTGAAAATCACTATTTAACTTAGTGTACAAGTCCATCAACACCTTCCCCTGAGCCGCCGCCAGCGGCAGATCCGTTGCCGTTGATGTACAATTATTCACCAGCTGTCCCGCGTGCAGCACAAACTGCAGTCCCGCCTTCAGGTCACGGTAAAACTGGAAGATATTCATTTTACTGACGACCTTTGACAGAAGATCCGGAAAACTTGCAATCCCTGTCACGCTCCCTGAATCATCAAACTCCGGATTTTCGATCTCCAAGATATCCTCCACCGTTGCTGTCCCTGCCGGATTGACCGTAATCGTAATCTGTGCTGCATTTTGTACTGTGTGCTGTATATTGTAGATAAATGCCGATGGAGAAACATCTGACTGCACCGGCATCTCATCCGGTGTAATAGCCTGTGTCACAGAAAACAACGTTTCCGTGCCTTCGTCAACCTGCGCATACAGCCCGATTGTATGTATCGGATACTGCTGGGTAATCCCGTCATTATCAAACCTGGCAGTTACCTGTGCCACATTATTATTTAACACCTGAGACTTAGAAGGAATCACACTCTGGACAACATCCTGCAGCCCCGTTAATGCCGTTATATTCGTCCCTGACGGATACGCATAACTGGATGTTTTCGCACTGGTAAACATCAGTGCCTTGTTATCTGCCAGTGCCTGGGCTATCAAGTTTTGCCCTTCCTCTGTCACGACTGCTGCTTTATATACTCCCATAATCGTTGCCTCCTTAAATTGTTTGAATCAGTGTGGATATCACTCCGCCAGATGCATTTACTTCTCCGCGGACATCTGTTACTGTATGCTGATAAATCGTTTGGATAAAGATTTGGCCCATCACTCCAGCCGCATAAACGCGTCCGGGAACATAATTGGTAGTCTGCTGGTTTGCTATGATCCGGATATGCGCCGGCACAACATCCCACAGTAAATCATACAGCAGGTCAATCGCACCATACCTGTCCGATGTAACCTTGATTTTTAGTGTCAATGCTGCCGAGTCTACCTCTAAGGTATAGCCGTCTTTTCCATACAGCTCGGTTAATTTATCTCTCAGAAATCCAATCGAAAAGGGCACGATCGTGTTAAACTTTTGCAAAACACGAGCACGCCGAAAATCTAAGGTATCTCCTGCCCGGTATTTTATTTCAAACAGTCTTTCGTAATAAGCGATCGTCGGCTCATCACAGGTAGCAAGATAGAAATTTGCCTGCAGCAGTGCTGCTTTGCTGTTCATCTCACCCAGTGCATATCCGTGGGCATTTAAAATCTCCTGAAATTCAATTACCGGCTTAAAATAATCCGGCAGCTGATCCTTCAAAATCATGATCACCTGGTCTGTATTATCCACCATTTATCACCACCGTTCCCAGCTCTGGAATCTGCTGCAGTTCAGACGTTTCCGTTAGGTGCAGATCCTTTTCACTGCCATTAATCCGCACATTCGTCACATTCACGATCTCTGGTATCGTCAAAACGGCAAAAATAATTCTGGATACATACACCGTCACCGCGTAATCTATTGTATGCCCTTTCAATGGGCCCCCCAGGTCTGGCTAACTGTATCCAGATATTCCTGGATTTTCTCTTCTACTTGTCCCAGATAGGTTTCCGCCCCGTTCTGCACATTCAGTGCAAATTCAATATCGCAGGTAATATCTAATGTTAATGGGGCAGCTGTAGTAATCGTCACCGCCGCCCCGATTGGCGCCATGCCATAACCATTAGGAGAGGGTGCTGTACCATCACCTTCGGAAGGACAGATAATATCCTGCACTGTCTGTACCGTTGCCGCGAGGGCTGGTTTTCGCTTATCATCCAGGATACTGCAAAGTACTGTCCCTCCGCCCTGCCATGCTGGGTAAACCTGCACAGCTCCTACCCCGGGAATCGCCAGGATAGCATTCCGGTAAGCCTGTATGTTTCCCCCAAATGCAGCCACACGAAAGGTTTCGAAAAATCGTTCACGCAAGGCCTTATCTGTCTCCTCTTCCGTCCCAGCGGTGATAATCTCTCCTAAAGTGGCAGATGTCAGGTCAGAAACTGCTGTAATGGGCAGCAAGTTGCCAATATAATTATTTCCAACAATGCCAAGTACCTGGCAGGTCATTGCGTAGACGTAAGAATTTTCGGTAGAAAACAACAACTCACCGGAAACAAAAATAACCGAATTGGCACCATTAATGGTTTTAAATTGAGCTCCAGAAGGGATGGGAACATTAAAGCTTCCTTTTCGGATCGCCGGCGTTGCCGGATTCCGGGTAAGCCCCCGCTGCTGGACAATCAAATTCAAGGCTTTCCCCACTGCCGTATCTGCATAGGCATTCGCCTGTAAATGGGCAAGCTCCAGGTAAAGCCCCTCCAGATACCAAGCTACCGGACCGACGGCAGTCTGTATTATGCTGCCCTCCCGTGTGTCGATATCCTCTGGCACTTGCCTCAGCATATCCTTTTCAATCACTTTGGCTGTATAGCCGCCAAAATCAATCACCATATCACCTCCTTGTTCAATGTTCCAAATACGGTAACGACTTCAAATTGGCAGGACATATTTTCTCTCTCCGGCTCAGAAAACACAAAATTTTCCACAGACAAAATCCGCTTATCTACAGACAACGCCTCTTCAATTCGTCGTGGAAGCTCGCTAACAATATAATCGTATTCTTCCCCTATCAAATCCTCCAGCTCGCTGCCAAAATTAGAAGAGTAAATCTGCCACTGGAACCGCTCATTTTGCAGGATGATCTCTACTGCCTGGCGCATTGCCACAAGCCCGGAATCCATCCCGGATATCTGTCTGGCAGACCAATCAATGATGAAGGTATTGGTCGGCTTCTCTACATAATCTAAAGATACATTTAGCCCCACCCCTTCTGGCAGTGTTGCCATGGCCGCACCTCCTACTCGATTTTCGATAAAATAATATACTGATTGCCAGCTTGCACCCGTAGCATTAAAACTCGGTCTCCTGCTGCCAAGCGCCCCCGTACCCCATCCGTTACTAGCAATGCAGCCGCTGGTATGTTCTGCATGGAAACATCCGTCTGTACGGACATTGGCGCAACAGAGAGAACTGTCCCCGTTGCCTTATCCGTTAACTTCATGGCCTCAATCGTATTCTGGACGATCTGCTGGATTACTCCTACTAACTCAGGCAATGCTTACACCCCCCAGCTGTTGGAATGATTTAACCTCGATTTTCATAGTATGGGCATCTCCCTCAAAATTGTGGGTAACTTTCTCAGCCAGGAGAAGCCTCGACGTGGATAGCTCTGTAACATTGCCAATCCGTATTGGTACAATGCTTCCTGCGCGGATTTCCGGCACTCCCATGGCCTCCAAAGTCAAAGTCTGGAGAACCCGGTTATAGTACATCAAATATAGAGCGCACATCTGGTCAATCTGTGCTTCATTCAGGTTTTCATCCACCTCATCATAATACTGCAAGATACCCCATTTTTTAATGCTTTCACTATCCTCATAGACATACGCATCAGTTCGCCCGGTTTGTTCATTCTTTTTCACCAGCTTGACCCGATTATAGGTTTCCGAATCGATATCCCGTTTGTAGGTATAGCTGGTTACCAGACTGCCATCCCCAAACAAGGTCCGGGTAAATAAATCCTTTGCCTCAGTTAACGTCAGCGCCCCAGCATTATCGTAAAACAAAAAGATTTTACCGGTCTGTATGATGGTCTGGGATAAAGCTCCAAAGATAATGTCCAAACATTCTTCATTTTCTTTAATTAAGCACGGAAAGCTATAACCGGTAGCTGCCAAGGCCCCTACCGTAAGCCCAAGATCAGCAGCAATCCGTTGGATAATCTGCTCTAGGGACATATTTTCGAAAACATAGCTGGCATTGGCTTTTAAGTACCGTAGCTGGTCATAGGCAGTATAGTTGGTTTCTCCATCCTGGTTCCGTTCCGCTAAGAATACGTGGCCTTTAAACATCTTTATCCCATCCACCGTAAACTCCACAGAGCTTCCTTCTGGGATGCTGATAGGGCCATCTTCCAGACAAGTGAATGCCATTTTCCCCGGACTGTCCATCCGGTTAGTAGTGATCTTTATCTCTTTTGCCACATCTGTGTAATCGGATACAGTTGTCTGTACAGCCCCTCCCGGAGTAGCGCCGGCCACCTGCACCATTAGCACTGTTTTCACCGCATCACCCCACAATCTGCAGCTGGCTTTCCTGCACCCATCCATAATGCCCTACATGGATGGGGTATGGATTTTGGACAATTCTAGTAACAGTTGTGTTTAGGTTATTTGCCGTACCGTGAGGTTTCGAGCCAAAGCTGTCATAGCAATAATCCCCGTTTACAATCACTGCTGCCCCCACCCTCAAAATTGGTGTTTCTACCGGCCTGGGCGTTTCTACTGCTACATCTGCAGTACTCGTGCCTGCTGCAGGCGAAGTAACTACGGAAACTGTTTCTGGGGCATACGCTTTATACTCTTGGAATTCCACAGAGTAGTAAACATCCTCCGGCTCCCCGCCTTTATCCTTGGTCTCAAAACTAGAAACGATACATCGCATATTTGTATCAAAAAGCCCAGATCTGGAAATAATCAGGCGGCCCACCTGTTTGCGTTTCATGGCCTTTTCCAACATCTTCACATAATACCTAGGATTTTTTGCCCCACTGTTCACATAAGGCGCCCTCAGATCCCCCGGAAAAAAGCCTTCCCAGGAAATTACTTTCAGAGCAGGCTTTTTCGGAACTACAATCTGGCCTACACCTAATACGTCATATGTTTTATTATCCGTCGGGCGCTGGATGGACAGCTCTTCCGGGTTAACCGGAAGTTTTGCCCGCGACCCGAATTTCAGATATATAGAGCAGCTATTTTTCAGTGTTGCCATCTATGCCCCTCCTCATCTATCAATTATCCATGGGATACCGCTGTATTAGCGCTCATCTGCTGGAGCAGCATTATCTTAATCTTATCCGCCACATCATCCGCTGTAAGATTCCCGGAAGCGCCGGCCGGAAGTGTTACGTTGATGTTGGGCGCTAAAGTCTTCAATTCAATCTGGTTCATATACTTCCGCTCAGCCAGGTCCCGGTAAAGCTTTAAGTCCTCATCTGCAAGGCTAATTTCCCCTTCTACATTCTTTACATTTCCCACACTGCCAACTTTACCGATGTTTCCGCCACCGCCTAAGCCAAGGTTCCCTGCTCCTCTAATTCCTTTCCATCCGCCATTGCCAAATCCTTTATTAAAATCCCCTAAGTTAACGTTCAGATTATCCAGCTTTTTCCCAAAGGCTTTTCCCAGGTCAGCGCCTTTGGCTATGTTCTCGCTAAAATCTGCCGCTTCCATGCGCTGGATTTTCACCTGGTTTGCGCCCACCTTTGATTCTACAAAATCGCTCACCGTATTGCGGAAACCGGCAACAGCTCCGGAGATATCGCTTCCTAAGAGCGCGTCGATGGCACTAGCCGCGGTCTGCACCACAGACAAGATAGTGTCTAAAAGGCTGGCAAATAAATTCGCGATTGCCGATACCGGATCATTAAATACATTTGCAAAAAATTCTGCGAATGTAGCAAATAAATTCCAGGATGTAGCAATTACAGTATAGATGATAGTATAAATTCCACCCATCACAGCACCGGCTATGACTCCCATCTCCTCGAAGCCTATTCCCGCCTGAGAGAGGCCGAAAACCAGGGCCCCGATTGCTATACCAATGCCGATTGCAATCAAGGTAATGGGACTCCAGGATGCAACCGCTGCCAGCCCGGAAGCTACGCCAGCCATTCCAGCCACCATAAAAGCCGCCCCTATAGCGATTAAAATTGGATACACATAATCCCAGTTATCCACCACCCACTCGGCTCCTGAAGCCATTAAGTCAATCGCCCCGGAAGCCATATCGGAAAGGACCTCGAAGCCGCTAATCAATCCGTTAATTGTCATACTGCCCGCATTGCTGTTTAAAAAGCTATTCAGTTTGTCTGATACCTCCCCCAGCGCATTTACCCCGGCATTTTTCACCATGGTCCAGGCATCGGCATAAGTCATTGGGAGGCGTTCAAATTTTGCATTGGTCTCATCGGCCGCAGCAAACACAGCAGCCTTTACGACATCCGCAGTAATCTTTCCCTCCGCGGCCATATCCTTTAGCTTTCCCATAGGCATGTCCATGTAATTGGCAATAGTTTGGATAATGTTCGGTGCCTGCTCCAGGATGCTGTTATACTCCTCCCCACGAAGCACGCCGGAGCCCATGGCCTGAGTCAGCTGGAGCATCGCAGCCTGGATCCCGGAGGCCTCCGTACCGGCGATTTTAAACTGTTTATTGATCTGCTCCATAAAAGCTACGGTTTCTCCTGAACTGCCAAAGGCGTCCCCGGCCATTAGCCCCATCTTGGATACCGCAGCAGCAGTATCCAAATAGGCCCCTCTGGAGCGTTGTGCAGACTGGTAAATGGATTCCTGTAACCCGGCGATATCTCCCAAACCTCCATCCAGCTGGTCAATCACCATCCCTAAGCGGGCGCCAGTCTGGGTCATGGTATCTGACAAATTGATCAGCCCGGAGGCGATTTTAATGCCCCCAAAAGCAGATGCAATCCGGACAGCATAGGAAAGCAGCTTGTTTGCCGATGTAGATGCCTTGTCGATTTCTTTCTTATGATTTTCCTGCTTATCTGCCGCCTGTTGGGTTGACTGTCCAATCTGTTTTAGCGTTTGGTTAATCTCATTCAGCCCCTGCACCATCACGTACCGGGAAGCATCCCCCATTTCGCGGATACTGTCATTCACATCATTGACACTCTGGTTAATCTGTCCCATCCCGTGCAGCAGAACCGCGATAGATTCCGTACCTGCCATGCGGATTGTGCGGTCAACCATCTCCATGGTTCCCGCGGCCCGCTCTCCATAGGAGATAAACTGGGAGAATCCTGCACTGAACCGGTCGCTTAAGATTAACTCCTCTCGAATCTCGCCCACAACTACTTCCTCCCTATTCTTTTGGATGCCTCATCCATCATGGCCAGCATTAACAATTTCTCCCGTTCCGGGCGCTCCATGAAATCAGCGGGAAAGATTCCAAAAGAGACAAAGGCGAAATACGCCGTCTCTGTCTCCCAGTCCTTCCCCTTTAGGAGTTTTTTGCCTCATCCAGCAGTGTCTTTGCATCTTTCAGATCATTGATTTCCGAAATCGCGTCCATGATGAGCTGTTTCTCACCGATGGTAAACATCCTCCCCGGGACCATGGCCGGATCCATTACCCCGTAATATTCGCACAGCTCAGCATCCTGCAGATCTGGCTCCGCCATACAGGCTACGATCATCTGATTAGAGTGGGAAATCGTATCTACCGCCCCATTCATGTCCCGGCATTTCCGGAGAATCTTTTCATTTTCTTCCGGCGGGATGCTCTTAACCACAAAAGGAACTACCTCGCCGGCCTCATCTACAAAGCGTTTCAAATATACTTCCTTTGTTTTTCCAGCCGGTGACGGCCTTAAAAATGCACTTAATTTTCCCATCTTAATTTCCCCCTAACTGTGCCGGTGCCTTAAACTGCTCCAACGGCTCAAAATCAGTAAACGTGAATGGGATCTCTTCCTGTAGATAATCCGCAGAATCATCTAATATAGCAATGGGGATTTTGGTAAGTACCACCCCGTAGATGGCAATGACCTGATTACCCACCGTTGTCCCGGTCCCGTCGTTAATCACCTGGAGCTTAAGTTCCGGAAATCTCCGGGTCCGCTTAAACTCGGTTAAAATGCTTAAAAACTCCGGTGTACCGTAATAAATCGTAAGCGTCCCGGAATACTTGATCCCCTTTACCTTCGTCTGGTTAACTAGAGCGCCTACCACCGGAAAATCAGTTGTCTCAAACTCTGCATTGGTCTCAAACTTCTTCAAGCCAAAAAGCTCGATATTCCGTCCGCCCTTGACCATAAAGGCGCTGCCCGCCTTTCCGTTCAGGCCGTCATTTGCTAGTAAAAAGCTCATGCGCTGTCACCTCCTACTCGACTTCTGTATTTACAGATACATTAACGTTAATGTAAATCTTTTCGATGCTGTCTACCGGCTGGAACCCGATGGTAACCAGAACCGCATCCACCGTATTTCCGGGCTCAACCGTCACATCATCCGGTACAAAATTTTGCACCCCACCGTTCGCCTGCATCTCGTTTAGATACCCAACAATCCATCCTTTTAAAAGATTTCTCCCAGCCTCGTTATTATCGGTTTTGCCGATGTAATACAGGCTGAACTGCCGATAAATATCATTGCAGATCTGGTCTAGCACACGCATTACCCGGTTTTTGGAATATTCCTGGCCTTTATCCACGGTAAAAGAAGTGAGTGTATTGATATCTGTGCAGACCTTTACCGTATTAAAATTGTCAATAAAGACAATCTTGCCTGCTTTGATCGCCTCGGTAATCTGGTTATCCGTCAATCTTGGCACAGTTTCCACCGCATCCGGATAGCGGGCATAGGTAAGGGACTGGTTATACCTGGCCCCCGCCTCCGCGCCGCCCAGCCACCAGGCTGCCTGCTGTGGGGTCAGCACCGTTCCGTCAGACAGCTTAACGCCGTTACTTACGGAAATCACCCATTCGCTGTTACTGGTGTGGGCATTTGCCATCACTGCCTGGCACTTTGTCCCCACATTTTCAGAAATTCGTTTTACAAATGCCGCCATTGCCTGCATGGTAGCGCTGTCCGTCCCATCATACACCAAAATATCGAACTGGTAAGGCTCAATCGCCGTCAGGAAATTCGCATAGTCTGAGGTGGCAATTACAGGGTCGGCACCTTCGGTTAATTGCGCGCCCACCGTCTCTATTAAATCCCCGGTCCCGGAAAAGGTTACCCAGGAATTTGCCGCAAGGGCTGAAATATTTGTCACAGACTGTTTATCAACAATGGTTCCGTCGATTACGGTAGACACGTCAAAGGTTCCTTCCATGTCCGGATCCTCAGAGACGATTATGGCAATATCATTCCCCCTCACACCATCATACAGAGCAGTAACGGTTATGTCCCCGACCGTAACGGTCGCCTTTGCCCCTCCAGTACCGGCAGGACGATAGAGTAGGATTTTTATTGGTCCGGCGGTAGTATCGCTGCCCTTCATCATTTCCCGAAGGAACATCGCCTTGGCATGGGTAACATCGTAGCCAATATAGGGGCGTAAGTCTTCTCCGGGAATAATGGTCTGCACAATGCCAGGCGGCCCCCAGGATAAGGGCTCGGCAATCGCCGCCGTCCCTTTTTCACCAATACTGACCGCTAAATTTCCCTTTGACCTCGTATTGATGTAAACCCCTGGCTGTACTTTATTTTGGCTGGTCCAGGTTCCTCCTGCCATAATTACTCTCCTCCCTTCAATGCCTTATCCAAAGCCGCTTTTGCTCCGGATATGGAGTATGCCGGTTCCGTCAAAATCACTTTAACGAAGTCTGGCTGGTAACCGGATAACTGTTTGCTTTTTAAAAGCTTTTCTGTCGGATACTTCTTTTCTGCTGCCGGCTGTGATACTGCAGCCGTTTTATCTTTCTTTGACATAAGCGCTATTCTCCTCCATTTCCTGCATCAGCACGGTTTCCCTTGGTAATGCTACACGCTGCCGGATATGAAACTGATAATGCAGCTCCATATCCTCATTCTGCCACCGCCGTTCGAAGGTTCTGACAGGAACAGTATTCCCGCTCCCGTCAGAATAGGCAAACAGCTCCAGGGACTCATCCAGATATCCCGCGACTGCATGGATTTCCGCATTTCCATTGACAATGTTGCGCTGCTGGACAAATACAATATCAATACCCAGGTCACGCATAAAACGATTATCGATCTGACCTTCTATGGTGGATGGCATGAAAAAAATGAAAAAACAGGGAAATTCCGTCCCCTGCTGATGCGGACTGTCGTATACCCGATAATCGGGGTATCTCTTCTTCAGCACGTCCGCTAAACTATTTACGATATGTTCAATGGCGAAAATCATTGGAAAGCCTCCCACACCCGCTTGTCCAGCTCTGTCCGTACTACGGACCGGTATTTACCCACGGCTTTTTGCTTCATATATTTTCCCTCCACATAGGTGGTTTTCGTGCCCACCATAATGCCGCCTTCGCCATCTGGATCCTGCTCCAGCAAACTTCCATTGGCTATCAGTCCAGGGACGAAATGTTTATCTACCCGATGGCCATCATTTACATAGGATGCATACTGCACGTTATTGGCTAAGTATGTCTTGACGCTTCCTCCAGAGTAAACCGCATTGGTCTGGCTGTCCGTTGTCCAGTGCTGCGCCATCTCCCCGCTGCGCATGTTCGTCCCGGCAATAGCCGCCCCGCCATTAGGCGGCGTATTCTCTGTGGCAATACGTACCGCCTCAATAGTAGCCCCCTCCGCCACCTCTTCCATAATCTGTGGCACCTTTTGACCGGCCTTCCTTAACTCCTCCAGACGCTTCCGCATCTGGCTTCCAAAGCTTGACACACTATCACCTCCCGATAAGGTTGTCCATCAAAAGCCCCACCTCTTTATGCTGCAATCCGGTAAGCGTGCCGCCCACCGGATCATAGTAAGATACTGGATTTCCAGCAAAATAGCGCTCTGGCTTATTTTTATGACCAAGGTTGCCCCCGCGGATTACCAGCAGCTCATCCCCCGCCCGGATATCCGCAGATAAGTCACAAGCAATCTTTTCCAACGACCGCTCTCTAGCTGCATTACTGGTCATGCTCGGCCCACCTTTTTCCAGATGATAAACCCGGCAAGGGATCGGGGCGGGATTTACTTTTACCCGCTCCTGCCGGTCCATCCCACCATCAGACACTGGCGAAATACGATAAACATCCACCGTATCGGTATACCAGGTTCGAAAAAGCGAATGTTCAAAAATCATAGAACAAACATCCCTCCCATCCCCACCATCCGCGCCATAGTCACCAGCTGAGAGCCGTACTGGGTGGCATTCCAGGCCCCCCACTTTTCTGTTCCAGCAGTAATCGCGCTGTTGTCATAGCTGATAGATGTATCTCCCATAGTGGCAGACTTAACCGTTCCTATCTGGTCGGCGCCTCCGGCAGCCTGGGCGATGCTTCTGGAGCAAGGAGCATACGTCTTTAAATACAGTGCGGAGAAATGGGCCACATAAAGCCCCGCTGCATACCTCCACATGCTCCCCCAGCGGGAGGGAAGGACACTGTCATTTGCCTGAGCGATAAACATCTGGAGCATTGCCTCTGGTACAAGGCTGACAGCCCTTGCTTCCCCGTCCTCTTCCGGCTGACTAATTTCCGTAAATTGCGGGAAATCCTGACGGAACATCTCTGACGTATATTCCCCATACTCCCCTAGCCATGGCACGTTAGATGCTGCAGCCTTTGCCGCCATGAAATAAGGGACCGCCGAATTCGTACCCCATCCACTCCACATTACATCACCCCGCTATTCCTCTGAACTTTTCTCTTGGCTGTCAGGGCGGATATCCTTCTTCCCGGCCTTTTTTCCGGCCTCTTTGTCGGCCTGCTCCAGCTGCTTATCCTTCTTCCCCTTTGGTGCAGAAATCATACCACCGCGGACAGCCCGCTTTACCAGATTACTTTCCGCCACATCTTTCGGTATTTCCCCGATAAAGTCCTTCTTAATTTCATAAAGTGAGCCATCGGCCCGCCTTACCATATAGTTCCGCTTTGATACAATAAACATATCCTTCCTCCTTAAATCCCATCCATGTAGGTGATGGTCTGGTCGTAGAAAACCTCCACCTCAGATACATTCCCGGCATACGCCGTGTCATAGCAAAAATTCTCTGTGTTCGGGCTGGTCATAGCCCTGGTAAGTGGAGCCAGCTCATCCATGGCAATATACCGCTCCTTATTGCAGTACACCACCATCCGATCTGCGCCATCATCCCCTGCGCTTTTACACCATCTGGCCGCACCAATAAACAAGTCTGAGCCATTATGCTTGGCTACATTATTTTCCAACAGAAAGGTAAGGATCGTCTTTTCTGCCAGCTCGGTCACCTTTGTGGTCGCAACATAATTGTACTGCTCATAGGGCATGATGATATGGTTCGGTATTGCATCCAGGTCATACTCTGCTCGCGCCCATCCAGCAAGGATAATTTCATTGACATCCTGTAAAATCTGATCCGGCGTTTTATCCTTCCACACGGTAGAAGGGCTTGTGGTTGCACCATTAGAAGCCGCATCCATTATCGTCACATCCGGATTGTTCACCAGTCCAGTGGTATCGTAACGGGAAAACCCTACATAGGCATTTTCTTCCATGTGCTTATCATAGGTCATTCGCAGGCCATCCCGTAGAAGGCTGTCGATGTTCCTTCCGGTCATATTCCCCCGCTGCATGTCAATCCACATCACCCGGGTACCAGCGGCGATCATGTGGGCCTTGAATAACCCTTTAGAGAAATCTGCCTGTACCATAGGGATGCCGTTTGCCCCTCCGGAATGGACTAAGCCATCGCCAGAGCCGCCGGCTATGCCGTATCCTACCTGCATAGCCGATACAAACTCCGACCAGCCTCCGCCTACCCGAATGGGAATATCCCGGGTATAAGTAAAGCTAGTCAAGGGCGTGCGCACCAGATTATCCCGCTTTTCCAGCTCCGAATTAAGGAACGCCTGGCCGGATGCGATGCCCGCCGCATCCATGTTAAATACAGCCCCATTACCGCCCTGTGCGGAATGGGTTGCCGCTTTGCCTAAATCAAAAGTGCCAACTTGCTTAAATGCCATCTTTTCTGCCTCCTTATGCATTTATCATCGTCAGAATCCGCAGTTCCGCCACGCCATTGGCGTCCGCTGTGCCCTTCCACTGGGCATTGGTCAATGCCACGGTGTACGTGGTAGTATCGCTTTTATCCTCAGCCGCCTCAAATCCCCCGATTGCCAGTTTGGGCTTGGCCGAATTGGCTGCCGTCCGGACATATACCGTCCCGCCGGGAACCGGCGTGCCGGATTGACAGATTACATTTACACAGCCCCGCTTCAGCACCGGTACTGCCTCGCCGGTCCGGTATTCTCCCTCATTCTGGTTTAGGAAATCCATCGCCGATTTTACTTCTCTTACCGCCACGCCCCAGAATTTCTCCGCCGTGGAGAATGCGTCCCAGGGTGCCGCCGCTCCATTTGCCCCCATCACTACCGGTGCTCCAAACTTAATCTTTTCGTTTCCCGCCAGAGGCGCGGTATCCACCACCATATCCGGCTGCCGGGAATAGCTCCCCGCATATCCATGAGGCATCGAGGTTCCAATTACTTGTCCTTTCATTACTGTCTCTCCTTTCTCCTATGGGGATTTAAATTGTCGTAGAGTGCCTGAATAGCATCCAGATCCATTACCTCCTGTTTTCTGTCTGCCGCCATCTGTGCATTTTTCTGGCTGGCTTGGAGGATAGCGGCAATATCATTTTTCTCATCCCTTGCAGTGACCAGGTTAATCAGAGCATCCGCAACAGCTTTGCGCTGTACTGCATCCCCAATCGCCGCAACAGATGGCCGCATAGCTTTCAGGATTCCCACAGCCAGAGCTTTATCCATCCCGCAGCTTTTATCCTCAACTCCCGCCGGAATAACCCTGGAGGCCTCCTCAGCTGCTCCATCCCCGGATAACTGCTCAATGGTCGTATCGAGAGTATCCTTTGCCTCTTCCTTCTTTTTCGTTTTTTCCGCCTCTTTTACCGCCAGCTTCGTCATCACTTTGTCTACGATCCCGTCAATAGCGGATTCATCCTCAGCGAGTTTCTTCTTCGGCTCCTTTTCTCCTGTTTCCGTTTTCTCCTCCTTTGCAGGAATGGTAGATTCTTCATCCAGGGCAGCAGCAGCATCCATCGCCAGCTGCTCGATTTCCTCCGAACTTTTATCTTTCACCGCCTGCCCAAAGAGCTTAAACAAAAATCCTTGCTTCTTCATTACTTTTCTTTCCGGCCTTTCGGCCTGTCCTTTTTTCCCTGTATCTGAATCTAAAATAGCCGCCCGCTTCCCGGCTCTTCCCCGATCCACGACGGCTATATGATTCCCACGTATGTTTTTCTGACTGTATGTACCGTCCCCATTCTGTACATACTCACACTCATATCCGCAGGATATCTCCCGCTTTCCGTTTCGGATGGCGTCAATTAATTCCCGGTCATGGATGTGGAGGTCTGCCAGAACATAATCTGCCCACTCCCCGGTTCCTTTCCGGATATTTGCCGCATGTCCTTTTTCATAAGCAGCTACATCATCCGGCCCGATTAATCCTGGCGGATGGTTATTGGTAGCCGGCTTGCCTTCAAAGGATGCAAGGGCTGCATCCGCAAAGACTTCCTCTGGAGGGCGGTAAACGACTACCACGGCTTCTGCATCCTGTCCAGTGAACCCGATCTCTCGGCCAAGGTATTCCTGGGGGCCAGTACGGGCTATGGGGACGTTGCGGCAGATTAAAAAGCCCTCCCCAGTTTCGAGCTGGTTCGGGCTTATGGTGTATCCATAATAGGCAAGCATGATTTTCTCCTTCCCCTAAAAATGGGTATAAAAATACCAGCAGTTTTGTTACTGCTGGCCTATAGTCCTGGGATTGTTTCCTTAAATGATTTTAACATATTTTTAGCTTTCGCCATTTTAGAATTATCCTGCAGGAATTCAATACCTTTTTGCGTAATCCTCAATTCCAACAGTTTAATCCCAAACCCTCCCCCTATCCGAGGCAGTACAGCAATCCCTTTAATGTACCCCTCAGATGATAAGCTTTCCATAATATTTCCCCAATATCCATTGTTAATCCCAAGTGCTTCTGGCCCAAACAGACTGATGTCAGGAGCTTCCCCTTGCTTAAAGCATTCATACAGATATGTCAATATCCGATAAGTAATTACAAAATAATCGTCTTTTGCCATCCTAGCATCCTCCTTATCGTTATGGGCTTAATACTCTTTCAATGTCATCAATCGTTTTATCATATAGGGTTTCCCAGTCTTTTGATGAGCTTCCAATATCTATGACAAGATGAATGCCGTCTGACGACACGTCCATTACATCACCTTCTCTTCCATCTTTTAACAGAACCCGATCGAATTCTTTCACTTTTAGCATTATTTCACCTCTGTTATATAAGCCGATACCATTTTAATTTCTCCTGGAACAGTATCACTGCTCCATGCTACCAGGACATTTGCAGGTTTTCCATTTTTGCCATATAGAACTATCTGTTGTTCGTACCGTTTCCCATACCCGGCACTCCCCTTATCAACCACTGGATATAGCGGGGCACACGAAAGAATTTTCTTTCTTAGCTCCTTCCAATTATTTTCGTCATATCCCAAACGGGTCCTGAACGCCCTCCCCTTCGCCAAGCCGTCCGGAAAGTCTCCCCCGAACAGATAATGCGTGAATTTTCTGTCTGCTGCTGTAGCCTTTTCTGCATTTGGCAATCTTAGCTCTGGATGCCGGATCAGCTTATTCCTTCTCTGGTAATCCAACTTCAAAAAATCAAACTTTTCAGGATTATTATACTTTATCTCCTGGAACCTTGCAAAGTCTTTCGGCACATCCTTGCCCAGCGCTGCCCGGTATTTCCTGTGCTGCTTTTTATCCTGAATTAGTTTTTGCCGGTTTCGTTCTTTCTCCCGATACGCCTTTATCTGCTTCTTTGTCCGAGGGTCCCGGTTTAATGGATTCTTTTCCGGATTGGAAAAATCCTTGTCCTTCTGGATCTGCTTATCCGTCTTTCCTATTGTCGTATATTTGATTAAGGCGTGAAGGCAGTTTGGATGGATATTCAGATATGTGTTTGTCAGATCATCCGGCCCGGCTTTATCAATTTTCCCATAGGCCAAGGTTAACGGCGGATACTCCGGATTCTGCCCGCTTTTACTGTACACCCGGCCTTCCAGCGGGGCACATACCGGACAGGTGCTGCCCATCTTAACAATCTGCCACAAGTCATAGTCATCCGCAGTCAACATGGCCGCTACTTCCGCCTGTCTGGCAGTTGTCCGCACCGCCATGTTTCCGTATGCCCTAAGGCTCCAATGGTGTCCCGCCTTATCTACAAAAGCGGTAATGCCTTGATTCTTCATATCTTGGAGCATCTGTGTACTGGTTATGGACCATCCTCTCCCGGATGCCTCCTGGGCCAGCACCTGCTTAAGTACCATCTCCCGGAAAGGATCCGCCTCCAGACGGGCAATCGTATACAGTGTCCGTACACTTTTAAACGCAGTTTCGGATGCTTCTACCAGCTCCCCCAGCAGGTTATTGCCCAGCTGCTGGGCTACTGCTGTCTGTGTGGCAGTCAACACCCTGGCATTGCGGTACCCGGCAGCATGTTTATCCGAGTGGTAGAAGATAGTCTCAA
Organism: uncultured Lachnospiraceae bacterium; assembly: GCA_949740725.1. GTDB lineage: Bacteria > Bacillota > Clostridia > Lachnospirales > Lachnospiraceae > Caccovicinus. Next base: position 2,153 of record CATJIO010000150.1, on the reverse strand, counting down.
TCATGGCCGGGACGTAATCCCAGGATTCATCCACCATCCTCTGCAATATCCCTTGCACCCGTTCCAGGGATGCTGCCTCAGCATAGTCCACCAGGCCTTTTTGCCGCTTACGCTCAATCTCTGCGATTAGCTCCCGCTCGGTTCGGAGGAAGAGCATAATCAAAAATCGGGTAACATCGGTATTATCCGGCGGCCGGATTAGCTTCGCCATCCTCCAGGCCTCCTTCGTCATCTCCGTTTAATTCCTCTGGCAGGCCTAAACCAGCCATAGGATCGGCCATCATATGGCTGCTGGTATAGGTCTGCCCTTTTCCGGCCTCAATGCTCTCATCGGATATCTTGCTGTACATTCCAGTCTCATCCGACATGGCCTGCAGCTCCTGCTGTACTGTTGCCGAATCAATAAGGTCATTTTGATAAACCGCTAAAACTGCATTGGTCTTCCGCTCGGCAATTTCGGCGATCTCCTTTGCATCCGGCGTCCACATGGGCGGGAAGTCAATATCCATGTCGTCTGGGACATTCCCCCAGGCGGACAGGGCCATGATAGGAAGCAGCCTCTCCACAATGCTCCTCAACTCTGTTTCCCGGAGGCCGTCAATGTAATCGTAATAATTCTGCATGTCCGACTCGCCGGTGGCATTAAGCCCAGCTGGGGAACGGCCAAACAGCTTTGTCACCGGTGTCCGGGCAGCGCCCGCCACGTCCATCATGATCCGGTCGTACACATCGGAGAGGCCGGTGAAGGTGTATTGCGTGTTATGAATAGCATCTCCCTTATTAATGATGCGGGTGCCGAAATTACTCTCCATTACTGACTGTGCCGCCATCATGTTATAAAACCGGCGCTGCATCTCTGTGTTTGCCGTGCCTAGAAGCTGGTCAAGCCCTTCTGTCTCCATGTAGTTGATATTTGCCCTGAAGGTCAGGGCGGCGATATTACCAGCCACATTATCCCGACGCACCACCTCATTATAGATTGCTTCCAGTTCTGACTCCCCCCAGTAAAGCTCCGTAACCTGTTCCATCCAGGGCAGCTCCCGACCGACAAACCGAATAATCCGGCTATGATGTACCCTGGCTACCAACCGGCCAGCTTCATCGTCTCGAATCGTATAATATGCTGGTAGGCCATAATTCGGTTCTTCCGGATCCAGGACCAGTTCTGCTTCCGGATAAATACCATTCCACCGGTCAAGGAGTTGAATCCCTAAGAAGCTGCCAGGCATAACCGCATCTACATCCAGGGGCTGACTTAAATCGTTCTGCCCTTTAATCAGGATAACTCCCGCAGCACCGCCGTAAAGCCTCCCCCAGTACATCCCAAGGAGTATCTTTTTCCGTATCTGGGTCTGGCGCTCTAAGCGTGTCATTTGGTTCATTTGCTCTGGGTCAATACTGGACTTGATTTCATACCACTTGCGCACCATGTCATTTGGGATCGTAGCGATAATGTTCTGCACAATCCAGTTATCCCGGTAAAGGCTGGTCAGCAGCTGGTAATTCTGGGTCAGCCGGGTCATGGGGTACTCTGTGGCCTGCAAAAGATCCAGCGTCCCGTAGCCAATTCGCGCTGCTGGGTTAGAAAAAGCGTCCATCATCATGACGGGCGCCTGCTTTGATTGTAATGTATCCGCTCTGGTACGGCGGATGTTTCGCTTTCTGCTCATAAACTGCTCCTACAAAAAGAACACCCCTCATGTGAAGGATGTTCTGATTATCTTGATTATGCTAATTGTCTTTTTATCTTTTCAGCTAATATATTGTAGCACGATATTATGTCAAGTATAAATTGCAATAAAAACTCCTTGACTTTTATGCGCATAATGCGTATAATATAATCATAAGGAGGTTACCTCATGAGATTCCGGGAAGTAGAAAAAATCATTTTAGCAGATGGGTGGGAATATAAAAATGCAAAAGGCTCACACTGTCAATACACCCACCCATCAAAACCTGGCAAAGTCACAATCCCGAATCACCCTGGAGACATTGCCCCACAAATTGTTAAACAAATCTTCAAACAGGCCGGGCTATAGAAGCCCGGTACTAACCCATAATATAAGGAGGTTCTTATGCAATTAACTTATCCTGCTTGTTTTTATCCTGATGAAGAACAAAAAGGCGCTTATGCCGTAGTTGTTCCAGACCTT
>CATJIO010000149.1 GCA_949740725.1 uncultured Lachnospiraceae bacterium | reverse complement strand
TTTTGTCTGGTCTTCGCTGCTTTCTTCTGATCCTACCGTTTTCTCCTGGTTTGTCTCCGTTTCTTCCTGGCAGGGTACGCTTTGATTTATTTCATTTCGAATCTCTTGTCTGTCTTTATCCCTTACCGCCCTGCTTATGACTGCCACCAGACTGACTGATGTCAAAAGCAAAAGCAGCACGGTCAGGGCTGCTCTTAAATACTTTCTTTTGTCTCTGTTCATCCAAACCTCTTATGCTGTCAAATGATCCCCAGTTCCTTCATTGCCCATGCAATTCCGTCCTCTTCCACCGTCTTGGTCACAAAAGTGGCGTATGGCTCTAAGCCTTTGTCATGTTTTCCCATTAATACTGTATTTTCAGCAAATTCAAACATCGGGAGGTCGTTCATACTGTCTCCAAAGACATATGCATCTTTCAGCGGAATCTGATAATAATCCAGAACCCACTGAATCGCCGTTGCTTTAGAGTGGCCTTTTGGAACACATTCGTAAAAACCGTCCCTGTCAATAATGGTAAAGTCCGTTTCTATGGATTGGAAAAATCCCTTCGTGTCACTCATATGGTCTGCCGATATGCAGAATTTATCAAATTCATAGCTGGTCTCCTCCAAAGGAAGGAAAGCGCCTCCCATCTGCCTGTTAACAGAATCTCTCAGTTCTTCCATTTCCGGAATCCGGTAAGGCTCCTGGTTAAAATAGCAGCCCTCTACACCCTCGAAAACAGCCTCTACTTTATAATCCTTTATGGCCTGACGCAGCTTTATCCCTGTCTCATAAGGGACATGATAGGAATACGCCGCCTTTCCGTCTATCATAATGCAGGTTCCGCAGCCGCACAGTGCTCCGTCAGTTTCTACCTGCTCTAAAACCGGCTTTACCAGAATATATCCTCTGCCGGAATTAATAAATACCAAATGTCCCTGCCTGCGGGCTTCCTTCAGCGCCTCCTTGGCGCTTTCCGGAATCCGGCCGTCAAACTCGCCCAGCAATGTACCGTCTATGTCAAAAAATAATGCCTTCCTGCTCATGTTATTTCCTCTCCGTCCCGGCAGAAATCCAGGACAAATTCATTCAAATACCCCCTTCTTTAATCTTCCCGAAAAACAATCTCTCCGGTTGCCGCATCCATGCTCTCTACAATTGCCAGAGACTCCAGATGAATCCCCCTGGCCCGAATAGCGTCCCCGCCTCTCTGAAAACCTTTTTCCACCACTACTCCGGCTCCTACCAGGGTTGCTCCTGCATCCTGTACCAGTTGAGCCAGACCTTCCAAAGCCTTTCCATTAGCCAGGAAATCGTCAATCAGCAGAACCTTGTCCTCCGGCCCCAAAAAATCTTTGGATACCATAATATCATAGATCCTTCCATGGGTATAGGACTCAGCCTGTGTGGTATACACATCTCCGGCAATATTCTTTGTCTTGGTCTTTTTAGCAAAGACTACAGGCACATGAAAATATTGGGCCACAATGCAGGCAATTCCAATGCCGGAAGCCTCAATAGTCAGAATCTTATTAATCTCTTCCCCGGCAAAGCGTTTGCGTAGTTCCTTTCCAATCTCCACAAACATGTCAATGTCCATCTGGTGATTTAAAAAGCTGTCTACCTTCAGAACTCCTCCTTCACGAACTACGCCATCTTTACGTATTCTGTCTTTCAAGAGCCGCATGGTACATCCTCCGTCTTCTCTTATGGTTATTTTGCTACTGCATTGCTGGTTAAGAAGTTCATTACCTTTGTCTGAAGAGCTGCCAGATCCACCATCTCCTGGCCATAATTCTCAACCAGAACATTAACATCTTCCACTCCGAATTCTTCAGCTAAAGCTGTGTAATCCTCTTCCGAAACCGTTAAATTTTCTTTTTCGGCAATTGCGTCCATTACCAGCTCTACCTTAATGGAGTTGCCAACCTGCTCTTTATATGCCTCCTGGAATTCCTCAACACTGGACATCCCATTCATAGCGGCATAAAATTCCATATCCATGCCGTACATGGCGGCCTGATTGTTCAGCTGTTCCCACTGCTCGCTGTACTCTTTCTCGATCCGGGCGTCAATATCGCTGAATTCACAATTTGCTATCACTGCCTCTAATATGTCATTTTCCATCTGCATTCTGGCAATGCTCTCGTTATTCTCCTTCAGGCTGTCGCGGATGCCTTTCCGGTATGCTTCTACAGTAGAAGCGCCGGACTCCAGCTCCAGGCCCTTTACAAAATCATCATTTAATACGGCTTCCTGCTCTTCCTTTACGGCATTAACCGTAACATCAAAGGTCACCTCCTGGCCAGCCAGATCTTCACTGGGATAGTTCTCCGGAAAGGTTAAGTTTAAGGTCACAGAGTCTCCCTTTTTTGCCCCGATAAGGCCGTCCTCAAAGCCGTCAATAAAACTGCCGGAGCCCAGCAGCAAGTCACTGCCTTCTGCGGTTCCTCCGTCAAAGGGGACGCCATCCTTCTTTCCTTCATAGTCAATGTTCACCATATCTCCGTCAGCTGCCGCCCGGTTCACCTCCACATAGGAAGCATTCATAGCTAAAACATTTTGGATAGTAGCTTCCACATCCTCGTCGGTAACCGTGGTGTCCATAGGGGTATACTCGATTCCTACATATTCTCCCAAAAGTACGCTTCCTTTCAGGACCTCTTCTTCTGGCAAGGCAGTAGTCTCCGTTGTATCAGAACCTGTGGTTTCCGTCTCCCCCACAGCTTCCGAAGTAGTTTCTGCCGTCGTTGCAGAAGTATTATTGGTGTTAGAGCAGCCGGCAAGCACCATCATGGCAGCCGCGCCGCACAGGATCAAACTTTTAGATTTTCTCATAATTTTTAAATACTCTCCTCACTAACTTTATCCATTTTACCGGGAAGGTCTTCCCTTACCGGTTTCTGTAGTATATCACACAGTTACCCGAAAGGAAAGACCTTCCCAAAAATTCACAGTGCTGCCTGTTACAATTCGCAGGCGCATCTTCTTGCCCGGCTGAGCCGTAACTATTTATTAAATGCCCGAAATGCTTTATATGTATTATATACATCCAGCTTGGATGTAAGCTCAAAAGGCGCATGCATAGAGAGAACCGGCACCCCTAAGT
>CATJIO010000148.1 GCA_949740725.1 uncultured Lachnospiraceae bacterium | reverse complement strand
TCCCTAACGTGAGGGGAAGATGATACGTTTAATAATCGACTCATGTTCAAATCCCTCCTACGCTTTTTTTCTGCGGTTGGCTGCAACCTGTTTTCTCATATCCTTAAAGGCCTGGGTAAGAGGACGCTTTGCGGGACAGACATAGGTACAGCTGCCGCACTCCATACATTCCATACCGTTTACCTTCTCGAAGCCTTCGCAGTCATTCTTTAAGGCCGCCTTCATCATCATAGGCGGTACGATATGGCTGGGGCATGCCGCCACGCAGCGGCCGCACCGGATACATGGGGTAGGCTCGCTGGCCGCCACCATATCCTTGGTAAAGCAGGTAAGCGCAGAAGAGGTCTTGGCCACCGGCACATCCATGGAAAATAAAGCCATGCCCATCATGGGGCCGCCGGAAATGATCTTTTCCGGTTCCTCCTTAAAGCCGCCTGCAGCCTCTAAAAGCTCCTGATAATTGGTTCCCAGCTTTACGCTGAAGTTCCTGGGATCCGCGATGGCATCGCCGGTTACCGTGATGATCTTGCGGATCAGAGGCGTCTGCTTACACACCGCATTATAGATGGCGATGACCGTGTCGATATTATCCACGATACAGCCTGCGTCCGCGGGAAGCATGGAGGAATTCACGCTTCTTCCGGTGATGGCATAGATTAAGGAACGCTCACCCCCCTGCGGATACTTGGTAAGGAGCTCCCTCACCTCGATCCTGGGCTCATCCTTTACCAGCTCCTGAAGCTTCTTAATGCCCTCCGGCTTATTATTCTCAATGCCGATGACGCCCTTTGCATTGTCAAATAAGGACAGGATTACCTTTAAGCCTCCTACGATCCGCTCCGGCTCCTCTAACATCATCCGGTAGTCGGAGGTAAGATAGGGCTCACACTCCGCGCCATTTACCAGGATGTAATCGATCTTTGATTCATCCTTGGGCGTCAGCTTCACATGGGTGGGGAAGCCTGCCCCGCCCAGGCCCACGATGCCGGCCTCTTTTACAATGTTGCGAATCTCTTCCTTGGAAAGCTTTGTGTAGTCCCGATCCTCCCCAAAATGGGGGATGGTCTCATACAGCCCGTCGTTCTCCACGATGATGCTCATCACCATCTGGCCGCTTACCACCAGCCTGGGCTCCACTGCCTTGACTGTCCCGGACACAGAGCAGATCACATTGGCAGAGATAAAACCGCCTGCCTCGCCAATCATCTGGCCCACTAACACGCGGTCGCCCTTTTTCACCAGAGGCCTTGCCGGCGCGCCGATATGCTGGGACATCGGGAATACCAGCTCGCCCTTTGGAAGCAGTTCCTGAACCGGCTTGTTCTCTGACAGCTCTTTTCCTTCATACGGATGTATGCCGCCTTTAAATGTAGCCAAACCCATCTAACCAAACCCTCTTTCTATTTAAACATTTTTCTCATTTTGACCGGACTGCTGACCTGAGGGCGCTATCTGCCGACCACATCGGATATGCACAGCACCACTGACCAATCCCGTCATGCCTTACAGTATAGCATAGAATTGCCTTGTATACAAATCAATTTTCCCCATGGATTTACATTGATTTATCCCATTTCGTCCATTTTTTGCCCTGGAAAGGAAGGGAAACTTTCTCGTTTTTTGTTAAAATATATACAATTTAAAACCTGATTATTCTCAGATTGTTTTTTTGACAAAACAAGACAAACTTCTTTTTCCCTTTGTATTATAATTTGTACATAAGCGACAAAAAATCCGATAAAATCAATCTTTTGATTCCATCGGATTTTTTTCTATTCTCCCAGTTTCTTTGTATACAAAATGCATCAGTGATTGTTTTCCAAACAATCCTCAGACATTTTTCTGAAAATTGCCTAAACCTATCCTTACATTTTTTTACAATTTATTTACTTTTTTCCTCTTCCCGCAAAGGCTTTGGGCTTGTGAAATTTTTATTCAATTTTCTTCCACATAAATGCAATCTTATTTGTTTTACTTATAAATATTTATTAGCAAAAACAATTAATTCAGCTCAGAAAGACCTGTGTACAGCTGGTAATACCGCCCCCTCTGAGCCACCAGATCGTCATGATCTCCTCGCTCAATAATCTCTCCATTCTCCAGCACCATAATGGCGTTTGCATTGCGCACAGTAGATAAACGGTGGGCGATGACGAAGGTCGTCCTGCTTGCCATCAGCCGATCCATACCATGTTCAATGTGTTTCTCCGTACGGGTATCTACGGAGCTGGTAGCCTCGTCCAGTATCAAGATCGGCGCCTTAGAGATGGCCGCCCTGGCGATATTTAACAGCTGCCTCTGGCCCTGGCTTAAGTTCGCTCCGTCTCCCTCCAGCATAGTATCATACCTCTGAGGCAAACGCATGATAAAGGAATGGGCTGAGGCTGTCTTCGCCGCCTGGATTACCTCTTCATCTGTGGCGTCCAGCCGGCCGTAGCGGATATTTTCCCGGACTGTCCCAGTAAATAAATGGGTATCCTGGAGGACCATGGCAATATTCTTCCGCAGGTTATCCCGGTTCAACTTTTGGATCTCCACCCCATCAATGGTGATCCTTCCGGACTGGATATCGTAAAACCGGTTAAGAAGGTTGGTGATGGTGGTCTTCCCTGCCCCCGTGGAACCCACAAAGGCGATCTTCTGCCCCGGCTTGGCATAGAGGCTGATGTGCTTTAAGATGGTCTTCTCTGGCACATAGCCAAAGGTCACATCCTCGAAGACCACATGCCCCTCCATGGGATCCAACACTATGGCGTCCTTCTCATCCGCCGGCTCCGGCTCCTCGTCCATCACATGGAATACCCGCTCCGCGCCAGCCAGGGCAGAAAATACATTGGAGATCTGCATGGAGATCTCATTGATCGGCCGGGAAAATTGACGGGAAAAATTTAAGAATACGGTCAGGCCGCCCACGTCAAAGCCCTTTACCACACATAAGAGGCCGCCGATGCAAGCGGTCAGAGCATAATTCACCTGGCTTAAATTTCCCATCACCGGCCCCATGATGCCGCCGAAAAACTGGGCCCGGATCTGATTCTCCCTCAGTTCACTATTTAATATACCAAATTCCTCTCTAGCCACCTCCTCATGGCAGAATACCTTCACCACCTTCTGCCCGGTAATGGTCTCCTCAATATAGCCATTCAACGCCCCCAAGGAATATTGCTGGGCAGAAAAATATTTTTGGCTCCGCCTGGCCACCGCGCCGCCAGCCTTCATCATCAGCGGAATCATCACTAAGGTGATGATCGTCAGATAAATGTTGGTGTACACCATCAGCAGGAAGGTTCCCACCAGGCTCAGCGCCCCGGAAAACAGCTGTACTAAGGTACTGCTTAGCATATTTCCGATGGTGTCCACATCATTGGTAAACCGGCTCATTATATCGCCGTTACTGTTGGTATCAAAGTATCTGACTGGAAGGGACTGAACCTTGACAAACAGATCTTCCCGAAGCTTCTGAAGGGCATTCTGAGCCACAGTCAGCATAACCTTTGCCTGATAATAATTTGTGATTACCCCCAACAGGTAAACCAGGGCCATCACCGTCAGACCCCCTGCCAATCCAGATACGTCTCCCCGGCTTCCGTCCATTGGGGCAATGTAGGTATTGATAATGGGCCTAAGCAGATAGGAACCGGTCAGGGTGGAGATGGTATTTACAATCACGCAGAAAAATGCCAGGATCATCTTCCCCTTATCCTCGTTGAGATAGCCCAGCAGCCGCTTTACGGTCTGCTTCATATCCTTGGGCATCCGCTTAGGCCCAGCCCCAAGTCCTCTTCTGCCGCCAGGGCCATGGCCCCCTGGCCCTGGGCTGCCAGGGCCTCCCCGTCCCGGCGCGGCCGCCCGGTTTCCATATCTGCGCATCAAGCTCTGTCTTCTCTTTTCTCTGTCCATCAGGCGCCCACCTCCTTCTCCCGCTCTCTCTGGGAATAATAAATCTCCTGGTATGCCTCGCAGCTTGCTAAAAGCTCCTCATGCGTTCCCATGGCCGTGATGCGGCCGTCGTCCAACACCATAATCTGATCCGCGTCCTCCACGGATCCGATCCGCTGGGCGATGATAAACTTGGTGGTGTCCTTTAAAGAGGTGCGGAAGCATTCCCGGATCTTCGCCTCTGTGGCCGTGTCCACCGCGCTGGTGCTGTCATCCAGGATCAGGATTTTCGGCTTTTTCAGGAGGGCTCTGGCAATGCAGAGCCGCTGCTTCTGTCCGCCGGAAACATTTGCTCCCCCCTGGCCCATCTCGCTTTCATATCCCTTGGGGAAGGCTGTAACAAATCCGTCAGCCTGGGCGCTGTCCGCCGCTACACGGATCTCCTCCATGGTGGCCTCCTCATCGCCCCAGCGCAGGTTCTCCTCAATGCTTCCGGAAAAAAGCACATTCTTCTGAAGCACCATCCCCACGCCATTCCGCAGATGCTCCAGGGAATAATCCCGCACATCTATACCATCCACCAGCACCCGGCCAGAGGTGACATCGTAAAGCCTGGGAATCAGCTGTACCAGAGAGGTCTTCCCGCTTCCCGTTGCGCCGATTATGCCAATGGTCTCTCCAGGCCTGGCAGTAAAGGAAAGATGCTCCAGCACCAGGCTGTCCTTCCCTCCGTCATAGGAATAACACACATCCTGGAATTCCACCTGCCCCTGCTCCACTTGTTTTTCCGGATATCTTGCCCCTTCATCCGTTAAATCGATAGCAACATCCAGGATCTCATCTACCCGCTTGACACAGGCCATGGCTCTGGAGCTCTGCAAGAATACCATGGAAAGCATCATCAGGGACATCAAGATCTGTACAATGTAAGTGGTAAAGGCAGTCAAATCCCCCACTGGCATATTCCCGGCGATGATGATCTTTCCCCCATACCAGACTACCGCCAAAGTGGTCACATTCATGGCCAGCATCATAACTGGCATGGTAGTAATCACCACATTTAAGGCCCGCATGCCAGCATCTTTCAGACCAGTATTCGCCTCTTTAAACTTCTCCTCCTCGTGCTCCTCACGGACAAAGGATTTGATCACACGCACATTGGTCAACGCCTCCTGGATGCCGTTATTCAGCCGGTCGATAGCCTTCTGCATGGCCTCAAACCGAGGATAGGCTGTGCGGAGAATGATCGCGATGGCCAGGGTTAGCAGCGGAATCACGACCAAAATCACCAAGGCCAGCTTGGCATTCATTAAAAATGCCATAATCAATGCACCAATCAGCAGCCCTGGCGCCCTGAACATCATCCGCAATCCCATCATCACCACATTTTGGATCTGCTGGATATCATTGGTCAGCCGGGTCACCAGGGAACCGGTGGAAAAGTCATCCACATTTTTAAAGGAAAACCTCTGTACCTTGTCAAATAAATCCTGGCGGAGATCACTGGTAAAGCTGATGGACGCCTTGGCGCTAAAATATGCGCCGCCGATCCCTCCCACCGCCATCACCATGGCAGTGACCACCATCATAGCCCCCATCATAAGAATATAGCCATTATCCCCGGAGGCTACGCCATGATTGATAATTAAGGACATCATCTTGGGGAGCATGATCTCCCCCAGGACCTCAGTAATCATCAGTAACGGCCCCAGGATAAAGGCCCCCAGATAGGGGCGAATATACTTTTTGTATCGCTTCAAATCAGATTCCTTCCTTTCTCGTCATTGTCATGCAATTATCCTGCCTGCAGGACTGCTCATGGTTTAGGCCCGCCCGGTGTTTATGTCTGAAGGTTCCCGCAGATTCGCTGCATCAGCTCCTGGAATCGCCGGAAATCCTCTTCTTCAAAACCGGAAAACATTTTCTCCTCGATCTGCCGGAAGATCTGGTAACTCTGTCTTACCACCTCTTCCCCCTTCTCGGTCACCTGCATCCGGTTGTACCGATTATCCTCTGTATCCGCCGCCCGGCGAATATACCCGGCCTTTTCCAGCTTCTTTAACGTCACGGCGATGGTGGCCGTGGAGACCTGATGCATCCTGGCAATATCCTTCTGTGATGCGTCCGGATTCGCCGCAATGTACATCAAAATCTGGTGTTGGCTGCGATAAACCCCAGTCCGGCGGACCTGGCTCTCCACATAGGCTCTCTGCATCCGGCCAGCTTGGATAAGCAGCTTTGTCGCCTGGCAGGCCGGTGTATCTGGCTCTTTCGGACCTTTACCCATGGAATCCCTCCTTTGTCTGGGAGCGTACTCCCCGATTTGCTGTTCACTGCCTCACAGCAGCTATGCGCCCAAAACAGGCATTCTGTCATGCCTTTAATAATCAGATAGTTAATAGTTAGTTAGCTATCTAAATAAAAATTATTATAGTAGTTTGCATGGGAAAATTCAAGGGGAAAAGTGTGAAAAATTTGTGAATTAGTTCAACATATCCAGGCAAAAGACTTCGGGATTTTTATCGAAAAAAGATGAGCCATATCTGAAAAAAGCGGGGCGCAGCAACGTCATCAAAAAAGATGATTTTGCTGCGCCCCAGTATCATGCTATAAAATATACACACCCTTGGGATCAAAGTCCAAAAAGGTCTTCTCTCCCTCCTCATAAATCTTCCGGTTCACCGGATTATAGTCAGTAATTTGAATCTCCATGTTTCCCACCAACACCTGGTAATACTGAAACGCGCCCATAAAGGTGGAAAGCATCACCCTTCCCTCCAGATATCCGTGATCCGACAGGAGGGCAGACTCTGGGCGGATGACCAGGGAGGCCTCCTCCCCTGCCCTTCTCCCGCTGAAATTATTTACCGTGAGCTCCTGGCCTGCCACCTGGATCCGGGCCGTCTCTCCCACTGCCTCTACCACCTTCGCGCTTAGGAAATTAGCCTCCCCAATGAAGTCTGCCACAAACTGGGAATTGGGATGGTAATAAATCTCTCTTGGGGTGCCGATCTGCTCCACCTTCCCCTTGCTCATGATAATAATCTTGTCCGAGATGCTCATGGCCTCCGACTGATCGTGCGTCACATAGATGGCGGTTATTCCCACCTTCTGTTGGATTTTCCGGATCTCAGTCCGCATAGATACCCGAAGCTTGGCGTCCAGATTGCTCAAAGGCTCATCGAAGAGGAGGACCCCTGGCTCCAGCACCAGCGCCCTGGCCAAGGCCACTCTCTGCTGCTGGCCTCCGGACAACTGATTAGTCATACGGGTTTCCATGCCCTCCATCTCCACCAGCGCTAAAATATCCATCACCCGACGGCGGATCTCCTCCTTGGGCAGCTTACGGATCTTCAATCCATAGGCCACATTGTCAAATACATTATAATGAGGGAGGAGGGCATAGCTCTGAAATACCATGGCTGTATCCCGCTTATTGGGCGTCAGGCTGTTGATGGCCTCTCCTCCCAGGTAGATCTCCCCCTCGTCCGGGCTCTCGAACCCGGCAATCATTCTCAGCGTAGTGGTCTTCCCACAGCCGGAGGGGCCTAAAAGGGTGACAAACGTCCCTGCCTCGATATCCAGGGTGGTATCCTGCACGGCGTAAAACTCCTTCCCCGTCTTGGGGTCCTTGTATATTTTTGAAATATGCTCCAGGCGGACGCCCTTTTTCTCTTTTTCCATTTCTTTACTCCTCCCCCTTCACCTGTATTTTCCGGCTGACTCCAAAGAACTGGATCAGCGTATTCATCACCAGCACCGCGCCGTAGGTAATCAGGATCAGCACTGTGGCATAGGCACAGGCCACCCCATAATTCCCCTTCTCCGCCTGCTCATTGATCTGGCAGGTAATCAGCAGGAAGTCCGGCGTCACCAAAAGGATAATGGCGGAAATAGCCGTAATACTCCGCACAAAGGCGGTCACCAGCCCGCTGAAAAAGGAATCCTTAATCAAAGGCAAGGTGACAGTCATAAATACCCGGGCCGAGTTCGCTCCCATATCATAAGCCGATTCCTCGATGGAGCGGTCGATCTGGCGGAGCGCCGAGATCCCGCTTCGGGTCCCGGTGGGAAGGCTGCGGACGATAAACACGATAATTAAAATCAGGCCAGTTCCATAGAGTCCGCTCATCACCCCAGTGCGGAATAAGCCATTAGCATAGCCGCGGATATAACCGATGCCCAACACCGTGCCAGGAACCGCCATAGCCAACATTGACACAAACTCGATAAAGCCCTTGCCCTTAAACCGTTTCTTCACCACCAGATAAGCAATGACCATAGACAAAAAGGCGGTGAGGGGCGACGCGATCAGAGACAGCACAAAAGAATCCTTAAAGGCCTTCAGCCCGCTGGTTCGAAGCATGTACTGGAACCATTTCAGGGACAGGCTGTAGTCACGGCCCCACAGGGTAAAGAGAGCGCCAAAGGGAACCATCACATACATCAGTACCACAAAAGCCGCCACCAGGGCGCAGAATACGGTCAAGGGAAGGGTTACGCTCCTGTCCTCAATAAGCATTCTCTGTCTGGAAGCCTTTCCGGTCAAGGTAGCTGCTGTCTTTTTCTCCAGGTAATACTTCTGAATCAAGAACAGGATCACCGTCAGGGACAGCAACACCACCGACATAGCCGCTGCGCCAGTGGAATCATAGGCCCCTGTAACCTGAAGATAAATGGTGGTAGCTAAGGTGTCGTATGAGCCTCCAATCAACATAGGATTGGCAAAATCTGCCACCGACTCGATAAAGGTCACCAGAAATGCATTCCCCAGGCCTGGCAGCAGCAGGGGGAAGGTGACGCTGGTAAACACTTTCCAGCGGGTAGCCCCCATATCCCTGGTGGCCTCCTCTAAAGAGGGGTCAATATTTTTAAGCAACCCCTTTAGCATCAGATAGCATACTGGGAAAAAGGTCAGGGTCTGTACGATGGCAATACCCTTTAGCCCATAAACATTGGAATCGTAGATCTTTAACAGGGAACGGGTGATAATGCCGCTGCGCCCAAAGAGCATAATCATAGACAAGGACAGCACAAAGGGCGGGGATACCACCGGCAGCATGGACACCACTGCAAAGAGTTTCTCTAAAATCTTTGTCTTGAGCTTAACATATACCTCCACATAGGCAAATAAAAGCCCGATGGCTGTAGATGCTAGCCCGGTAATCACCCCTAAAACCAGGGTATTCTTAAAGGCATTCTGAAACCGCTCCAAGCTCAACACCCGTTGAAAAACAGCCAGGGTAACGCGCCCCTCTTCTAAAAAGCTGTCTACCAAAAGCATGAGAAGCGGGTACAGGATAAACAGCGCCAGAAATACTAAGAGCACGACAATCATGCTGATTAAGATGGGATCGGAAAAAAACTTCTTCCGTTCCAGGGCCGCGCTTTGCTTGTTGGCCATAATCAATCCCCCTTTCCCTTCGAAATTTATATGGTAAGAAAATGCTGCGCCAGGCAGCAGCCTCATCACGCAGCATTCTCTTCAGTAAAATGGTTACTCCACTGCTTTACTCTGTCTTAAAGCGGCTGGAATCCGCGCTGTCTGCAGAGCTTCCTAAAGCTGCAAAGAAATCTTCCACATACTTAGCGCTGTTTTCCTTAGCATCCTCAAAGTCGTAGTCAATGGTATTATTCATATCCAAGCCAAACCGGGTGGCTTCCTCTGGCTGCTCCCCATTGCTGATCACTAAGAACTGATAGGATCCAGCCTCCTTGGCATGGTTCACACAGTCCGGAGATAAAGCGTACTCAATCCACAATTTTGCCGCATTTGGATGGGCACAGCCATTAAAGATAGCGGTAGCGCCCACCTCGAAAGAGGTCCCGTCCTCCGGCACGATAAGCTGGATATTATCATAGCCCTGGAGGATCTGATAGATGCCGTCATGAAGGAATCCGATGCCGATCACACATTCGCCCGGGCCTACCATCTTAGAAGGGCCGGAGCCGGACTTGGTATACTGGTTAATATTCTTATCCAGAAGTTTGAAATACTCCATAGCCTCGTCGTGGCCCTTCATCTGGATCATGGTATTAATTAAAAGCTTTGCTGTACCTGCTGTATTGGGATTAGACAGCATAATCAGTCCCTGGTACTCTTCCTTCGTCAGATCATCCCATGTCTTAGGCGCTTCCAGTCCCAGACGCTCCAGCTCCTCGGTATTTACCATAAAGCCAAGGATTCCCTTGTAGATGCCGTACCAGCAGTTGGTGGGATCCTTGTAATCCTCGCTGATTAAATTAGTTGCGTTTTCCGCCTCATATGCCATCAGAAGGCCGTCGGCCACTGCTTCATTATAGGGGTCTGTGGTACCGCCGAACCACACATCCGCTGAAGGCTTCCCCGCCTCCTCGGAAATCTTGGTATAAACCTCTGAGGTGGATAGCCGCTGGAATTTGGTCTTAATTCCGTAGAGCTCCTCGAAATTTTTGCAGGCCACGGATAAATACTCCTCCTCGCAGGAGCCGTATACCGTCAGCTCTCCCTCTGCTTTCGCCGCCTCAATCAGCGCGTCCATGCCGCCGGCTGCCTCTGCCGGGGTCTCTTCCCCGCCTTCTCCCTCTGCCTCAGCATCGGTCTCAGGAGCCTTGGTCTGTGCCTCTGTGGCTGCTGTGGTGGGCGCTGCCGTGGTCTCTCCACCGCCTCCGCCGCAGGCAGTCAGCCCCAACATCATGGAGCAAGCCAAAAGCAATGCCAATCTTTTCCTCATAATCATATCCTCCTTTTCTCTGGCCTCCAGGGCCTTAATCGCCAGATAGGAAAGGGTATCCTCTCCCTCCGGCGCATAGGAAAATTATACCATAAAATAGGACAAAGAAAAAGCTTTTTTTCTGTTTTTCACAAAAATCTGTCAGGGCTGTACCCGGCAATCCAAAGCAGGATTTCTCCCATTGGGAATTTTGAGCAAACAAGGGAGCCTGCGACCGAACAGCGCCGCAGGCTCCCCTATTTTGGGCTACCGGTTTCCCGGCGGCCTTTTTCACATCCGCAAAATGCTTACGCTTCTTCATTTTTTCTCTTCATCATCAGAAGCAAAATGCCGATTCCAGAAAGAATGGTCATCATATGCCACGGAAGAGAGGTATCCCCGGTGCGGGGAAGGCTTGTCAAAGGTACTTCTTCTCCAAAAATTTCCACTGTTCCTTCGGGAATATTCGCTAACGGAACCGCGTCATCCGGAATTTCCGTCCCAGATAATGGAGTGGGTTCGTCGGGAATCTCTTCACCGTGGGGAGAGCGGGGATCTGGTGTTGGATCGGGATCCGGTGTTGGATCAGGATCTGGTGTTGGATCGGGATCCGGTGTTGGATCAGGATCTGGTGTTGGATCAGGATCTGGTGTTGGATCAGGATCTGGCGTTGGATCGGGATCCGGTGTTGGATCAGGATCTGGCGTTGGATCGGGATCCGGTTCTGCAGTAACGATTTTAACATTAATAAAATCTGTGGAGACCTTCAGCCCATCCTCTGATTTCTTCAAATCCAGGAACTGGTCAAAGTGCTCCAGCTTCTCCTTATCCTTCTCAGAAAGCTGATTATATTCCTCTTCACTCATAACGATATAGACGTTGGTATCCAGCTCATAGCCTTCCGGGGCCGTCATTTCCTGCAGGTAGTACACGATGTCCTTCATCATGGCATAATCAATATTCAGCTTGCCGTTCTGGGTCCACACTGTACTTTCTGTGGTAACGAAGGTATAACTGTTGCTTTCCTTGTCATATGTGCAATACATTTTGACGTCAGCGGTTTCCCCGTTTTCCTGTTTCACCTTATCGATGTAATAAATCTGAAATTCTGTTTCAGAGCTGGTGATTGTCTCGCCAGTTTCTCCGTCTTTCTTGTTAAGCGTAAAGTCGATGTCCATCTGCTCCAGCTTAATGGAGTTGTACCATGGCCATTTGGAATTCTGCCAGTCATTGCCGGTCAGTTCGCCGTCGATATTTAATGCCATCATCAAGCTGGTCCAGGTCGCCTGATCAGCCGACAGCCCTTTATCCAGAAGCTGTGCAAAGTACTGATCCGTTGTTTCCCAGATTTCCTTGTGTGCCATATAATAATACAGCGCCTGCTGATAACCGTTATTGGTCCAAGAATCATTTTCGTATTCCCAACGGTTAGTTGCTTCGTTGAACTTACCCTCGCCCAGAATTTCGTTTATATCCGCCTCATCGCCAAAAGCAAACGAAAACAGCTGCTTATAAAATGTATCATATTTCTCTGTCTGCAGATGGGCATCCACAACGAATTTCTCACCATTGAGAGTAAACCATTTGTTGCCGGATGTGGTGGTCTTGGTCAGCTCGGCCTTAGCCTCGGGATTATTTTTTACCAGCTCGTCGATGGTTTCATAAGATGTGCCATCCTTTGAATTATAGTAATCCAGCAGATAAGCATTCAGGTTCTCAGCCATCGTGCCCTTGCCATACTTCTCAGACAGATAATTGCTAACCTCTCTCTGAGCATATCCTGGCAGGCTGTTCCATGCATCCCACGAATCAATCTGCAGTTCATTCACCAGAAGATTCTGAATCGGTTCACAGCGCAGAGTTACATGGTAATCTGCCTTATCAATATAATCATTGGGCAGAATCTGTCCGTCAAAGCCCGTAAACTCAGAATAATTTAAATTCTCCGGATCAATCACCCATTTCCCATTAGGAAGCTGATAGCGCTCCTTATAGGTCTCAGGATCATTCTCCCAAAGCTCCTTGAGCTCCTTTACCACGGTAGGCATGCTTTCAGTAGCCAGGGTAAAACTGCCACTCTGGTACTTATACGTATGATTCGAATCACTGGTAAAATAAATCTCAAACTTCTTTACATCGCCAGGCTCCAACACATTGGCATTGCTCTGACGGTCAAGAGCGTCCTGCAGTTTCTTTAACTCTGCTTTGTACTCAGCGGTTCCGGCCTCATATTCGGCTAACCTCGCCTCATATTCTGCCTGAAGTTTCTCGCACTTAGCATCATACTCTGCCTTCAAACTTTCGCACGCCTCACGCCAGGCCTGATACTCTTTATAGGCTTCCGATTCCGTATCCTCCAGCGATTTTTCATATTCGGCCAGCTTCTTCTGATACTCCGCATACGCTTTATCATAAGCTGCCTTTTCGGCCTTATACTTTTCCTTCGCTGTCAGATAATCCTGATACTCCTGAGAGTTTTTATCCGGTGTAAACACCGGTGGCTTAACCACAACTTTGCCGTCAACAATCTTGTAATTCTTGATACCCAGGCCATAATAAACCGCTGTGTCCAGGTCGCCAAAATAGTTGATGTAGCCGTAGGGATCTTTACCGCTCTGAACCCAACTGTTCCAATCAGAAGCAAGCTGATTGGCGTCTGCCTGCTGTACCATATAATCGGCATAGTTTTTCACATATGGATCAGTGATGTCAACACCCTCTGCCTCCAGCTTCGCAAGAGCGTTTTCCACTACACTTGCTTTTGGATCAGAAATTGCCATTTCTGCAAAGGCCTTGTTGGCCTGATCCATGCCTTTTGACATTTCCTCAGACAGCCCTGGCTCCTGGGGTAATGACGGCTCTGACATATCCATTTTCGGTCCGCTGGGGGCCTCTGGCATGGCGGGCTCTTCTGGCATAATCGGATCCTCTGGCTTTACTGGCTTCTTGGGCTCCAGCTCTGCCTTCATCTGCTCATATTTTTCTGTACCTGCCTGAGCGTATTGTCCCAGCAACTCCAGCGCCTTGGTCAAATCGATGGTCTGATCTCCCTGGGCATTTTCATCGATTTTGAATGTTACTTTATATACGTCCCTATCCTCATCGTAGAAAATTTCCCAGTTCTTACCCCATTCTTCACCAGTTTTATCAGCCTCTGCCTTGTCTTTATCCGTCCCAGTCCCTTCCTCTACCGATTCAGACCCTTCCGGACGCTCTGTATCTGTGGTCAAATCAAATTCTCTTGTATCAACAGATTGTTCAGCATCCGGATCCTCTGGCGTAGAAGAATCGGCGTCAGTTAGGTCATTACGGTTATCATCGGCGCGTAAATCAACGGTTACAACATTGATTTCCGGCTCGCCAGGAATAGTTACATCATGATTGCTCTCGGATAGAACGTTGGCAGAATCAACAGAACCGTCGCTATCTGGACTGGCAGGTAAATCTGTACTTTCCGCATCAGCAGGCACATTGCTGCTGTCTGCCTCTATCTCATTGCCTTCCTCTACGCCAGTGCTGTTTGTACTGTCCTGCTTATCATTGTCGCTGTCATTCACAGCCACATCGTTGCTGCCTTCGTTTACTGAATTGTCACTATTGCTGTCATTCACAGCCACATCGTTGCTGCCTTCGTTTACTGAATTGTCACTGTTGCTGTCATTCACAGCCACATCGTTGCTGCCTTCGTTTACTGAATTGTCACTGTTGCTGTCATTCACAGCCACATCGT
>CATJIO010000147.1 GCA_949740725.1 uncultured Lachnospiraceae bacterium | reverse complement strand
TCAGAGCAGACTGCAGGTGCTGCTCGATCTCCTGCCGGGTAAAGGCATTTGCTTTTTTCCCTTGCTCCACGTACCTCACTCCTCTCTTAAATACTGTTCCAGTTTCTTCATTGCACGATTATATTTGGACAAAACGGTGGCAAGAGGGATCCCCAGTGCGCTGGCGATCTCCCGGTGCTTTAATCCAGAAGAATTCTTCAATAATACGATCTGCCGCTCCTCATCCTTTAATAGCTCCAGGGCAGCCTTTAATACCATCTTATCCGCCGCATTTTCGATCTGCGGACAAAATTCTCCGGTCTCCTGTCCATCTAAGTCATCCAGCCCCAAATCGGACTGATGCTTTTGTTCCCGGAATTTCATATAGCAGAGATTTCTGGCTATGGTAAACATCCAGGCCAAAGGCTTGCCCTGGGCATGATAACCAGCGGCGGAAGTCCACACTTTCATGTAAGTCTCCTGCATCACTTCTTCTGCATCCTGGGGATTCTTGAGAATTGATAAGATGAAACTGTATATCGTTCTGTCCGTATTTTGATATAATTGTCTGAATGCTTCCTGATCGCCCTCCCCGATCTTAAACAGAAGTGTATCATCCACCGCTGTTTCCCCACCGGAAGGTTCTGGGAAGCTGAAGGTATCCAAAAGTAACATGCTATGGAATTCCTTTCCTACTAAGTTAATGCAGAATCATTTCAACTTATTGCATCAAACACAAAAAATTGTTCCTCTTTGCATCTCCGATTAATGTTCCGCACAATAACTGTTCTCCATCGTAATAATACAGCAGCAGTGTTTATCCCGCTCTGATACCCGGGCTTCCACCTGATTTCTCACCTGCTCATATTGACTGCGCTGATAATCCCTGGGAATTACCAAATCAAAAATCAAATTAATCCGGTCACTTCCATCTACCATGCGGAGATCATGGAACTCCAGCCGGGAGTCCACTTCCTCCAGCACAGACCGAAGCATATCCTGATAGATAAAAAGCCTTTGGTTATTTGTCTCTATGGGATCCATATGGATCACCAGCGATAAATGGAATCGATCAAAGGCCTCTCTCTCGATCCGATCGATAATCTCATGGGAGATTCGGATATCCACCTCACTGGGTACTTCCGCATGGATAGAAGCCATACTTCTTGAGGGCCCATAATTATGTATAATCAAATCATGGACGCCTACAATCCCATCAAAGCCTTTCACATAGTTGGTAATATTTTCATATAATTTCGGGTCAATAGCCGCCCCTATCAGCGGCTCTAAGGTATCCTTTGCGATATTCACCCCTGCCAGCATTACCACTGCTGAAACGCACAGACCTACTATCCCATCAATATTCCATCCGCCAAAGGCAAATACCAGGAGGGAAACGATGGTAGCCGAGGTAGCCGCTACATCCCCCAGCGAATCAGCAGATGCCGCCAACATTACCGAAGAATGGATACGGTTTCCCAGCTTACGGTTAAATAGTCCCATCCACAGCTTCACGCACACGGATAACAGTAGTACTACCACAGAGACTACCTGGAAATTCATCTGCTCTGGATGAAAAATCTTTCCCACAGAGCTTTTAAACAGGGAAAAACCCACCTCTATCACCAAAAAAGCCACGACAAAAGCGGCAATGTATTCGATCCTCCCATGGCCAAAGGGATGATCCGCATCTGCCGGCTTCCCTGCCATCTTCATCCCCACAAAGCCGATGATGGAGGATGCTGCGTCGGATAAATTATTAAATCCGTCTGCCATGACAGAAATACTGTGGATCAAAAGCCCCACCGCCAGCTTAGATACAAACAAAAGCAGGTTGCAGAAAATTCCCACCATACCGGCCAGCATTCCGTATCTCATCCGTACGGTCTCATCTTCTGTATTCAAATACTCCGGAATAAACCGCCTGACTAAAAAATCGGTCATCACAGCCTCCTATCCTTTCGGCCTCCTGGTTAGTTTTCCTAAAAATTAATATTTTACTCCTGTCACAGCCGGATCCTTTTCTCACTGTGTTGCCGAATCTCCTTTTGCCTCCGCAAAAAGAGCAGAATCATCTGGCTGAGCAAAACCCCTGCCGCACTTCCCGCCACATCCAGCCACACATCCGAAATTTGTCCTGATCGGCCTCTGACAAAAAGCTGAATCGTCTCATCGCAAAAAGGCACTAAAATCACTGTCAGCATAATGGAGTAGATCTCCTCAGGCAGCCAGGCCCTCTGGCCATATCTGCGTTTCGGGCGATTATTCTTATATATCGAGAGCAGTATCCCGAACACACCATATTCACAAAAATGCGCCGTTTTCCTTACTATATGCTCTGTTATCCACTCTGCTTCCATCCCTAACTTGTGAAATACCCAGAGAAGCAGGCTCAAGGCCTTACTGCTCTCCCGGGAAGACAGATCTCCAGGAGTCATGGAATGTCCAAACATAAATAAAATCCAAATCACCAACAGCCAAAAGCTCAACTGGCCTGCATCGATATCCCAAAATATGGATTTTCTCTTCTTCATAAGTCCTTTTTTCCTCCATAAACCTGGATTTTTGGTTTATCTTTCCCATTATAGTACAATCCCCCCAAGAATACAAGACTGCTCTTGGAAATTCATTACACAGCGTACTAACAGACCATTTCTTAATTTTTAACCCCCGGTTATATCCCCAAAAGTAGCGATTATAAATCTCTATTGCATTATGCCCGAGATATAGGGATTGTTAACCGTCCGCATCACCTGATATCCTTTACATATTCGCATTGCCGAATTTCTTGCAAGCAGAAAGGGGAATCCTATTTTTTACCAATGATTTCGTATGAGCCATTCTTTAATACCCTAAAAGAAAAGAATATCACCACCTATTATCTCATCAACCAATACGGCTTTTCCAAAGGAACTTTGGATCGCCTGAAGCAGGGGCGAAATATTAATATCAGCACCCTAGATTATCTTTGTAGGCTCCTGAAATGCGAACCAGCAGATATTATCCAATATACGCCGGAAGAATTATTTCTCCGCACCTTTCAGGATTAAAGGAAAATAATCGAAGACGCACCGATAGTCATCAGACTTCATCGGTGCGCCTTTCTGTCAACGGAAGTCTCCCCTTCCTATACTAACAGCTCCTCTGCCAAAAGCTCCAGACGGGAAACGTCCTCCTCTTTCATCGTGGATTTAATGGTAACGGTCTGCTGACAGATGGTCAGATTCTTCATCCCATCCAGCACAGCCCCCATAGCCTTTGCCGCCAGAGGTCCCCAGCTTCCATTTTCTATCAGAGCTACCTTCCGGTTCTGAAACGCCTTAGACTTCAAATGATGGAGGAAATCCTCCATGGGCGGAAATACACCGCCGTCATAAGTAGCTGCCGCCAATACCAGCTTGTCATATTGGAAGGCCGATTCCACCGCTTCTGCCATATCCGACCGGGACAGGTCAAATATCTCTACCTTCCCCGCCCCTTTCTCCTCCAGGATCTGGGCCATGGCTTTTGCCGCCTTAGCCGTATTCCCGTGGATGGAGGCATAGGCTACCGTTACCCCCTTTGCCTCTGGCTGGTAGCTGCTCCAGGTATCGTAAAGGCCGATGTAGTATTCCAGATTTTCAGTCAATACCGGACCGTGAAGGGGACAGATCACCTGAATATCCAGGCTGGCCGCCTTCTTCAGCAAGGCTTGTACCTGGGCGCCATATTTTCCCACAATGTTAAAATAATAGCGTCTGGCCTCGCATGCCCAGCCATCCTCATCTTCTTTTTCCAGGGCTCCAAATTTGCCAAAGCCATCTGCGGAAAAAAGCACCTTTTCCAAAGCCTCATAGGTCACCATCACCTCGGGCCAGTGAACCATAGGGGCCATAAAGAACTGGAGAGTGTGGCTGCCCAAGCTCAGCTCCTCCCCTTCCTTTACCACGATAGTTCTGTCTTCTAAATCCATCGGAAAAAACTGAGCCATCATCCCAAAGGTTTTCGCATTTCCCACCAGCTTCATCTGGGGATATTTCTCTGCAAAAATCCGGATACTTCCGGAGTGATCCGGTTCCATATGGGAAATAATCAGATAATCTGGCGTCCTTTGCCCCAGGATATTCTCCACATTTTCCATCCACTCCACAGAAGCCCGGCTGTCAACCGTATCCATTACCGCAATTTTATCATCCAATATAACATAAGAGTTGTAAGAAACACCATCTGGTATCACATATTGACTTTCAAATAAATCAAGTGTTGTATCATCCACCCCTACATAGCGGATAGCTTCCGTAATCTTTCCCTCTGTCATCTCTCATTCTCCTCTCGCACTGTTCTTCTATCTCCTTACGATACCCTCAGTGGACATTTCCTTGTTCACTGAGGGTAATGCTACGGATTAGATTACACAGAATCCCTTCTTTTGTCAAGTATCAATTCCTTAAGCTTTAATTCTCATTGTATTTTTTTTCATCCTGTACTATACTTGTAAATACTTACAAGTAATGTCTACAGCACAAGTCGTAAGAAAACCCTGCAGCAGGAGGAATCATTATGGCGGCCGTATCTATGACCCAGGGAAACATTCCCAGACACTTAATTTCCTATTCCCTTCCCCTAATTCTGGGAAATCTGTTTCAGCTCACCTATAATGCCGTGGATTCTGTTATCGTAGGGCGCTTTCTTGGCAAGGAGGCGCTGGCCGCCGTAGGGAATGCTAATCCGGTGATGAATATCATCATTTTAGGGATATCCGGAATCTGCATCGGCTCCTCTGTAATCATGAGTGAAAGTTTCGGCGCCCAGGATGTTTCTTCATTAAAGAAGGAAATGGCCACCACAGCTGTCTTTGGCCTGTACTTTTCTATCATTACTGGGGTTCTAGGACTTTTCCTTTCCCGCCCCCTGCTGGTTTGGCTCCATGTTCCAGAGGAGATTCTCTCCATCTCCACTCAGTATCTGCGCATTATCTTTCTTGGAATTCCTTTTACCTACTTTTATAATGCTATTTCCGCATCCTTAAAAAGCATCGGAGATTCTAAGACTCCTCTGGCCTTTTTAGCTTTTTCTTCTATATTAAATGGGCTGCTGGATCTGATCTTGATTGGGTATTTTCATTTTGGCATTCTCTGCTCTGCTCTCACCACGGTGGCGGCTGAGGCAGTTTCCGCTCTCCTGTGCATCTTTTATGTGTACCGAAATGTTCCCCTCCTGTCTTTAAAGCCCGCCCAGTTCACCATCGATCTCCCGCTGCTTGGGCGAACCCTTCAGTATGGAAGCATTACCGCTCTCCAGCAGGCTTGCCAGCCCATTGGAAAGCTATTGATCCAAGGCTGTGTCAACACAATGGGGATCGACGCTATCGCTGGTTTTAATGCTGCCAACCGGATGGACGACTACGCCTGCCTCCCAGAGCAAAGCATCGCTGCCAGTATCACCACCTTTACCGCGCAAAACCGCGGCGCTGGTCAGTTTGCCCGGATTCGAAAGGGCGTTCGCACCGGGCTTTTCCTGGAATTTCTCTACTGGATCCTCATCTGCGCCATTACCTGGCTGGTGAAACGTCCCTTTCTCCAGCTTTTTGTGCCTCCAGGCAACGAGGAGGTGGTAGCCTTAGGCTGCAGTTACTTAAGCATGATGGCCTTCTTTTATCTTTTCCCCGCCTTTACCAATGGCTTCCAGGGGGTTTTCCGAGGGATGGGGAAGATGAAAATCACGCTCCTTGGGACATTCATCCAGACTTCTCTTCGAGTAGTCTTCGTCTATCTGCTGGTTCCTAAAATCGGCATATACGGTGTTGCCATTGCCTGCGCCGTAGGTTGGAGCGCCATGCTCCTCCTCCAGGTGCCCTGCTGCTTTTCATTCATCCGGAAGTCTTCCTATGCCTGGCAGCAGACCAGTCACAGTACAAGGAAGGAGTAATCCTTTGGGAAACATTACACTCACTGACATTCTGAAACGATATTTGGGGAAGCTTGCTCTTCGAATTCTGATTTTCCTAACTATATTGACCGTGTATCTTACCAGAAAGGAGACCCTCTTCCTCTTTTTTACCTATCCCACCAGTGATGGAGTCCACCCCCTTCATCTGCTTTGGGCCATCTTCATGCTGATGATGTTGCGCCATCTCTTTCCCGGCCGCCGGTTCACCATGGCCCTCCGCAAGTCAATGCAAAATACTTTCCAGAAAATCCCAGATCATTCACCTCTGGAGCTGTACCAGTTCGTCCACGGGCAGAATATCCGGGCCTGGAAGGTGATGATATCATGGCTTTTGGTCAATGGCATCTTCGGCGTCCTGTTCTGGGTGGGAATTCTGGGCCAGGCGGATCTTCTCATGCTCACTGTATTTTATTTCCTCTGCGATTATCTCTGCATTTTATTCTTCTGTCCTTTTCAGTCCTTCATCATGAAGAATACATGCTGCGTCAACTGTCGGATTTACGATTGGGGGCATTTTATGATGTTTCTCCCCATGGCCTTTATCCAGAATTTCTTCAGCTGGAGCCTGTTTTTCACCTCTTGTCTGGTTCTAATCCGGTGGGAGTTGGGATACGCCGCCCATCCGGAACGATTCTGGAGGGAATCTAACGCTGCTCTCCAATGTGCCTTCTGCCAGGATAAAACTTGCCAAATTAAGAAAAAAATAGCAAAAACTGCTTTTTTTTCACATTTATCCTAGCTTGTTCTTTCCTTTCTCTTCCATATAGGCTATAATAAATATGTTACATATTGAACCTGCAAACAGGCTGTAGGGAATGGCAGCCTGCATACACTAAGGAGGTAATGTATGGGAAAGAACACAAACCAAGGATTCCTGGAAAAAACCTTTCACTTGTCGGAACACCACACCGATGTGAAAACAGAGCTTATCGCCGGAATTACTACATTTATGACCATGGCTTATATCCTGGCGGTAAACCCAAATATTTTAAGTGAAACAGGAATGGATCGTGGCGCTGTATTTACTGCCACAGCGCTGGCCTCTCTTTTAGCTACCCTTCTCATGGCTGCATTTGCCAACTATCCCTTTGTTCTGGCACCCGGAATGGGACTGAATGCCTATTTCGCCTACACCGTTGTGTTGCAAATGGGCTATAGCTGGGAAATGGCTTTAGCCGCTGTTTTTGTGGAGGGCCTCATCTTTATCGTATTATCCTTAACCAACGTACGGGAGGCTATCTTTAATGCCATCCCCATGAATTTAAAGCACGCCGTGTCCGCAGGTATCGGTCTCTTTATCGCTTTCATTGGCCTGCAGAATGCAAAGATCGTGATAGATAGCACTACCCTAGTATCCGTGTATTCGTTTAAAGGCTCCCTGAAGGCAGGTACCTTCACCTCTGAAGGCATCACCGTTCTCCTGGCTCTGATCGGCATCCTGATTACCGCTGTGCTTCTGGTAAAAAACATCAAAGGAAATATTCTCTGGGGCATCTTAATCACCTGGGCTCTGGGCATTCTCTGTGAACTGACTGGGCTGTATCAGCCCAATCCGGAGATGGGAATATTTAGCGTCCTCCCGGATTTTTCCTCCGGCCTTGGCGTGCCCAGCATGTCCTCTACACTGTTTAAGATGGACTTCAGCGGCATCTTGTCCCTGAATTTCCTCACCATCATGTTTGCCTTCTTATTTGTTGACATGTTTGACACGCTGGGAACACTCATCGGAGTTGCCTCCAAGGCAGACATGCTGGATAAGGATGGCAAGTTGCCTAAGATCCGCGGAGCTCTCTTAGCTGACGCCATCGGCACATCCGCAGGCGCAGTATTCGGCCCCTCCACCACCACTACATTTGTGGAGAGCGCCTCCGGCGTAGCCGAAGGCGGACGGACCGGCCTCACTGCTGTGGTGGCCGCTGTCCTTTTCGGTCTGTCCCTGTTCCTGTCGCCGATTTTCCTGGCGATTCCTTCCTTCGCTACAGCGCCCGCGCTGATCGTGGTAGGATTTTTGATGCTAACCTCCATCCTGAAGGTAGATTTCAATGACTACACGGAAGCGTTTCCCTGCTATATCTGCCTGATTGCCATGCCATTTATGTATAGCATCTCAGAAGGTATTGCCATGGGAATTATCTCTTACGTTATTATTAATCTGGCTTCCGGACGTGCCAAGGAAAAGAAAATCAGCGTGCTTATGTATGTTCTGGCAGTGCTCTTTATATTAAAGTATATATTGATTTAATGCTGCTGTGAACATAGCTGGATATCCGGCAAAAAGCTCCGCGGTTTCCCCTTCTGGGGAAGCTGTGGAGCTTTCATCGACTGTTGTAGACTCGTATACCAAATCCTGTGAGCGAAAGGAATGTCAAATGATGACCCGGCCCATGAACACATACACCGCAGGGAGCATAAATACTCAGCCCGCCAAATGGGATTCCTCCGGTTGCCCGCCAAATGGGCAGGACAGTCCTTTATTTCCCGTGAAATGCTGTCCCCATGATCTGACCCGGGAGTCCATACCATGGCACTGGCATCAGGAAATGGAAGCCTTCCTTGTCACCGACGGCACAGCTGCCATCACCATCGGCGCCAGCAAGCACCTGATCCAGGAGGGCGAGGGCGCAGTCATTAATGCTGGTATCCTCCATGCTGCCTGGAAGGCATCGGAAAAAGAGGAGGAGTGCCGGATCCACTCCATTGTCTTCCATCCCAGACTCATCGGCGGAAATACAGACAGCATCTTCTGGCAGAATTACCTTTTTCCACTAACGAATACCCAAGCTCCCCGATATGTGCTTCTGGATCGCTCCGCACCCTGGCATCTGGACGGACTCTACGCCATCGAATCCGCCTGGCATAGTTATATGTATCCCTCGGAGGGATATGAATTCCGCATTCGCTCTGCCTTGTCACAGCTGATCATCCAGCTCTCCGGTCACCTGTCTCAGATATCGTCAGAATCACCGAAGAAAAAGGCTCTCCGTGATGAAGCCCGCATTAAGCTAATGCTCCAATATATCTATTCTGCCTATGCCGAGGAAATCACCACAAAAAAAATCGCGGCAAACGCCTCAGTCAGTGAGAGCGAATGTCTCCGCTGCTTCCGCTCTACCATCGGTATGCCGCCGGTCCAATACGTGAAATGGTACCGCATCCAAAAAGCCGCTGAGCTGCTTCTCTCCACTGATTGGAAAATCGCAAAGATCAGCGCCTATTGCGGCTTTCAGGATACCAGTTACTTTGTCAAAACCTTCCGTGAGCTAAAGGGAAGCACACCTGGAGAATATCGGAAGCGCTACCGCGATGAGCAAAGCCCTGAGGCAGTGTTTCCGCGTTAAAAGTACTCCTCTGCCTTCAGATTTCCCTCCTCATCGAAGCGCAGCTCTTCCGGCTCACCCACCAGCAGGGCCTGGTCCAGCTTTGCCGCTTCCTCTATCAATGCTTCGGAAAGCCAGATTTCCTTCATATGAAGGGTATTCTTAATATAGACTATCTTAACCTGCTTCCGGTCAATATCAGAACAGGTTTTAATCCCCGCCTGGATACACTCTCGATCATTGGCAAAAATCATAGGGATCTTGCTTACCTGGGTCACCCGGCAGGTCAGGCTGTTGGGATAGGTTTTTTCCGGTTCAAACTGTTGGAAAGCCTTCTTGGTCGACACATCTGCCATTCCCCAGCCGATGGTATTGCCATGGGATTCCTGTGCGATATTTAGCACCGCTACCCGCTGGGCCTTTATGCCACCGCTTGCATAGGGCGTGGCAAAAGTGCCGCTTACATTAGGATCCATCCCATCGCCAGAGATATTTTTTCCAATCTCGTGAACCACCAGCACATCTGTGCTAGGAATCAGGATCCGGCTCATATTTTCCTTTGCTTTGAGAAGCAGCTTCGGTTCCTCTTCCTCGATCTTCTCTGCTGGGATCGCCTGTAGGATACATGTTTCATCATAAGCATTTTCTACGATCCCCACCCCAAAGAGAAGAGAGGAAAAACGGATGATGGCCTTCCCAAATAAAGGCACCATCTCCGCCATATGGCCAAAACCTCGGTCATGACAATAGTCTGCCCCCGGCTGCTTTGCCAGACCGATGGCCAACATCTTCATCAAGCCCGACTCATAAGGGCCAGTAAAGGCGGTGTGGGCCTTAAACCGGTTCACCACGATAATTCCATCCGCCTCCGCCGCATAGGCGTCAATCTGCACCGGAAGCCCTTCCTCTGTCTTGCCGATCACCTTTGTGGCCGTCCCGATTTTCAACGGACAGTCCATGGTCTCCTGGGTGATCCCATAGCCTTTTAGAATCTCCCTCTGCCCCTCCTCTGAGGCGCCTCCATGGCTTCCCATTGCCGCCACGAGAAAGGGATGCGCCCCGGCAGCTTTGATCTCGTCCACCAGAGTCCGGATAATCTGACGATAATTTGCAATTCCCCGGCTTCCTACTCCCACCGCAATCTTCATCCCTGGCTGAATCCGATCCCAAACCTCCGGCTTATGGATCTCTTTCTTTACCTCTTCCTCCACCTTCTCGATGATCGGTCTGGAAAAGGTTTGTTCCATCCGTATCATCCTGGGAAGCTTCACATCCTGAAGCAATCTGCTTACTGTACTCATGGCTTATCCCCTCCAAACTCCTGCTCAAACCGCAGACAGGCATTCTTGATCCCATCTGGCTGCTTAAAGATATTGTGAACAGTCCCTACAATCACATCCACACCTATCTCCTTGCAGAGTACACTTCGGTCATGGTCAATTCCGCCATCTACAGACAGGAGGAAGCTGCAGCCATATTCCGCCCGCATATCGGCGATTTCCTTTAGGCGCTCCATGCTTCCCTCCAATAAAGACTGTCCGCAGAATCCAGGCTCCACCGCCATCAGGGTGACCATATCCACATACCGGATAAACGGCGCCATATGGTCAATGCGCTGAGAGGGATTAACCACCACCCCCGCTTTCATCCCCGCCCGGTGGATCTGATCGATGGTCCTGCGAACAAAGGGCGTCTGATCCGTATGGAAAGACACATAGCCGGCCCCTGCATCCTTCAGCCTGTCGATGTAATCATTAGGATTGGTCACCATAATATGTACGTCCATAGTGACCTGAGGGTAGGCTTCCTTTAATTGCTTAATCAATTCAATAGGCATACATAAATTCGGCACATAATGTCCATCCATTAAATCAATGTGGAAAAACCGGGTCCCCCCCTCCACCAGCTCATCCAACTGCTCTTTCATGCGTAAAAAAGGGATATTAATAATCGATGCTGTATTAATCATATTCTCTTCTCCTATTCTCTGCCTTTTGGCTCTTTATCGAAAATTTTCCGCCTCAATCTCCACCATTCTCTGCCGTAAAGAAGACACAAAGTCCTTCCGCTCCGGCGTAAAATCCTGGCAAAATTCTGTGGTCAAAAAGTGCTGCGCCATCTCACAGGCCTCCATCTCTCCCACCACATTTTTTCCCATAGCCAGTACATTCGCGCCATTCAGCTGGGACATTTTGTAGGCGGTAAAAATCCCCTCGGAGGCCACGCAGTACACCCCCTGGAATTTATTGGCCATAATGCTGACCCCTCCTCCGGTGCCGCAAAAAATCAGCCCCTTTTCTACCTGTCCAGTCTGGATCACTGCCGCCAGGCGCTTTGCCGCCTCCGGATAAATCAGATCCTCCTCCCCTTCCTTCTGTCCCAGATCCATCACCTCATAGCCCTGTTCCAGCAGATATGCCTTCACCAAATCCTTTAAACGGATTGCAGAAAAATCTGCCGCTAACCCTACCCTCATCTTTCTGGTTCCTCCTTCCTTGACCGCTTACTCGGTTACTGTTTTTGTCCTCGCCATTCACAGCAATTCTTTTCACGACCAATTTTCACTTCTTATTATCTTTTTATGGACTTTCCTGTTAACTTACTATAAGATAGAACTTGGTATGTAATATATTAACTAAGTATCTACCCTATGAAAGGTATAAAATATGTTAGAAATTTTTCCTCGTGACAGCCACCAATCCTTAAAGCAATATGTGCTCTCTGTCCTTACCTACAATATCGTCCGCCTGAATCTAACGCCCGGGGAACGGGTGAATGAATCGGAAATCAGTCAACAGTTAAGGATCTCCAGAACACCCATTCGGGAAGCGCTCCTGGACTTGTCAGAGAAAAAAATCGTTAGCATCCAGCCGCGGAGCGGAACCTTTGTGGCCTATATTGATATGGAGATCGTCTCCCAGTTTCTCTATCTCCGCTCGGTGATGGAGCGTGACCTTTCCCGTCTGGCCTGCAAGTATGTTACTCCAGAGGATATTGACGCGCTTCGGGAAAACATCGCGATTCAGAAGTATTATTATCAGGCCTACAAACCGGCCAAGCTGCTGGAATGCGATATAAAATTTCACGCCTCGATTTACAGCATCTGCAAAAAGGATTTTGTAAACGATGTCATCTCCAATCTGTCTATCCACTTTAACCGCATCCGCTACTTAAGCATCACAAAAAAGGAATTTATCCTGAAAATCTCTGAGCATGAGCAGTATGTGGACGCCCTGGAGACAGGCAATGCCCATCTGGCGATGTCTATCTCAGACCGGCACATGGAGCATACGTTCGAGGATTTCCAGTGGATTAAAGAGACCTTTCCCAGCTACATCAGCCGTGCTTGATCTTTTCCTTCTGCCGATCCCCGTATACCTGGGCTAGCACGGCAATCAGCAAGACTATCCCGGTGATAATATCCTTCCAGTATGCGCTAATATGCCCGTTTAAGTTAATTAGGTTGGTGATAAAGGTGACAAAGAGGCATCCTAAGAAGATTCCGTGGATTCTGCCGATCCCGCCTCGCACCGAGGTTCCTCCCAAAACTACTGCCGCCATGATGGTCATCTCCCAACCTTCACAAGCCGTAGGCTGGCCTGCGCTTAATCGCCCGCAGAGGACAATGCCGCTAGCCGCTGCCATAAGGCCACTGATGGTAAACACAATGATCTTTGTCCGCATCACATGGATCCCCATCATCTCCGCAGAGTTTTCATCACCGCCCACTGCATACACCCCCCGCCCGAAATCCCGGTACTTCAAGATCCAGCTGAGAAGGATAATCAAGGTGATGAAGATAAAGGCCGGGATGGGAATTAGGCCAAAGAGATTTCCATTTCCAATATACTTTAGCTGAGGTGCGCTGTTTCCCAGGGAAATGGACAGCTCTTTATTAATCAGCAAAGCAAATCCTCTGGCTGCAAGCTGGGTCCCCAGGGTAGCGATAAAGGGCTGTACCTTAAACATCCCCACAATGACTCCATTACATGCGCCAAACAGTGCTCCCACTGCCAGCCCTCCCAAAATTGCCGGAAGGTATCCCATAGGGGCCAGCCAGGCGGTCACCATACTGACCAGCGCCGCCAATGCACCTACGGATAAATCTCTAGCCCCGATCAAAAAGCAGAGATTCACTCCCAGTCCCATAATTCCCATCATGGAAGCTGTGTGCAGCACATTGATCAGATTTTTCTTATAGTTTAAAAATGTCATTCCGTAAGCTGCTGTCCCCAGCGCTAAAAGCAGCAGTACGGCAATTACGGAGGAATGCTCATTGATCCTCTGACCAACCGTCTTCCCTGTCTTACCTCGTTCCCTACGCATATCCGCCCTCCTTTATACGCTTCGCTCACGCTGAATGGCCAGGGCGAAGATAATAATTCCCGCTTTGATGATATTAGAAGCGGCAAAGGGAATCCCGTTCATATTCACGGTAGTTCCAATTAAAACCATAATTAAGCACCCTGCAATGGATCCCACTACATTAGCCTTTCCGCCCTTCATGCTGGTTCCCCCTACTGCCACTCCCGCGATAGCATCCAGCTCATAAAGCTTCCCCAGCTCATTA
The DNA here is from genome assembly GCA_949740725.1 of uncultured Lachnospiraceae bacterium. Classification (GTDB taxonomy): domain Bacteria; phylum Bacillota; class Clostridia; order Lachnospirales; family Lachnospiraceae; genus Caccovicinus. The sequence continues at coordinate 5,611 of CATJIO010000147.1, read as the reverse complement.
GGGTCCAATGCTGCATTTCGGCACATTTCCAAGATTCCGCAGGAGCCTGCCAATATAGCGGAAATCATATATACCCCAATGATTACTGCCACTGTGCGCACCCCTGTCAATCTAGCCGCCTTGGGATTGCTTCCCACCGCCTCCACGTATTTCCCCAAAAGTGTCTTCCATAGCACGAACACACCAGCTAAAATAATGAGCACGAAAAAGATAATCTGAATGGGAACTCTCCCCGGAAAGCGGTATAGCCCCAAGGTTTTCACTTCCGGAAACCCACCTAAGACAAAGACGGAAGATTTTGCCATCAACACCGTGATCCCCCGCATTACAATCTGCATTACCAAAGTCAAAATGACTGGTTGTACCCCTACGCTGGCAATCAGCCAGCCATTAAACACACCGATCGCCCCGCAGGCTACCAATCCGACAATACACCAAAATATAAAATTTCCTCCATTGGTGATCCCCAGGGATACGATAATTCCGCAGAATGCCATCATCGATCCAGTAGAAATATCGATGCCGCCAGAGCTGATCACAAAAGTCATTCCAACGGTCATAAATAAAATCGGGGTCGCCTGCTTGATCACCAGCCACAGGGTATTTAAGGACAGGAAATTCTTTGTGATCAGGGCGTTAAAGAGGATTAGCCCTGCCAGTGCAATTACCGCTCCATAGCGGATAAAAATTTCCCGGAAGCTCAACGGTTCCTTTTGTACATGTTCTGCCATTAATTCGGCCTCCCTCCCATCTATGTATCAATTCTTCCGTGGGCAATCACACCCATAATCGCGTCGGAGCTGATCTCTTCATTCCGCAGCTCGCCCACATTTTTCCCATTATGCAGAATAACGATCCGATCACATTCTCGCACCAGCTCATCCAGCTCTGAGGAGATATAAAGCACGCTGATTCCACTGTCAGAGATCTGCTTAATGAGATCCTCGATCTCTCCCTTTGCTCCCACATCAATGCCCCGGGTGGGCTCATCCAAGATAATGAGATCTGGATGGGTGGCCAGCCATCTGGAGAGGATTACCTTTTGCTGGTTCCCGCCGCTTAAATCTTTAATCTTTGTCGATGGCCCCGGCGTCTTGATGGCGATCTTCTGGATATACTCTAAAGTCCTTTTTTGCTGTTCTCGTTTATTCAGGATCCCAAAACGGCTGATTTTTGACAGTATAGTCATGGTCAAATTATCCTGGACCGACATGTAGGGGAAGATCCCCTCTGCCTTCCGGTCCTCCGAGCAAAAGGCAAGTCCCTTCTTCATCGCGTCTGCCGGGCATTTAAACCGGATGGCGGTCTGTCCCATGTACACCTCGCCATCATAGTGGACATCATCTCCGAAAATAACTTTAGCGGTTTCCGTCCTGCCGGATCCCAGCAATCCGGATAATCCCAGCACCTCTCCCTTGTGAATCTCCAGGTTAATTCCATTTAACCGATGATTAGCCTTCTGTACTCCTACCACCCGGCAAATAATCTCTGCCTTCCCCTTATCCGGGTCGTAAACCTTTCGTTTATTCACCAATTCGCTGGCGTCCCGTCCAATCATCAGAGAGATCAGCTTTAGCTTAGGCAACTGGCTTAAGGGAAGGCAGTCTACGTATTCCCCGTCCTTAAAAATCGTAGCTGAGTCGCAAACCTGATAGATCTCGTCCATCTTGTGAGTGACAAATATGGTGGCAATCCCTCTGGACTTCAATGTTTTTACCACATCGAAGAGCACCTTTACCTCTCCGGTATCCAGGGATGAGGTGGCTTCATCCATAATCAGAAGTTTCGTATTCCTGGCTAACGCCCTGGCAATGGAAACCATCTGCTGGATGGCTGTGCTCTGCTGGCTTAGCTGTGCTGTCACATCGATATCCACGCCCAGATCCAGCAGCGCCTTTTTCGCATTTTGATTCATGGTGTCCCAGTCAATCATGCCGTGTTTCTTCGGTGTATTTCCGATATAAATATTCTCGGCAACGCTGAGGAAAGGGCTTAAGTTCAGTTCCTGAAATATAGTACTGATTCCCAACTTCTGGGCCTCGTCTGTATTTCTCGGATTTACCTCTTTTCCGTCAAAGAGAAATTGTCCCTCCCCCGGATCCCGTCGATAATAACCGGTAATAATTTTAATCAAGGTTGATTTCCCTGCGCCGTTTTCACCCATAAAGGCCATTACCTCGCCCTTATGCACCTTAAAATGGACATTTTTTAACGCCTTCACGCCGGGGAATGTTTTCGAAATCTGTTTCATTTCCAGCAGTACCTGATTCTCCAAATGCAATTCCCTCCTAACCATAGGATAAAAAATAAGTGTGCGGTTGCTTTCGCAAAACGCACACTTATCCCATATATCATATACCTGTACAGCTATACAGCCGGTGCCCGCTTAATAGCTGTAAACCTTATGATCCGCCAGCGATTTACCAACCTGCATTCTCCAGCTCACTTGCCGCATTATCGATGGTAAAGAACCGGTCATTTGCCCAGATTAGGCCGTCTACCTCCATATCCTGCTCTAAGGCTGCTACCACCTCCAGAGCCTGGGGCCCAAGGAGCGGCGAGCATTCAGAACAGGCAGCTACTCTTCCGTCGATAATTTCCTGAAGCATGGCAGAACTTCCGTCGCCGATGGAAAGCACCTGAATATCTTCCCCAGGTACTAATCCCATACCGTCGATCGCCTGAAGGGCGCCGAAGGTCATCTCATCAGAGTGTGTTACTACCACATCAATCTCATCACCGTAGGCCTGAATCAGGTTTTCCATACATACCTGAGCCTCAGAACGCATGTTATTTCCTACCTGAGATTCCAAAAGGACGATATTATCATGCCCCTTAATGGTAGCCATAAAGCCTTTGGAACGGTCCATGGCCGTGGTGGATCCGGGAGCGCCAAAAATTTCAACCACATTACATGGATCTGAACCGTACTTGTCAATTACCCACTCTGCGCACCACTGACCTTCCGCTTCTGCATTAGAGCGGATCGCGGTCACATAATCTTCTCCTGGGTTTCCGTTCGCCGAGCGATCCAGAAGAATTACTGGAACACCTGCGGCCTTTGCTGCTTCCAGGGCAGGCACCAGCCCCTCTTCCTCCTTCGGAGGCAGCAGCAAATAATCGATATCCTGTGCCAGGAGATCATTTACATTCGAAATTTGGGTTGCGGTATCATTTTTCGCCTCATTCCAGACTACCTCAAACCCTACACTCTCAAATGCCTTCAGTACGCTGTCTGTCTCTGCGATACGGAATGCATTCGTATAGTGCATTTGAGCCAGCCCTACTTTCCGTCCTGCGCCAAAATCATCCGCAATCGAGTCCAGCACCTGGCTCATATCTGTAGTGTCATTTACCCCCCCCCGAGGATTCTTCCTTGGGTTCTTCTTTCTTCGGCTCTTCCGCCTTGCTCTCTGCTGCTGTTGTCTCTGCAACCGTAGTCGGCGCCGAGGTGGTCTCCGCCGTACTTCCACCTCCACCTGCGCATCCAGCTAAGGAAACAATCAATCCTAAACTTACCAGATAACTTAACCGTTTCTTCATTTGGCCTCCCTCTAATGTGTTTCATCACATTTAATATATTTGATGTTTTTTAATATATCAGATTTTTGGTTATATGTCAATATGATTTCGATTTTCTTCGTATTTTTTCAGCAATATTAACAATTTCTTATCTCCCAAGTTCAAACCGCCTCCCGTTATTTCGCCTGCCAGGGAAAAATCGCTGCTGCAGGAACCAGCCTGGAGTTTTCCAGTATGGCCGCCGGGACAAAGTCCTTTCCGGAAAGCAAGCTGAATAAAAATGCCGACTACCTTATCTGCGTGAGCAGCGATTCCATGGAGCCGGAATACTGCAATGGGGATATCCTATATGTCCAGAAAACCAACCATATAGAGGCCTGAGACATAGGCATCTTTCAGAGGGGAATAGCATCTACATTAAGAAAGCCATGGAAAATTAAAAAGAACTATATCGGTAGTTTGTTGCCTTGCCCTAGGGCGTTCCTTCCGCTGCCGGGGCTCATTTTATTATTTCTATAAAATCTTTGATCTCCCGAGCTGTTAAGTCCCTTCCCAGGACCAGGCTTGCCGCCTGGATTGGGGTAAATTTTAACAGCCCAGACATAACCTGCAGCTCATCGAGCCTGATCCTTTCTGGCTCATGGTTAAGTTTATCCCGTATCGTTCCTGGTTTCCGCGGATGACCGACCGGGTAATCCGGTTACGCTCCTCTTTTTCTGTTGGTTTTAATTTGGGCATTTGTCGCCTCCATTCTGTCAATAAGTGATCCTCACTATTCCAAGAAAAATTCGATTGGCTTGCCAACGTAATCGGTTTATGAAATTAACTTATCCATCCTAACTTTAAGCACATCAGTAACAGCCTTGAGGCTCTTAACCGTCGGGCTAGGGTCATTCCACTTGCTTATAGCGCCGTTTTTCAGGCCGGCGGCAGTCTCTACATTATGGAAAATAAGCGTGCCATCCATGGTTCAACAAGGGAATTGCCAAAAGTATATACAAAAATTAACAATACAGGGGTATTATCTGGGGCAGCCAATAAGAAAAAAGGAGATATAGGGTATGATGATAGGTTTTATGAAAACTACAGAATTTGGAAAATACGATTTATTAGATGCTATATTGGATTTATATGAAGAAAAATTTGATTCGGAATTTTATACTAACTATATAAAAACAAATTACGAAAACTATATAACGCAATTTATTTAAGTGATATGAATAAAAGCTTTGGGACAAGGACAAGCTAAATGAATTAATCCGTTCCGAATAACCCCCCCATCCCGGCTGGAGGGGCAGGGAAGAGATATTGCTATTATTGAAATAGAATAAGTAAGGGAGATATCAGGATGTATTCGCAACTAGATAAACAGTAACATAAGATGTATTTGAATGACAGAAAGAAGTTTTGTACCAAAAACAAATCCGCCCAGTGTTACCAGCACCAGACGGATTTATATAGATATAGACGCACCATGACAATACAATATGCTTACCCGGGCAGCCGGGAGGGCGTGCGGCCATTTCGTTCCGAGTTCTGGGGAAGGAGTGGTGCTTATGAGTACATTTGAGGAATTCATGGTGATCTTGACCGTGGCATTGCTGATTGTAGCAATCCTGAATTACATCAAAAATACCGTAAGTAAGCCGCCCTGCTCTCTGGTAAAGAATAGGCGGTTTACTTAGCGTTATAATTCGCCGGGACGGATAGGTTCAATCTATCTTCCGACTGTCCTGTTAAGTATATTATGTGTCATCTTAGACATTTTGTCAAATGCAAAACCGTCCCTGCGCCAAGAGAAAGGAGAGATAACATGATCGACGAATACTTTGAACAGCTTATGCAACACGAAAGGCAACATACATAAGAAAAAACCCTGAAAAATCAGGGCTTTCAGCGAGCGCGAGACGGGATTCGAACCCGCGGCCCCCACCTTGGCAAGGTGGTGCTCCACCCCTGAGCCACTCGCGCATTTCCATGTTAAATTTTCCCCACATACCTTCAAAACCACATATTGAACAACATCCGCTCTCTTCTCCCTAACCCTTCTGGTTAAGCCCTCGGCCGATTAGTAACAGTCAGCTCCATA
>CATJIO010000146.1 GCA_949740725.1 uncultured Lachnospiraceae bacterium | reverse complement strand
ATAATGCCCCTCCTGTCTGGTCCACAGGAGAGGCGCCTCTCATTGAGAGGTAGATAGTCTATTCGGGAGCATCCGCTTTGGAGTGGGTGCTCTTTCTACGTTCATTATATACTATGAACCTGGATTTTGCAAGTATTAAAGAAATTTCGCCGGCAGCCCCCGGCTGGCAAGGAAATAGACTATGCCGCACAGTTCCAGATATCCGGCCTGGAATATTTCTGCGGAAGCAAGGCCGGCTTCAATCCCTTTGTCAAACTGGGCTTCTTGCTCGAATTTCGCCGCGGTAACGGTGGCCTTTTCTCTTTTTTCCGGATCCCATCTGATGATTTCCTCACTGTTTATGACAATAAGAGCTGGCTGCTCTTAAAAAAACCTCCTTAAATTGTATTTGAAAGATAAGATCTCCTTCATGAAATACAGTTTGAGGAAAGCTAATATGCCATATCAACACTCCTATCATAACCACTATATGTAGTGGTGGCTCTCAAGTGTGAGAACACCGTAGATTACAGTGGCCCTCAAGCGTGAGAACCTTGGCTCCCAAAAATGATAATAATCAGGGTATACTGTTCGAAAATGTGGAGGCGTAGAGCCGGAATGATGGGTGTCCGGATGCTTATGTGGAATTGGCAACGCAGGCAGATTTCGACAATTTTTGAGTAGGTTTGGTTTGTGGGGGCAGCCTTTTTCTGGTATACTGAATGACAGAAAAAGACTAAAACCCAGTATAAAATATATTGCCGGGAGCGATTGGCATGAAAATACAAGACAGAGATTGCACTATTTTTTGAATGAAGAAGAAAAAACGCATGTGAGGCAGAAGCGGCTTATAAGTGAACGTGTAGGAAAAGGGTTGACCCAAATACAAGGCTGAAAACGATTACTCTTTAAGAAATTGTTAGCCTTTTACAGCAAGGGATAGATATACCTGTATATAGAATATATTGCAGCTTTGGAAGTTAGAAGCCAAAGTATGTATGAAATGAAAAATACAAAGATTGTAACTTTTGATCGATTAGTGGATAATATACGGAAACTTGAAAAATCATGGCTGGTAATTATAAGATATTTTGAGGAGTTGAGCGGGATGGGAGAAATGCAAAAGTGGGGATTCGGTGCAGCACCATTTAGACCAGATACACTTAATAAAAATAGGACAGCTTTAAAATACCTATTAAGTTATATTGATAATCCGCTGATTAAAAAGAATATAGATATTTGTACTGAAATTAGCATAGTGAAAGGTCTTTTCAATCGAATTATACGCCAGGATCAGTGGGATTGGTTTACAGTATATATGTACTTTGATTATCCAAATAATCAGGAATCTGTAACTATAGTAAAGTTGTTAACTGCTTTGAGATTTGCAATCAAAAATGGCAGATTGGAGGAGGCAAAAAAGATTACATTGCACATTCATAAAACAAACTTTATATCGTATTCAAATAATTTTCTTGAATTTAATATAAACTCAGATGATACAGATGAATATATCTATATTTTGTCCAGAAAAGAAGAAAAGGACTTACTCAAAATAGGAATGACAACAAGGAATGTTTTAAAACGGTGTCAAGAAATAAATTCAGCAACGGGAGTGGTATTTCCATATTCACCGCGAAAGGTATTCCGGGTAAAGGATAGTAAAGAAGCAGAAAGAATTGTGCATGAGGTGTTAGGGGAATATCGTATTAGGGCGGATAGGGAGTTTTTTAGATGTGATTATTCAATGGCATGTGAACTGATTGAGGGATGTCTACAAGAAGGAGAGCTGATTTATTATAAATACTAAAAGCGGCTGCATTGGCTGTGTCTAATGTAGTAGAAGAAATGTGTGCCTATACCTAATTCTTTGATGATAGATAATGATTAGGAAAGCAGTAAGACTTTAAATGCAGCTCAACATATAGGCTTTGATAATGCCTTAGAAGTAAAGTCAAAATGTTCGATTGGAATAAGAATCTCTGATATGATGGCTGGGGTAATTAAGCAGATTCAAAAGAAACTCTTAGGCAGTTAATGGTTTATGGTTAACCAGAAGCAGATTGAATTATATAAAACTAAGCTAGATGCCAAGGCGATCCAGGACCGCGCCTACAGCCGTCCTGGATCGTTCCAGCTCCATTACAAAATAACTTCTGATCGAAAATACTGTTCTTGAAATCTCACCTGTTCTATAATCTCGTCTTTACCAAAGGACATATGCTCTGGGGCAGCAACCCATTTCTCCTCTACATCGTCTTCCCGGTGAATCACTGCGATGATCCTCCCGGTAAATTCCTTTACTGGCTCAGTAACACCCAGGATGTAAACATCCTGCTCTTCCCCATCTGCGGCAATTATCCCTTCCACATATCCATAATTCACTGGATAGTATATCTCAGGATGCTCTGGATGAAAGCTGCCCAATGGCCGGTCCACAATAACCTTCACCATATCCCCAATCATAACCCATTCTCCTTCAACTATCATTCATCAAACTGCTGCCCCAGTTTTCGGCGGCCTCCGCTTGCTTTATTCACCAAAAGCACTCCGCCAGATACTGTCGTCTATAGCAACTGGCCGTAATCAGCAATTATAGGTACCGCTTCACATACATCCCCGTATAGGAGGAAGGATTTTCCGCCACTTCCTCCGGAGTCCCCTTAGCGATCACGGTTCCGCCTCGGTCGCCGCCCTCTGGCCCCATGTCGATAATATAGTCTGCGGTTTTAATAACGTCCAGATTATGCTCGATCACTACCACCGTATTCCCGCCCTCGGACAGACGGTGAAGGATCTCAATGAGCTTGTGCACATCGGCAAAGTGAAGTCCGGTGGTGGGTTCATCCAGAATATAGATGGTTTTCCCCGTACTTCGTTTGCTCAGCTCTGCGGCCAGCTTAATTCTCTGGGCTTCCCCGCCGGATAATTCGGTGGATGGCTGTCCTAACTTTACATAAGAAAGTCCTACATCATACAATGTCTGAATCTTTCTGGCTATGGTAGGCACATGCTCAAAGAACTTTACCGCTTCCTCCACAGTCATGTCCAGTACATCATAAATGCTTTTCCCTTTATACTTCACTTCCAGGGTTTCCCGGTTATATCGCTTTCCGCCGCACACCTCGCAGGGAACATAGACATCCGGAAGAAAATGCATCTCGATCTTGATAATACCGTCTCCGCTGCATGCTTCACATCGCCCGCCCTTGACATTAAAGCTGAAGCGCCCTTTGGCATAGCCCCTGGTCTTTGCATCGGTGGTGGATGCAAACAGATCTCGAATTAAGTCAAACACACCGGTGTAGGTAGCTGGATTGGATCTGGGTGTCCGGCCAATAGGAGATTGATCGATGGCGATCACCTTGTCCAGCTTCTCCATTCCGTCGATCTGCGTATACTTCCCAGGAATAGTCCTAGCTCGGTTCAGCTTCCTAGACAGGGCCTTGTAGAGAATCTCATTGACTAAGGAACTTTTTCCAGAACCAGAGACACCGGTGACACAGGTTAACACCCCAAGAGGAAGCTCCACCTTTATGTTTTTTAGGTTATTCTCTGCCGCCCCTTTTACTGTCAGCCAGCCAGAGGGCTCCTTTCTTGTCTTTGGCACGGGAATCTGAATCCGGCCGCTTAAATAGGCTCCGGTGACAGATTCCTGGCAGGCCATAATCTCCTCTGCAGTTCCCACAGCCACCACCTGTCCCCCGTGCTCTCCCGCACCGGGTCCAATGTCCACAATATAGTCCGCGGCGCGCATGGTATCCTCATCATGCTCTACTACCAGCACGCTGTTCCCCAAGTCCCGGAGATGGAGCAGCGTCTTTAGCAACTTGTCATTATCCCGCTGATGGAGGCCGATGCTGGGCTCATCCAGGATGTAGGCTACCCCCACCAGGCCGGAGCCGATCTGAGTGGCCAAGCGGATCCGCTGAGCCTCCCCGCCAGATAATGTACCGGTGCCCCGGGACAAGGATAAATACTCCAGACCCACATCAATCAGGAAACTTGCCCTAGCGCGGATCTCCTTTAAGATCGGCCCCCCGATAGCCTCCTGCATCGGTGTCAATTTCAGCTGGTCAATAAACTCCCGGAATTTGATGATGGACATATTTGTCGCCTGGTAAATATTCTTATCTCCCAGGGTAACTGCCAAGGACTCCTTCTTCAGCCTTTGGCCATGGCAGACCGGGCAGGGCGTGATCCGCATATAGGTCTCATACTCTGCCTTAGAGGCCTCAGAGAAGGTCTCCCGGTAACGGCGGTTTACATTCTCGATGAGCCCTTCAAAGGCCACATCATACCGCCCTTCTCCCCGCTGGCCTTTATAATAAACTTTGATTTCCTTGCCCTCTGTGCCATACATGAGGACATCATGAATTGGCTCCGGATAATCTTCAAAAGGGGTATCCAGGCTGAAACCATACTCCCTCGCCAGAGCATCCAGAATCGCCCTGGTAAAACTGCCTTTATCCGCGCAGGACTGCCATCCCATCACAACGATCGCTCCCTGGAGAATACTTAGGGAAGGATCGGGAATCATCAGTTTCTCGTCAAATTCCATTTTATAGCCAAGACCGAAGCATTCCGGGCAGGCGCCGAAGGGGTTATTGAACGAGAAGCTTCTGGGCTCCACCTCCTCTACGCTGATGCCGCAGTCCGGGCAGGAAAAGCTCTGAGAAAACCGCAAGACTTGACCTTCCTCCTCTCCCCTGCCCTCTGTAGCTCCTCCGGATACATCCACCAGCAGAAGTCCGCCGGCCAGCTCCAGCACTGTCTCGATAGAATCCGTCAAACGCTTCTCGATCCCCGGGCGCACCACCAGACGATCCACTACAATCTCGATATTATGTTTGATATTCTTCTCCAGCTTGATCTCCTCGGACAGCTCATACAAATTCCCGTCAATCCGCACCCGGACATAGCCGCTCTTTCTGGCCTGCTCCAGAATTTTGACATGCTCTCCCTTCCGCCCACGCACCACTGGAGCCAAAAGCTGAAGTTTCGTCCTCTCCGGCATAGATAGAATCTGATCCACCATCTGGTCCACGGTCTGCTTTCGGATCTCCTTACCGCACTTGGGACAGTGGGGAATCCCCGCCCTGGCGTACAAAAGTCGCATGTAATCGTAGATCTCCGTAACCGTCCCTACCGTGGATCGGGGATTGCGGTTGGTTGACTTTTGATCAATGGAGATAGCAGGTGACAACCCCTCGATACTCTCCACGTCCGGCTTTTCCATCTGTCCTAAAAATTGGCGCGCATAGGAAGACAGCGATTCCATATAGCGCCTTTGCCCCTCTGCGTATATTGTGTCGAATGCCAGCGACGACTTGCCGGAGCCGGAAAGTCCGGTCAGCACCACCAGCTCATTCCTGGGAATATCTACGGTAATATTCTTTAAATTGTGCTCATTCGCACCCCGGATTTTAATATACTGTTTTCCCATCCTTCACCTCACAGCACAGCCGCCTGCATACCTTGTACGCAGGCGGCGTGTTATCCATAACCATCGAAAATTTGCAGCGCGTCTTCTCGTCTGCTTCAACATTAACATCCTAAGTATAGCACAGCCTTTCCCTGGATTCAACTACTTTTTCGAACAAACGTTTCCCTCTGTCTTTACCTCAAAATGTTGGAGACAAACTACGTCTACCGCTCCAGTATCTCCATAAATTCCTCGCCAGTAATGGTCTCCCGCTCCAGCAGATACTCGGAGATCTCCGTCAGCTTGGATGCATGGGACTTCAGGATCTCCATGGCCTTTTCATACTGCTCCTTTACAATGGCGATCACTTGGTCATCCACCAGCTTAGCCGTCTCCGGAGAGCATACCATAGAGGTATCTCCGCCCAGGTATTGGTTATTTACCGTTTCCAGGGCCACCATTCCAAACTGATCGCTCATCCCATACCGGGTAACCATCGCCCTGGCCATCTTAGTTGCCTGCTCAATATCATTAGATGCCCCTGTGGTAATGGAATGGAACATAAATTCCTCTGCCGCTCGTCCTCCGGTAAAGGTGGCAATCTTATTCAGCGCCTCCTCCCGGCTCATCAGATGACGCTCCCCTGCCTCTACCTGCATGGTATATCCCATAGCGCCAGAGGTACGGGGAATGATGGTGATCTTATGAACCGGTGCTGAATGGCTCTGACAGGCAGCCACCAGAGCATGTCCCACCTCATGATAGGCCACGATCCGCCGCTCATTCTCTGAAACCGAAGCATCCTTCCTCTGATACCCGGCGATGACTACCTCTACACTTTCCTCCAGATCCGATTGATTCACACGGCTCCGTCCCATGCGCACTGCACGCAGCGCTCCTTCATTCACAATATTCGCCAGCTCAGCACCACTGGCGCCGGAGGTGGCCCGGGCGATGGAATTAAAGTCCACGCTATCCTCTAGTTTTACATTCTTGCCATGGACCTTTAAAATCGCTTCCCTGCCCTTTAGATCTGGCAGCTCTACGGGAATCCGACGGTCAAAACGTCCAGGACGTAACAGCGCCTGATCCAAAGATTCTGGACGATTAGTCGCCGCAAGAATCACCACACCTTTCTGTCCATCGAAACCGTCCATCTCCGTCAGAAGCTGATTCAGCGTCTGCTCCCGCTCGTCATTCCCGCCGATGCCCCCGCCATCCCGCTTCTTTCCGATGGTATCAATCTCATCGATAAAAACAATGCAAGGCGCCTTTTCATTTGCCTGCTTAAACAAATCCCTCACCTTGGCCGCGCCCATCCCTACAAACATCTCCACAAATTCTGAGCCGGAAATAGAAAAGAAGGGCACATGGGCCTCTCCCGCCACCGCCTTGGCAAGAAGGGTTTTTCCAGTTCCCGGAGGGCCTACAAGAAGGGCGCCTTTTGGCAGAATAGCGCCGATTTCCGCATACTTCTGCGGATTGTGAAGAAAATCTACAATTTCCTTCAATGCCTCTTTGGCCTCCTCCTGTCCAGCCACATCGCCAAAAGATTTCCCTGTTTCCGTCTCCGCGTAAATCTTAGCATTGGACTTCCCAAAAGTCATGGCTGGATTTCCCATGCTTCCAAGCTTTTTCTGCATCATTCTCCCCAGCACCTGCCCGATAACCACAAACAACACAATAGGCATAATCCACTGAAGCACAATGGTCGCAAGGGGGGATGCCTGAGTGGGAATCTCCTGAGTAAAGGATATCCCCGCGCCCCTCAGCCGATCTGTCAGGTCGGCATCCGGCCAGCGTCCGGTTTTATACCCGGTAACACCCCATTCCCGCTCTTCGCCTTCCTTTAAGGTAAATACGATTTCCGTATCATTTTGATATACTTGCTCTACCTTTTCCTCATCCACATATTGGAGGAACTGATCGTAGGCCACCTGCCGGACAGATCGCTCCAGCATGGATGGAAAAAGAAAAGTGTTTAATAACAGCACTACCAGCAGCACGATCCCGTAGTAATACAGAAATGGCTTTTTTGGATTTTTCTCTGGATTGGTATTTTTTACACCCATAGTTTGCATGATCCTCTCTCATATTATTCTTCTAACAGTTCTGATAAGCAAAACCATCACTGTTCTTCCATCTTATCCCAGTAAATCTCCCCAAACTCATTTATTTGGATATCAAAAGAAATCTCCTCCAGATAGCGGTACAGCGCTTCTCGCTCCTCAGCCTCGATCATTTCCCTTGTGTACCCAGCGCTTGATGTGGCGGGTATTACTGACAACCTGGTCTCTTCTCCATCCCAATCCGCCCGCAGGAGTACTGTCCTCGGGATGCTGCTACCGAATACAAAATTCCCTAAGCTGTAGACAATAGGTTTACCATCATAGTATTCGATGCCCTGGAGCACATGGGGATGGCTTCCAATCACTAAATCCGCCCCAGCATCCAGGAGCTGGTGTCCAAGCTGACGCTGGTAATCCTTGGGAAATTCCTCACGCTCGATTCCCCAGTGGACATATACCACCAGGTAATCGCAGATTTCCTTCCCCTTCCGGATTTCTTCCAGAAGCACCTGTGGATCGTAGGTGCTCAGCATCCCGGGCCTTGCGGCCGTGGCTGCCCACTCCGCCACCGGAATCACCCGGGTAGCGCCTAAGAAGCCTACTGTCCACTCCCCTATCTTCTGTTGATACAGCGCCTTAGCCGTAGCCAGGCTTTCCCCGGCCCCCACATAGGGAAGCCCGGCCTCATCCAGCGTGGCGCAGGTATCCAATAAGGCGTCGATGCCGTAATCCAAGGCATGATTATTGGCCAAGGTAACCAGGTCGATTCCCATCTCTTTTAAAATGGCAACACGTTCCGGAGCAAGGCGGAAGGTAAATTGCTTGTCTGGCGCCGGATTGCCCCGGCTGCTAAAAGGAAATTCCTGGTTCACCATAAAAAGATCAGCTTCGTTCGCTGCCTGCAAAAGGCTCCCTCCTACGACTCCTCCTATCCCACCACCTGACTGATATGCATTTAGCACATGATCCGATAGCAGCACATCCCCGGCAAACGCCAGACAGATGCCCTCGTCCTCCCCTTCAAGCCCTGCTTCCTCATACTGCTCTCTCTCGCCTTCTACCGTCTCCTCAATTTCATCATTTCGGATGATGATGGAAATTTGGTTTTTTTCCTCACGGAAAAAAGCCATTTCCGCCTCATCCTGCTCGGATGGTTCAGAAATGGCATCTGCCGCGCTCCTTCCCGCCGCCAGGCTGATCCCCGCTCCTGCTGCCAACAGGCAGAGAATCAGTGGGAGCTTCCAGCGGCCATCCCCCCTCTTTCTGCTTCTTCCTTTCATGGGCACCTCTTTCATCCTCCGAGAGTGCTTTATTCTTACTTTCTTCAGAACGTCCTACAACGCAATCACAATACCGCCGTCATTGGCATACACTGTGGCCACGCCAGCAGTCTCGGTGATTATAATGTCTTTATAGCTGCCGCGCTTTTCCATCTCATTCTTCACCAGCTGCGCCCGATCCGGACAATTACAGTGGGCAATCACAAGTACCCGTTCACTGGTGTCTCCCACTACATTGACCGCATAATCGCACATCCTTTGAAGAGCCTTCGTGATTCCTCTGGCCTGATCCACTTTAATGATTACCCCCGCGTCTGCGGACATCACCGGCTTAATATTCAGGGTGGTAGCAAAAAATGCCTGAAGCCCACTAAGTCGTCCGTTCTTGCGCAAATAATCCAGGGACTCCAATACAAAGCAGGTTCTCATATCATCCCGGTAAGCCGTAGCTCTTCTGCACAGCTCATCAAATGGGATTCCCTGTTCGCACAGATCCTGGATATACATCGCCAAATTCAGCTCTCCCGCAGATGCAGAGTGGGAACTGAGCACACAGATATTCTTCGGCCCGTGCTCCTCCTCGTAAAGCTGCTTTCCCACCACCGCACTATTGTACGAACCGCTTAAATGCTCTGACAGGCAAATCACAAAAATGTTCTCTTCCGGGCACTCATAGGCCTGTTTAAAAAGCTCCGGGGAAGGGCAGGCTGTTTTCGGGCACTCCGGGCACTCCTTCATCAGCTGAATAAACGCCTTTTGGTTAAAATTCTCATCATCAATCACCATGGTTTGTCCCACCTGCAGCGTTAAAGGTATAATTTCATAATGGGAATCCTTCTTTAACTTTTCTGTCAGATCCAGGCAGCTGTCCCCAATAATTTTGTATGTCATAATATCCTCCCATCACTTCCATATCATCTGGTTTTAATTACTACATATTATAACATTATCTTTTTACATTTTCAATCTTTTCATACCGGTTTTTCTATGCTATAATTAGGAAAAATGATAGAAAAGATAAAGGAGATAAGGGCATGGGATTTTTCGCTGCATTCTTCGGCTTTATTATTCTTCTCGTTCTCTTTGTTGTCGCTGTTACAATCTCTACTGTAGCCAGCTGCTTAGGATCGATTGCAGATGATTTAAATGAGGACAAGGGTTGACAAGCTTAAGGATTCCTACAAGCCAAAACCGGATGACACTATATGGCCATCCGGTTTTTGATTTCCCTCTGGAAAACTTACTCTCCTGCTAAAATCATTAAAATCTCATTGCTGCGGGCAATAAAACCGGTCATTCTCTCCGGAGTCAGGCTGCCATGGCTTAATTTCGCCAGGTCATACAGCTGCTCGCAGATTTTATCTACATTTTCCCCTTCCTTATGACTGAGCACATACTGCACCAGAGGATGGTTCTTATTCAGAATTAACGTCTCGCCGTGGCCGCCAAATGCAGAGGGATCCATGCCGTACATATTGTACATCTTCATCATCTCCTGCATTCTTCTGGATTCCTCAGAAACGGTAATCATCGATGCTACCGATGCATCCTTCAGCTTTTCCGCCTTCACTTCCAGCTTGTCCTGATTCAGGGCCTTCTTAAAGGCAGCGGCCAGGGCCTCATCATCAGACTTATTCTGCTCCTCATTCTCCTCTGCAGTCTCTTCCTTAAATATCTCACTTACATCCGAATCAATACGGAGGAATTTCAGATCCTGGTTCTTCTGCTCAAGCTGACTGATAAATGGATTGTCAATATTATGGGACAGAATTACCGCATCCAGGCCTTCTTTCTTAAACATATTGATATACTGGCTCTGTTCCTTCTCATCAGTTACATAAAATACCTTATTGGGGTGCTTCTCTTTATTCTCTTCCAGGCACTCTGGCAGGGTCAGATATTTACCTTCCAGATTCTTAAAGATGATATAATCCTTCATCTTTTCCTGGAATTTCTCATCCTTGATGCAGCCAAACTTAATAAAAGGGTTAATATCATCCCAATATTTCTCATAGGATTCCCTATCGGTCTTGCACATGCCGGAAAGCTTGTCCGCCACCTTCTTGGTGATGTAATCGGAAATCTTCTTTACAAAACCGTCATTTTGCAGGGCGGAGCGGGATACATTCAGCGGCAGATCCGGACAGTCAATTACCCCCTTTAGCAGCATCAGGAACTCGGGGATGACTTCCTTAATGTTGTCTGCGATAAATACCTGATTATTATACAGCTTAATCGTTCCCTCCAGACTGTCATACTCCATATTAATCTTGGGGAAGTATAAAATTCCTTTTAAATTAAAAGGATAATCCATGTTTAGGTGGATCCAGAAGAGCGGCTCCTTAAAATCCATAAACACCTTTCGATAAAACTCCTTGTACTCCTCATCAGTACACTCGTTGGGATGCTTATTCCACAGAGGGCTCACATCATTTAATGCCACCGGGCGCTTTAAAATTTTATATTTTTCCTTTGCCGGGGAAATCTCCACAATTTCCTTGGATCCATCCTCTTTTTCCTTCTCCTCTGTCTTGGCCTCCTCCACAATGGTCTCCACTATGGTGTCTTTCTCGGTCAGCTCTTCCTTTTCAATGGTCTCATACTGGGGCCCCTCAGTGCTGTTTTCCAGGAAAATTGGCACTGGCATAAAGGAACAATACTTCTCAATCACCTCTCTGGCCCGGTATTCATTGGAAAATTCCGTGCTCTCCTCATTGAGATAAAGGGTAATCCGGGTGCCGATGCTCTCCTTCTCCCCCTCTCCCATCTCAAAGGAAGTGCCTCCCTCAGACTCCCAGTGAACCGGAACCGCCTCCTTCTGGTAAGATAGCGTATCAATAGAAACCTTGTCCGCCACCATAAACGCAGAATAAAATCCTAATCCAAAGTGGCCGATGATCTGATCCTCATTCGCCTTGTCCTTATATTTCTCCATGAAAGCCTGGGCCCCGGAGAAAGCAATCTGGTTAATATATTCCTCCACCTCGTCCGCCGTCATTCCGATACCGTTATCGATAAACTTCAGCGTCTT
>CATJIO010000145.1 GCA_949740725.1 uncultured Lachnospiraceae bacterium | reverse complement strand
CTGGACGCCGGAGAACTGCATGAAATATACCCGGGAGATCGTGGAGGGCTGCGGTACCAAATATTTTATCCCCAGCACTACCATGGGCGGGCCGGAGAGTACCTATCCGGGTGTGTATGATTGGGTTTCTAAGTGTATTGATGAGCTGTCCAAAGAGTTTTTTTCATAGGGAAGGTTTACCCTCAGCGGACAAGGGGCGTGTATCCCCCTGTCCGCTGAGGGTAGTTTTATGAAATGAAAATAACATGATGTTTGTAACAGAAGAGCTGAGTAATCAGCTTTTTTTGTTTCCTAATAATGATTAAGCCAAAAAATCCCTATATAAAACTATATTATTCTAATTAGAATCCAAGAAAAGATTATAAAATATTAAAATAGGGCGTATTCTACAGATTTATCCAGATGATACAGGAAGGAGAGAAAGACATGCTTAAAAGCCTGCTGGAGGAGGTTCGAAAATTCAATTTAAGCAAAAAAATTGTGATGCTTATTTTAGGTAGCTTTTTGGGAATGTTTGTGTTGTGCTTTTTCCTCTTTGCCTTCACCTTTTCTTATCGGGAACAGAAAATATCCAGAGAAGCTCTTTTAGAAACCTATCAGCGGATTGACTCTCGGGCAAACAGCTATTTTAAGGGGATAGACATGGCGGCCCATACAGTCATGAGCAGCGTTTGGGTGCAGCAGCTTTTGGATGAAAACACTTCTTCCTCTCAGAAAGAGCGGTACAATGTCCGTAGTAGCGCCTCCGGATTTTTGAGTAGCTTTTCTTCCATGTATGAGGATTTAAAGTGCCTGATTGTGATGCCAGATGGAGAGTATGTAAAAAATAATAACAGTTACTATATGTCTCAAAGCTATTATATTCCAGAACAGGAGTGGTATCCCCAGCTGCAGCAGAAGGGAAAGTATCGGTTGGATGGACCAAATGATATGTTTGCCAGAAATGTACACGATGCGTCTGTAACGATTTATTATCAGGTGAGAAATATCTACAATTTCCGACCTATGGGGTTTCTGGTGATTAATATTGATTACAAGAAATTTCCCTGGCTGGAGGACATCATGGACTCTGGGGAGCAGATTCTGATACGAGATTCCAGGGGAAATATTGTATATACCAACATAGACGATTTGGGGAGCGAATGGATCTGGGAGGATATGCAGGCGGGGGAGATTTCCGGAAACCATCAGGTGATGGTGTATCACGACCAGCTAATGGACGGAACATGGACCATTTGGATTTTAAAGAGTAACATTCCCTGGTTGAATAGCGTGTATAATAATTTTTATGTGTTTTTACTGATTTTTCCGGTGATTCTGATTTTTATGCTGTTGTCTCTAAGCTTTTCTCACTATTTGACCATCCCCATTGTTCTGTGTACCCAGGCCCTGAGAGAAATTCGCAATGAAAATTACAATGTGGTGATTCAGAATGGATATAAGGATGAAATTGGGGACATGATTGACGGCTTTAACGACATGTCCCTGAATATTAAGCGTCTGATTGATCAAAACCGGCTCATGTATAAGATCCGTCAGCAGACAGAATTCCAAATTCTGCAGCAAAGGATTAATCCACATTTTTTATGTAATACGCTGGAGATCATAAATGGCATGATTCTATGCAAAGAAGATACAAAGGCTATTGAACTCATTGGGATGCTGGGAACCATGTACCGATATGATTTGAAAGAGAATGATATGGCCACTATTGGGGAGGAGCTGGAATATTTAAAGAATTATCTGGCCATTCTGGAATATAAATACCGGGATCTGCAGGTGTTTTATGAAATAGATCAAAAGCTGTTGGATTATGAAATCCCAAAATTTATTTGCCAGCCCCTGGTAGAAAATACCCTGAAACACGGCTTTCGTCAGAACGTCACAGATAATCAGGTGGAGATTCGGCTGCGGCAGGTTGAGGGGCAGATTCATATTGTGGTAATGGATAATGGACAGGGTATAGAGCCAGAGCTGCTTTTGGAGCTGCAAAGGAAGATTGGGCAGCTTAGAAAGGACCAGGCAATGAATATTCAACCCTATATCGGAGTACTGAATACGGCTCGAAGGATTTTTCTCCATTACGGAAAGGAATCCTATTTTTCCATAGAGTCCAGTCCCGGCCATGGAACAAGGGTTGAGATACATTTGCAAATGGAGGAATAGTCATGTATACGGTATGTATTGCTGAGGATGAATATTATGTGCAGAAAAGTCTGGAGGCACGGCTTTATGAGCTGCAGATGGACCTGGAGATTAAAGGCTTTGCGTTTACGGGACGGGAGGCTTTGGAACTGTATGAACAGTATAAACCGGATATTTTCTTTGTGGATATTTATATGCCCCAGCGCAGCGGTCTGGATTTTATAGAAACCGTCCGCAAAAGGCATGGGGAGAGTCAGACCTTATTTATTATTGTAAGCGGCTACAGCGATTATGAGAATATGCGCCGGGCTCTGACGGCAGATGCCTTTGATTACCTGAAAAAGCCCATTGTGCCCTCAGAGTTTTTAAAGCTGATGAAAAATGCTGTGGAGGAGCTAAAGAAGAGAGAGTCCCTGTTAGCACTGGAGAGCTCTAAGGAACCGGAAGACACGGGTTCAGAGGAGAGGGAGGAGTTGATTCAACAGATTTGCGGGTATATCCATGGGAATTATCAGGAAACATTGAATATCAAGGCGTTGGCAGACATGTTTTATTTATCCCCCAGCTACCTGTCCCACTATTTTAAAAAGAAAAAGAATTTATCTCTGGGAAGATATTTAGAGGAGGTAAGGATGAAGAAAGCGGTGGAGCTCTTGTTGTACACAGAGCTGCCTATTGCGGATATTGCAGAGAAGGTGGTCTATGGTGATGGTAACTATTTTACAAAGGTATTTAGGAAAAAATACAATAAAACCCCTAGTGAATTTCGCAGAGATACGTCAAAATAACGGAAAAGAGCAGGATTTTGCTAGTTTTAAAGTTGAATATTGCTAACAACTACGAGGGCTTTAAAGCTATAATTCATATATCAGATCACTGGTTGACCGTAAAATTGAAACAGAAGGGAGTAGAAGCATGAAAAAAGCAAAGATAACAAGTATGTTGTTGGCATTGACTATGGCTGTGGGCCTTTTGGCTGGATGTCAGAAGAGTACACCGGAAACCCCGGCAAGAGACAATCCTGCGGCGGAGACAAAAGACCAGCAGTCAGTGGAGAGCCAGGGAGAGAATGTAACCTTAAGCTTTTATACCTGGTGGGCGGATGCAGAGCAGGCTATGAGTAACGCACTGATTGAATCTTTTGAAAAGGAGCATCCCAATATTCATATTGAAGCGACCTATATTGCGGAGAGTGATTATTTAAGTAAGATTAATACTCTTATTGCGGCAAACAGTATGCCGGATGTATATTTTATCAATGAATATCTGGTCAATGACTGGGGAGTATCCGGACATTCCGCAGATTTGAACCCTTATCTAAACGAACTGGGAATCAACGCGGATGAGATCTGGGTAGACACGGCCTTATATAAAAGCAATGATGCCCTGTATGGCATTAACTATGGAGCTACCACGGTAGTTCTGTACTACAATAAAGAGATGATGGCAGAGGCTGGTATCACGCCGCCCAGCACAGACGGATCTAAGGCATGGACCTGGGAGGAATATTTGGATGCTGCCATCAAGATGACAAAGGATGTGAATGGGAAATCTCCCAGCGACGATGGCTTTGACTATGACAGCTGTACACAGTTTGGAACTACCATGGCAAGCACCTGGATTTACTGGCTGCCGGAGCTGTACGCATCTGGAGCTGCCATTGCCGACGATGCAGGGGAAAATCTGACCATTACTTCCCCAGAGGCTATCTCTGCTATTCAGAATATTGCGGATTTGAGCAACGTACATCAGTGCGCACCCACAGTGGGAATGACGGACAGCGCCTTTTCGGATGCATCCGCCATGCTGATGAATGGCCAGCTGGGCATGTTTATCGGAGGAAACTTCCTGTTAGGAAACTTTGAGGCAGAGAGCTTTGATGTGGGCATTGCCCAGATTCCGACTCAGAATGGGGCCGCGCCCAGCAATATGGTATGGTCCTCTGCCTTCTCCATGTCGGCAAAGACCCAGCATCCCAAGGAGGCGGCAGAGTTTCTGGCTTACATGGCCAACTTTGATAATTCTGTAAAGACGGCCCGCGAATCCGGCGTTCCCCTGAACACCCTGCCCAACACAAAGAATACGCTGGACGAAAGTACAGAAGCCTACAAGGAGTGGGAGGAAACCTACCATGCAGGGATGGCAGAGACTTCTGGAGGCATCCTGGCAAGTGCATCCCGCAAGGGTGAGAATGTGACTCTCAAGAATTTCTCGATTCTAATGAATGTGGATTTGATTCCGGCTCTGGATGAGGTCTGGATTGGAGAGAAGACAGCAGAGGAGGCCTTGACAGCTTTAGAGGAACAGCTCAAAAAGGACTTCCAGGGGGCCTGGTAAGAGTCCATGGAAATGAGGTTCCACTGAAAAGTAATTAAAAAGGAAAGAGAATAGCCACCTGTATGGACAGTCGTCTGGGGATGTCTGTATTGTGTGGCTATTTTAATTCAAAAGGAGGCATGATATCGTGAAAAAAAGAAAAGCGGGCCGTCTGGAACTGGAAAGAACCAAATGGGGATACTTTTTTATTGCGCCGGGTATCATTGGATTTCTAGTGTTTAGTTTGGGGCCCATGCTTTACAGCCTGTTTTTAAGTACCATGGAATGGGACATTATCAATCCCATGAAATTTGTGGGGATTGAGAATTATTTGAATCTGTTGCAGGATGATCTGACCTGGAAGTCCTTAAGAGTAACCTTTTGGTATACCATTCTCAGTGTACCATTGATTGTAATCGTTGATTTTTTAATTGCCATGCTGCTGAATACCAAGGTGAAAGGGATTTCCGTTTTCCGAACCATCTTTTATATCCCTTCTATTATTCCCCTGGTTGCCACTTGCGCCGTCTGGATGTTTATATACAATCCTACCTATGGATTGTTAAATGGAGTTTTGCGTGCCTTTCACCTTCCGGTTATGCAGTTTTTAGACCGGCCCTCCACGGTTGTCCCTTCCCTGGCCATGATTGCCCTTTGGTGTTCGGGAAATACGGTGATTATTTATCTGGCTGGGCTGCAAAGCGTCTCCAGGCAATTATATGAAGCAGCCCAAATGGACGGGGCCGGGAAATTGAAATGCTTGATCCATATTACCATTCCCATGATGACGCCGATTATTTTCTACAATGTGGTTATGGCAATCATTAATAGCCTGCAGACCTTTACCCAGGCCTACATTATGACAGAGGGGGGACCTGCCAATTCCAGTATGTTCCTGTCTCTTATGATTTACAACAACGCGTTCCGCTATCGGCGGATGGGATATGCGGCAGCCCTTTCCTGGATTCTTTTTGTTATAGTGGGAATCTTGACAGCAGCTCTGTTTGCCAGCTCCAGGAAATGGGTGTTTTATGAGACGAAAGGAGACTGAGCATGAGGAAAAAAAGAACGAAAACAAAGGTAAACAAAGGAAGTATGATATTGCTGATTGCCTTTTCTGTCATTATGCTCTTTCCCTTTTTCTGGCTGATCCGAAGCGCTCTCATGACAGACCGGGAAATTATGACCATGCCTATGCAATGGCTGCCCTCTCGTCCCATGTTTGAGAATTTTGGAGAGGCTTTAACTAGAGCGCCCTTTTTCCGTTACTTTCTGAACTCCATCTTGATTACAGGGGTAAATGTGGTGGCCCAGGTATTCAGCGCCAGCTTTATTGCCTTTGGATTCGCGCGGTTTGAATTTAAGGGAAAAAATTTCTGGTTTGCCGCAATTCTCTCCACCATGATGATTCCCTATACAGTGCTGATGATTCCCCAGTTTATAGGCTGGCAGACTGTAGGGGCATATAATACCTATCTTCCTCTGACGATTCCGGCGTTTTTTGGAAATGCCTTTCATATTTTTTTGGTGGTTCAATACTACAGAGGGATTCCCAAGGATTATGATGAGGCGGCTTTGGTGGATGGAGCTGGCTATTTGCGGATTTACACCCATATTATGCTGCCCATGATAAAACCCGTACTTTGCTCCGTGGGGGTATTTGCTTTTATGAACACCTGGAATGATTTCCTGGGGCCCTTGATTTACCTGGACAAGGAAATGATGAAAACGGTTTCCCTGGGGCTGCAGATTTTTATTGGCCAGTATACCAGCTCCTGGAATCTGATGATGGCCGCATCCTGTTTGGCGATTATACCAATGATGATTATATTCTTTTTTGCACAGAGATATTTTATAGAAGGAATTACATTTTCAGGTTTGAAAGGATGAAACGCTTATGTTAAAGATGAATGTAAGTCAGATGCCCTTTACCAGAAGGAATTCTTATATGGCGATTTCCAGGCTTGGGGAGAACTACAAAAGGCTGGGAAACAAGGAAGGACTTTACCTGCGGACCATACACGGCTCGGCCAATACCCCTCTCATAGCCCAAATTACCATGACAGAAAACGGTCAGGAGAAGGAATATGGGTATCGCCTGGAGCATACGGCGCTGATTTTTGAGGAGAAGGGGAGCAAGATAGAGATCTGCTTTGGGGACCCAGATACCCTACTTATCCGGGGAACAGGTAAAGCGGGCCTACATATGGATTTTCTCACAGACAGCGGAGCCTATGATTATATTTATACCATTCCCTGTGGGAATCGAAAGCTCTACATGGCGAATTGCTATAAGAATAACTGTCGGTATCTCATCTGGGCTCAGGAGGGGGAAATCCTGCTGGATCAGCAGTGGAAAGAAAGTACAGCCCTATATTCCCGGCTCAGCTGCAAGGGCCCAGAGGGCTTTTTGATGATTCTGCGGGAAATTAAGACAGAGTGGGATAGAGAATGTAAAGCATATGATTACGATCAGGCTCGGGATAAGACGGAACGGGAATTCCTGGCATTTAAGGAAACCATGCCGGATATTCCGGGGAGATATGAGGATGAGCTTACCATGGGAGCCTACCTGAATTGGAGCAGTATCGTGGCCGCGGAGAGCTTGTTGAAACGGGACAGTATGTATATGTCCAAGAACTGGATGTGCAATGTATGGAGCTGGGATCACTGCTTTAATGCCATTGCCCTTTCCTATAAAAATCCGCAGCTGGCCTGGGATCAGTTTATGGTAATGTTTGATTTTCAAGACCCTTCCGGGAGACTGCCAGACAGCGTGAATGATGTAAAGATGATCTGGAACTATTGTAAACCGCCCATTCACGGTTGGGCTCTGTCCAAAATGATGGAGCATATGGAGCTGAGCCAGGAACAGATAGAGGAGGCCTACGACTGCCTGGACAGATGGACCGGCTGGTGGTTAACCTACAGGGATCGTAAGGGCCAAGGGCTGTGTGTATACAATCATGGAAATGATTCTGGTTGGGACAATTCCACCGCGTTTTCCGTGATTCCGCCAGTGATAACTCCAGAGCTGCAGGCAGATTTGATTCTGCAGATGGAGGTTTTGGCAGATTTGGCAGGCCGTTTGGATAAGAAAGAGGAGCAGGCAAAATGGGAACAGGCATCCCAGGATATGATGGAACAATTTTTGCAGATCTGTTTCCGGGAAAACCTGCCGGTTGCCCTGCAAAGCGCCACAGGAGAGGAGGTGGAAAATAACAGTCTGCTGCCTTACGAGGCCTTGGTCTTGGGAAAACGTCTTCCAGAGGAAAAGCGGACGGCTATGGTAAAAGTCTTGAAAAGCGATAAATTCTATACAGAATATGGCTTTGCCACAGAGAGTCCGGCGAGTCCGCTTTACCGTTCGGATGGCTACTGGAGAGGCCCTATCTGGGCGCCCAGCACAATGCTTTTATTGGACGGACTGGCGCAATGCGGGGAGCATGCTCTGGCCAGGGAGGCGGCGGAGAAATTTGCTAATATGGTGGCAAAAAGCGGCTTTGCCGAGAACTTTGACGCCCTCACAGGAGAGGGCCTCCGAGACCGGGCCTACACCTGGACTGCCAGCGTATTCCTGATTCTGGCCCATGAATATCTGCTGTAAAAATTTAGATAAGTCATTTGACCAAATCCAATCTGGTGGGCACGTTCAAATGTGAAACAATTATTAAGAGGTGAATGATGACAAACGATAGGAAAATACTGCGGGACCTGGCTGTGCAGTACCGGGAAATCGCCCATACGGACCAAAACCTGAGAAATAAGGAGCTGCACATTGCCGTCAATGATTTGCACATGATCCGGCCTATCATTCTGATGGATGAGATTCCCTGGCATGAATTAAATGGACAGGGAGAGTTGACCCTTCAGTGTGAGGACCCGTTTCTGCAAGAGATCGAAAGGTCTATGCGCCAAACGCTGTACAGATTTCGTCATTTCCAAGTGGATATGGTGGTACCGGAGGCTCTGCGGGTGACAAAGGTAATCCATACCAGCGGAATTGGAATTGATATAAAGGAGGAGACTCTGGCAAAGGATCACAATAACCGGATTGTTTCTCACAGGTTCTTTGACCAGATGGAGGACGAGAGCTGCCTGGAGCAGATTCACAAGGAAGTGATTACCTATGATAAGGAGGAGTCGGAAAGACGCTACCATCTGGTACAGGATCTGGTGGGTGACATTGTGCCAGTGAAACTGATTGGTGACCAGTGGTGTTTTGACACCTTGTGGGATGATGTGGCAAGGCTGCGGGGAGTAGGAAATTTACTGGAGGATTTGATTGAGCGTCCGGAATATATGCATGCCATTGCCCAAAAGCTGACAGACGTTTTTTTGGATAAGGTTCGGCAATATGAGGAGCTGAATCTGTTTGAGGGCTGCCAGGACCTTTTACACAGCACAGCTGCCTACACGGACCAGCTGCCGGGCAAGGACTGCGACGGGGTACATTTTAAAGCTAAGGATGTGTGGGGCCGGGGAGCAGCCCAGGTCTTTGTATCCGCCTCCCCAGCCATGCGGGAGGAATTTGACATTCCTTACATGGCCCGGGCTATGGAGCCTTTTGGGTTGGTGTACTATGGCTGCTGTGAGCCTTTGCATAATCAGATTGATAATCTGGCTAAAATTCCTCATCTGCGGAAGATTACCGTAACACCTTGGGCGAAATATGAGTTAGCCGCGGAACAGATTGGAAAAAGGTATGTGTATTCCGCAAAAGCAAATCCAGCCAATGTGGCCATGTCCAATTTTAATGAGGATGTAATCCGGGCAGAGCTTAAGAGGATTACAGACGCTTGCTATAAATACAACTGCAATTTTGAGCTGGTTTTAAAGGATATTAGCACGGTATCCTATCATCCGGAGAATCTGGAGCGCTGGGCTAAAATTGCACAGGAATACATTAGAAATATATAAAATTCCAGTTTGCAGGTACTGGCGGATACCTGTGGAACTAAAAATAGGAGGACACAGATGCAGATTTATGTTTCAGCGAAGGCGGTAAGAGACGGAAATGGAACAAAGGAACAGCCATTTCTGACCATTAGCCAGGCGGCTCAGATTGCCATGCCTGGGGACGAGGTGCTGGTGGCGCCTGGCATCTACCGGGAAT
Source organism: uncultured Lachnospiraceae bacterium (assembly GCA_949740725.1). Taxonomy (GTDB): domain Bacteria; phylum Bacillota; class Clostridia; order Lachnospirales; family Lachnospiraceae; genus Caccovicinus. The sequence continues at coordinate 11,816 of CATJIO010000145.1, read as the reverse complement.
ATGTGAATCCGGCACATGCCGGGACACCGGAGCAGAGAATTACATATCGCTCTCTGGAAAAGGGAGCGGCAGTGATTACCGGAGCAGAAGAGATAAAGACCTGGGAGCCCTATCAGGAAAATGTGTGGGTTGCCCGGATTCCCAATGGGATTTTTGGAGCCTATAATCCTTATACGGTCACGGTTCAGGGAGACTGGTATTGGGCCCTGACGCCAGTACATACGGGGGAGGTCTATCTGAACGGGAAATCTATGTATGAGGTTATGAGCTTGGAGCAGGTGGTAGAACCCCAGATTTATAAAGGGTCCTGGGACCAGGAGGGGACCCTGTACTGCTGGTATACCGCCCAGGAAGAAAATACCACAGTAATTTATGCGAATTTTCAGGGGTCAGATCCCAATCAGGCTTGTGTGGAGATCAATGTGAGAAGGAATTGCTTTTATCCGGATAAAACAGGAGTAGGATATATTACCCTTTCTGGTTTTACAGTGAAACAGGCGGCTACCCAGTGGGCTCCTCCCACGGCCTGCCAGGAAGGAATGATTGGCCCCCATTGGTCAAAGGGCTGGATTATTGAGGACTGTGAAGTTTCCGATTCCAAGTGTAGCGGTATATCTCTGGGAAAATATCTACAGCCTAACAACGACAATAAGTGGACTACAAAGTTTACCAAGGACGGAACCCAGACCGAGCGGGATGCCATTTGCCAGGCACAGCTGGAGGGTTGGACCAAGGAAAACGTTGGTTCCCATATTATTCGCAGATGCCAGATTCACGACTGTGGACAGACAGGGATTGTGGGCCATTTAGGCGGTGTATTCTCTATTATTGAGGATAACCATATTTACCGAATCAACAACAAACAGGATTTGGCAGGCGCAGAGATTGGCGGAATCAAAATGCATGCAGCCATTGATGTGATTTATCGCCGAAACCATATTCATCACTGTACCAGGGGTCTGTGGCTGGACTGGCAGGCACAGGGCACCCGGGTGACGCAGAATCTGTTTCATGACAATACACCCCCAGAGGGGACGGATCTAGCAGGCGAGCTGTCCCTGGGGGAGGATATTTTTATTGAGGTATCCCATGGTCCTACATTAATCGACAACAATCTGCTCCTGTCCGACTGTGCCTGCAGAATCAGTACCCAGGGACTGGCCTTTGTGCATAATCTCATTGCAGGGTCCTTTACCTATGTGGGCCAGGGGGTGGAGAATGGAGGCGTAAAATTTGCCACACCCAGATACACGCCCTATCATGTGAAACACCGGACGGAGGTAGCTGGATTTATGACCATTCTTCATGGGGACGCCCGGTTCTACAACAATATCTTTGTGCAGAAAAAGGTACGCCCCATGCTGGTGGATTATGCAAAGAGCAAAAATAAGGATACCCTGGACTTTTTGAACCTGATCTGCGGAACGAAGCCCTATGACGGTTATCCCATGGCAGAAGAATATTTTGGAAGATTTACAGCGAAAACACATCGGAAGGAACCGGATGTGTATTACGACCATCTGCCGATCTACACAGGGGGAAATGCCTATTTTAACGGCGCACAGCCCTGTGACAAAGAAGAAGGAGCTCATGTGGATACCAAAAATCAGATAGAGCTGAGCCTGAAATGCCAGGATGGGAAATGGGTATTCCATACGAACCTGTATGAATATCTGCCCAAGAGACAGCTGGAGACCATTTCCACAAGGTTGTTGGGAGAGGCTTTTGAGCCAGAGCAGCTTTTTGAAAATCCTGACGGTAGTCCGATAATCTTTAACCAGGACTACTATGGGTATCACCGTGACGTGAATCCTATCTGTGGGCCTTTTGAGAAGCCCCAAAGCCATAGAGCTGTGTAAACAAAGAGAATATATATAAGAAAAAGCAATCGGAAACGTCTTGCAAGTAAGAGGCTTCCGATTGCTTTTCTGCCAAGAGAAAAAAATCTTTCTTTTACCGCTTATTATAAAAATCTTTGAATGTCTCCCTGATATCCGATTTCTTCAAAATACTTTGTCCAACACGCTCTCATGGTTTCTGCATTTTTCCACCATTTTTCATCCACGCGGATCAGGCCCAGGGTTACCCGAAGCTTATCCAGGGTATGGTTTTCGTGGGCAAGAGTAATGTCCTCATTGGTCAGAGGATGTCCGGTTTCGTAGTCGTACATGGTAATGATACTCGGCACGGTGGCCAGGGGAGTGACAGAAGAGGCCGTTACTTCCTCCAAAACCAGGGACTCATTGGCATAGTGAATCCGGTAGGCCACAGAGGAATCCGGGTTCTCCTTCACCTCATAATAGCCCACATCGTTGTTGCCGGTTACGCCAGGCTGGGGCGTGTAATTGCAAATGCAGCCCTGCTCCAGCAGAGTGCGGGTACTTCCCAGGCCGGCTTCCCGGATCTTGTCGAACATGCTGCCTTCCGGGTTTTTCTGATACTCTTCCATGATTTCACCCACCCGCATGGAGAGGGTGATGGTCCCTTCCGGTACACATTCCTGAAGCTGCTTCTTATTATACATCCATCCGGCCATTCCGGCATTCTGTTCAAACATCTGGACGATGGGGATAGCCATGCGCTGACAGTAAACGGCGTCATAGGGATCCTTGGGCTCTACCAGAAAAGCGTCGCCTCCAATGCTGCCCATGACAAAGGGGCCTGTGGGAAGGCCATTGATGTGGGAGATCGCCGTTTCCAGACCAGGAACAGCCCGACCGGCGCAGTCTGCGTCTACCATGGGAATTCCCTCAATCATGGAGATCAGAATAGGAGTAAAGGTGTTGAAGCCTCCCAGCTCCATGGAAAGCGTGTAATCCGGAGTCTGCCCTGTAATGGCCCCCAGATCCTTTGATCTTTCATAGGCTGTGATAATACAGTTTGTGGCATCCACTTTTCCGCCTTCAACAGGAGAGCCCATGACCGCCAGGCCGATGGTGTATTTCCCTTCCTCCATCTCCTCTACGCTGTAAAGGTCACAGCTCATTTCCTTTTCCGGGTAATTGTGCTTGTAGGTATCCACCAGTTCCATGCCGTCTGCCAGGGAACCTCCCCCTCCGCCGGCCAGCAGAGTTGCGCCCATCATAATATGTATAATATCTTTTTCCTTTAATGTAATCATGTTTTCACCTTTCTTTTTTATCCTATTCACTCACAGGCCAAAGCCTTTATGGCCTCCCCATAGATGGTTCGCAGCAGCATAAAATCCTCCAACGGCATACATTCATTTCGCTGATGCTCTGTCATTTCCCTTCCGGGAAGCATAGGGCCGAAGGCCACAATATGTTCCATAGCTCTGGCATAGGTGCCTCCGCCCACCACCATAGGTTCGCTGGTATCACCGGTAATCCTGCGATATTCATTCATCAGAGTGGTAATCAGTTCTCCATCTTTTTCCATATATACCGGATTCATCTGCTCCACCAGCTGAACGGATACGCCAAAGGGCGCTGTCTGCCGTTTCAGGCCTTCTGTAATCTGAGCAAAGGGGATTGTGACAGGGTAGCGCACGTCAATCGTCAGGTCGCAGGTATGCTCTGTCAGGGCAAGCACCCCTGGGTTTAAGGTAAGGCTGCCGCTTTCCTGGTCGCAAAAGCCGATTCCCGCCTTTTTTCCGGTGTAATCAAAGCCGATACAGGACTGGTAAAACCGGGCGAATTGGCAGGGGAGTCCGGACTTTGAAATTTGCTCCATAAGGTGGGAGATAGCGTTGTCCCCTTCCTCCGGCATACTGCCGTGGGCGGCTTTTCCCTGGGCGCTGAAAATCACCGGGGTTCCGTCTGCGCCCAGAACGGAAGCCCTGGCCTGATCCGGCACTACATTGGGGGCAGTACCTGCAGCCACGTCAAGAAACCCTGCGGCGCTGCGATCCATGGAAAGGGTGAAGACCCCAATCCCCTTTTCCCCGTAGATGGCGGGAAAATTCCCGTCCGGCGTAAAGCCCATGGTGGGCAGATCCTCTGTTTTCCGGTAATATTCCATATCCGTCCACTCGCCGGATTCCTCTGTCTGCCCAAAGATTATGCGTACCCGGCGCTTAAAGCTTTTTCCGGAATCCAGGGCGTCCTTCATGGCATAGATGGCTGCAATAGCAGGGCCCTTGTCGTCAGAAACACCCCGTCCATATAGCGCTCCGTCCTTTAGGGTAGCGGCATAGGCTTCTTCGTCCCAGCCTTCTCCGGCAGGCACTACATCCAGGTGGACCAGGATTCCCACCAGCTCATCCCCCTGGCCGATTTCCCCATAGCCCACGCGGTTTTGACAGTTTTTTACCCGAAATCCCAGACTCTGGCATAGATTTAAGGCGTAGAGCAAAGCCTTGTGAACCTCTTCTCCATAGGGAGCCTCTGGATTTTTTGAGGGTACAGCCACGCTGGCAAACCTGCAGATTTCATCCAGGGATTTCAGCATTTCTTCCTCTCTTTCCTCTCTCACAACACATCTCCTCCTTTCTCCTGTTGTTCTTCTGCTAAGAGGCACCGGACATAATGGCGCTCACTGTAATAGGTTTCCTGGGGCACCTCCTCTTTGCAGCGATCCTGGGCCATGGGACATCTGGTGTGAAAGGGACAGCCGGAGGGCGGATTGATCGGGCTTGGGATCTGCCCCTCCAGGGTGCGGATTCCCTCCATACCTGTGTCCCCCACCCGGGGAATAGCATCGAACAGGGCCTGGGTGTAAGGGTGGCGGGGATGCTCAAAGATTTCCCGGGCAGGGCCGAATTCCACAATTTTTCCCAGATACATAACGGCAATTCGGTTGGATAATTCATGCACCACTGCCAGGTCATGGGAGATGAGGATGTTGGTGAGTCCAAATTTCTTTTTCAGTTCCTTAATCAGATCCAGGATCTGATTCTGGGAAAAGACGTCTATGGAAGAGGTGGGCTCATCCAGGACCACCAGCTTGGGATTGGAGGCCAGGGATCTGGCAATGGCGATCCGCTGCCGTTCCCCTCCGGAAAATTCATGGGGATACTTGTAGCAGGCGTCCCCGGGAAGGCCTACCATAGCCAGAAGCTCTTCCACACGGATCAGGCGCTCCGCCTCTCCCAGCTTTTCATATACATCCAGGGGCTCTGCCACAATATCCTTCACCAGCCACCGGGGATTTAAGGACCAGTAGGGATCCTGGAATACAATCTGTACATTCTTTTTAAAGGCATTTCCCTGGGAGCCGTTGGATTCCCCAAAGATATCCTTTCCTTCAAAGTAAACCTTTCCTGCCGTGGGCTCAAAGAGTTCCAGGATGGTGTTTACCAGGGTGGATTTGCCGCAGCCGGATTCTCCCACAATGCCAAGCACTTCTCCGCTGTGAATGTCAAAGCTGACGTCGTCCACAGCTTTCAGACTCTGATGGCGGATATGCCTTACCTCATCGTTTATGTCAAAATATTTTTTCAGATGCTCTACCCGTAAGAGAATTTCCTCTTGGCTGTCGTCCGTGGGCTTTAATTTAGTCTCACAGGCCTCCCGCAGCAGCCGGGTATACTCTTCCCTGGGATGGGATACCACCTGATCCGCAGTACCTTCTTCAACAATCCTTCCGTCCCGGAGGATGCCTACCCGGTCACAGAAGGCGCCCACCAGACTTAAGTTATTGGCAATGAACAATACGGTCATACCATGCTTTTTCTGCAGCTCCCGCAGCAGCTTTAGGATACTGGCCTGTATGGTTACATCCAGATTCCGGGTGGGTTCATCGGCAATGAGAAAATCAGCGCCGCAGCAGAGAGCCAGGGCAATGATCACACGCTGGCGCTGTCCCCCTGAAAGCTGATGAGGGTATTTCACCAGGGTACTTTCCGGATCGGCCAGCTTTACCTCCTGCAGCAGCTTCACTGCTTGAGAGACAGCCTCTTTCCTGGACATTCCCTTATGGTTCTGCCGCAGGGCATCCACCATACAGTCCTTGATGGTGAAAACCGGATTGAGACAGCTCATGGGATCCTGAAAAATCATGGCAATCCGTTTTCCACGGATTTCAGCCTGCATACTCCGTTCTGTCTTTTTTAGCAGGTTTACGCCTTCCAGCAGGATCTCCCCCTGCTCTATGATGCCGGGAGGGCATTGCAAAAGCTTGAGGATCGTCAGGGCCAGCACGGTTTTCCCCTGGCCGGATTCTCCTACCAGACCGTAGGTTTCCCCCTTTTCCACGGTAAGCTTGTCAATATCCAGAACCGTCTTTACCCCGTCGAAGGATTTGTGTCTGACCAGAAGATTTTTTATCTCAAAAAAAGCCATTGTTGTTCCTCCTTATCTCTTGCGGGTTTTGGGATCCAGGATCTCTCTTGCTGCGTCTCCCAGCAGGTTAAAGCAGAGAACCGTGATAAATATGGCAAGTCCCGGGAAAATGCAGCACCACCACATGTCCGGAAAATAGGTTCGTCCTGTGGAAATCATCAGTCCCCACTCCGGCGTAGGAGCCTTGGCTCCCAAACCCAGGAAACTTAGAGAGGCCACAGTGAGGATTACGCCGCCCATATCCATGGAAGCCTGGACAATCACCGGGCTAATGCAGTTGGGCACAATGTGCCGGAAGATGATCTTAAGCTTGCCGGTTCCAATGGTTTCCGCGGCCTGTACAAACTTTCGCTCCTTGATGGAAATGGCCTGTCCCCGGACCAGCCGGGTATACCAGGGCCACCAGGAAATGGCGATGGCCAGAATAGCGTTGGTCAGGCTGGAGCCCAGGATGGCTACCAGGGAGATGGCCAGCAGAAGAGGGGGAAAGCTGAGGAAGATATCCGTGATCCGCATGATCACATTGTCCACGTGTCCTCCCAGAGTGCCAGCCACAGCCCCCAGAGGGACGCCGATGAGCAGGGAAATGCCTACGGTGAGAATGGCAGTGGACAGAGACACCCGGCCGCCGTAAATCACACGGCTAAATACATCTCGTCCCAGCTCATCTGTGCCAAACCAGTGGGCCGCGCTTGGAGCCAGAAATTTGTCGGCAATATGGGCTTCGTCCGCAATATCCTGGGGATAGGGTATGATCCAGGGCGCCAGAATCGCCAGCAGTACAATGACGCACAGCAGGACCAGGGCAAACAAGGAGAGCCGGTTCCTGGCCAAAAGATAGAAGCTTTCCTGCATACTGCGAATTTTTGGTTTTAAAGAATCTGTCCAGTTTTTCATATGCAGCTCCTCCTTACAGCCGCACCCGGGGATCGGATGCGATAATAATATCTGCCAGCAGATTCAGAATAATATAGCACACCGAGCCGAAGATGGTCACCCCGATGATTGCCGGATAGTCCAGGGAAGTAATGGCCTTAGAGATATAGCTTCCGATTCCTGGCCAGCTGAAGATGGCTTCTACCAGGAAGGTGTTGGTCAGAGTGTAGCCCATGGACAGAGCCACGTCTGTGGCGGTTGCACCCAGAGAATTTTTCAGAGCGTATTTCCAAAGCATTTTAAACTCTCGGATCCCGTAGGAACGGCCTGCTGTGATATAGTCCTCGTTTAAGATCTCCAGAAGAGCCGACCGAGTCATGCGGGATACCAGGCCAATGGGATACAGGGCAATGGTAATACAGGGTAGTATTATATGAAGAAAGGCATCCCCGAACATTTGCCATTTCCCGGTAAGCATGCAGTCAAACAGCAGCATGCCGGTAATCTGAGGCCGCTCCTCAAAAATAGTAGCCATGACGCTGAGATCTCCACCCAGAGGCAGGACATTTAAGTTTTTATAAAATATCAGCTGTAAAAACAGAGCTACCCAGAAGGTGGGCAGGGAGACTGCTCCGATGGAGAAAAAACGGCTTATATGATCCAGCATCCGATCCTTTTTCTTGGCAGAATAAATGCCCAGAGGGATTCCTATGAGAATGGCCAGAATAAAGGCCAGGAGCACCAGCTCCAGGGTAGCCGGAACATATTGTTTTAGCTCTGTGGTCACAGGCTGCTTGGAATTCAGGGATTTCCCCAGATCTCCCCGAAGCAGCTGTCCAATATAGGTGATGTATTGTTCCGGAAGGGATTTATTCAATCCCAGCTCTTCTCTTGCTTGAGCAAGCTGCTCCTGGGTAGCCCGGTTTCCGGCCCATTTGGCCGCCGGGTCGGAAGGCACTACCCGGGCAATCACAAAGGTGATGGTAATCACACCCAGCAATACCACCAGACTGCTCAAAAGCCGCTTCAGGATATATTTTCCCATAACTGTCCTCCGTTTAAAAAGGACGGCACATGTGTATGCGCCGCCCCACACCTGTTAAAATTTGCGGTTATCTTTTGCCTGTTTTCCGTTAAGGGATAACCAAGGTTACTTTTTTGTTACGTTATAATAATTGATACAGGAGGCATAAGCAGGATTCTCGTACACGCCCTCCACCTCATTGCTGATGATAAAGGTATCGATCTTGTCATAGGGAAAGAGCACATCGCAGTTTTCTACCATCTGCTTTTGGATCTCCACATAATTGCTTTCCGCCTGATCCCGGTTGGTGGCCGCGCTTTGGACCGCATCGTTGATCAGGGTATCGTATTCCGGATTGTTAATATAGGCCAGGTTGAAATTAATGGATTCCTCGCTACGGATCAGGCTGGTGAACCAGCTCTCCGGAGAAGCATAATCCGGCCACCACATATATACCAGAAGATCCTGTCGGTCATTGGGATCTGTGGCCTTTGCCTTATCCCACTGGGAATCCCACTCCATGGGTTGAAGCTCCAGGTCAATGCCAAGTTTTTTTAGGTTAACCTGCCACAGCTGAGCCCAGCTATTGTACTCATCCAATCCTGTGGCATAGGTGATGGTAAGTTTAAGGCCCTCTGTATCAATTCCCGATTTGTCCAGATATTCCTGAGCTTTATCCAGATCCGTGGTGTATTGAGACAGGCTCTCGTCGTGGCCCCACAGGCCTGCGGTTACGATTCCGTGGGACTGGATGCCATTGCCCTCCAGCACATTGTCGATGGTTTCCTGATAGGGGAAGGAATAGGCCAGGGCCCGCCGGAAATCCGGATTGCTGGTGGGCTCCTTCTCGTGGTTGGGAAGAATGAGGAGATTGGTGTATGTATGGAAAGTCTCAACGGTTACCTTATCTGTCTGTTCCTTCAGGGCATTTACATCCGTGGAGGAGAGCATGCTGGCGATCTGGGCTTCCCCGGTCTCCAGAAGCTGCCGTCTGGCGCTGGACTCCGGAGTCTCCTTGATGATTACATTCTTAAACTGGTTGTCCTCCCAGCCATCCCGATACTCCTCAAAGCCTTTCAGGACTACCGTATCTCCGGTAGCCTGTGCAATGGCATAAGGGCCTGTGCCGCCGTCATTTCCCTGGTTGAACCACTCTGTAGTCTGATCAAGGGCAGCGTCGCTGACAATATAGCTTGCGTAGCATGCGGAGGAAATTAGATCCACGGGAGCTCCGTAGGAGCAAGTGAATTTCACTTCATAATCCCCTGTGGCCTCAATTTGGGTGACAGCATCCCACAGGTAAGCGGCGCCCTGTCCCAATTCCTTTACCTTGTTGATGGAGTTTACCACATTTGCCGCTGTCATGGCGGTTCCATCATGGAACTTTACGTCTTCCCGAAGCTTAAAGGTCCACTCCGTACCGTCCTCATTGGAGCTCCATTCGGTAGCCAGAAGAGGCTCCAATTCCCCGGTTTGATCGTTGTAATGGGTTAAGGTCTCATAGATATTATGGAGCACCATGACACCATTGGAATATTCCACCCGGGGATCTAAGGTTACATAGGGTTGAGACGCGTAAGAGTGATATAAGACATCCTTGGAAGAAGCTGTTGCCTGGGGAGCCTCTCCGGGGCTGTCCGATTCTGTATTTTTTCCTCCGCATCCGGTCAGCAGAGACGCGGTAAGGGCGGCGATCAAAAGCGCGCAGATTTGTTTTTTCATAATGCTATCCTCCTCTGAAAATATAGTTTTAATCATATACTTAATTTTTCTATTTGTAATTATCAATAGAAACAAAAAAAGACAGGGTTCGCTGTCTTGATTGACAACAAACATCCTGCTTTTTCAGATAATATGACATTTATTCCTCCAGAAGCCGCTTTAGGGCCACAGCCCGGTACAGATCCATCATTTCTGGCATATCCGTTACCTTACAGCCCAGCTTCTCGGAAATCTTTTTTAACCGATACTTAATGGTGTTGGGGTGGAGGAACATTTGCCTGGCGGTTTCTCCTGTATTCATGTAGGCATCAAAATAGAATTTCGCCAGGGTTTCTCCCAGATCTCTCTCCAGGTGGGGATCGTCGCACTTCAAAACCCGGAGGATCCGCATTTGCTTCATGACAGCCGCCTCCCCCTGGTCAATGATTTCCCGGCACTGGCCGGCGAAGCGGATTTCGTAGGCGCTGAGGATTTCCGCCCGGGGATATAGCCGCACCGCCACGTCCAGCATATCTGTCATGGAAATATAGGCGTCCCGCACCTCCGTCGTGCTTTTTAAATCACAGCTGTACATGACATGGCAAGCAATGTTTTTCTGCCGAATCTGGTCCTTTATGTCAAGGAGAGTGGGAACCCACTGACTGGACACCCCGTCGTCCAAAAACACCACCACAAAATCATCGTAGATATCCATCACCATAGTCTTGCAGTACCGGGACAGGTTTTCTTTAAGGATTTGCATGATCTTCCGGTAATCAGTCATCTCCATGGTCAGAGGTTTAAACAGGATCATATTTTGAATCCGTGTCTCATCCACATTCAGATTCCTGGCAAGCTGGCGCATTTTCACAGGCTCGTCCCGAATGACAGCCCGGATAAAATCCAGAACGCCCAGATTATCCTTTCTCTCATCCCACATTTTCAGAAACAGGGACACAGCCTCTTCGATCTGCCGCAGGGTTTCTGTAGGAATCGGTTCCTCTGTCCCCATGACAATGAGATTTTGATGCAGGGCGGAATGATCCTTGATCCTTCCCCTGCGGAAATACTGCCGCTCCCCTCCTTTTCCCATAATGGTTTCGCTTTTCTCTTTTGCGTTTAAAACTGCATCCAGAAAAGTCAAAATATCCCGTTCCAGCATAGCCGGCCAGGAGGCATAATTTAACAGCCGCCATGCCCGGTCGATAATAATCACCGTCAGCTGCAGGCGATCGCTGATAATACGCAGCAGAGAATCCATACTGCGCTGCTGGGGAGCCAGAGAGGACAGCTTATCCAGGACCTCCGGTACAAAATTGGTGGACTGGTTTTGGTCCTGAAAAATCGCGTTTTGAATTTCCGTGATGGCCTCGGAATAGCGAAGCTCATATCGGTTTTCAGGCATGCAGATCAGCACAAAGCCCAGCTCATCCGCTGTTTCCAGCAGCCGCTTATCCACCTGCTTCAGGAACATTCCCACATAGTACAGCAGGATGCCCACGCCGCCGGTGGCGCTCATTCTTCGGATTACATTACACTGATCCTCCACACTGTCCCGCACACTGGCCAGGGCGGTGATAATCAGCTCGCTTCCCGTATAAATTGTGCAGCGAAGCAGCTCGTCCTGGAGCGGGGTGGGCTCTGTGTACTCCAGCACGGACACAGCCGATACAATGCTGTCCAGGCCGGCCCCTCCGGCCAGAACCCGGGCCTCCCGCATACAGGGAAGCTTAAGACAATCTCGAATGGAAATACTCATGGGGAATCCTTTCTGGGATAATGCCAGGTAAATTTGTTCATGCTAACGGTTGAGTTTTTAGATACTTTATTTTACAATATGAAAAGATTTTGCGCAATGAATGGAGCATAAAAAATGTAGTGTAAGAAAGGAGCCGTTAAATGAGAAGAAAAGACAGAGAAATTACGGATTTCCAGGAGATTCTGGAGATTATCAGAAAATGCGACGTATGCAG
>CATJIO010000144.1 GCA_949740725.1 uncultured Lachnospiraceae bacterium | reverse complement strand
GTGCCTTGCAGAATGGCAAATCTGAGGCGCAAAACTCCTTTGGACCCCAAGTACCGGATTTTGGTGGCTGGCAAGGCAACGGAATGAGGCGTACTGGACATACGCCGATTGACGGTAACGCCGCCAGCCGCCAAAAGACGGCCCTTGGGGCGTGTATCCCCTTGTCCACTGAGGGTAGGTTAAACAAGTTGCCGGATAAAAAAATGCCCCTAACAGAAACGCGCTCTCGCTTGAGATAAAACAGAGCGAAAGCGCGGTGACATTGGGACAGGGTTTGCGGCTGGCTTGGCCCGCGGTCTACCCCTTAACGGCTCCCCCCGTAAGTCCTTCGATCATATACTTCTGGGCAAAGGCAAACAAGCACATGGTAGGCACCAGTGACATAATTGTTCCTGCAGCCATCTCCCCCCATTTGATATCGTATTTCAAAATCAGTCCATTCAGTCCCACAGGAATGGTCTTATATTTATCCACGTCAATGAACATAACCGCCATAAACAGCTCATTCCAGGAATTGATAAAGGCGAAAATCACGGTAGCTGCGATCCCCGGCTTGATGACTGGAACGGCTACCCGAAACAGTGCGGAAAGATACCCACAGCCATCGATCCAGGCCGCCTCCTCCAGGGATTTTGGCACATTGTCAAAGAATCCGCACAGGGTTACCACAGAGAAGGGGATCATCATATTGGTGTAGAGAAATGCCAGGCTCCATCGGTTATTTAACATCTTTGCCTTTGCCAGAAGTTGATACAAAGGCGCTAACATGATAAACATAGGAATCATCTGGGTAACCAGGAAGAACAGCAGCAGCGCTCCTTTAAACCGGAAGCGGAAACGGCTGATAACATAACTGGCCAGTATGGCGATAAAAACTGAACAGCCTGCCGCCACTGCGGAACAAATCAGGGAATTCAGCATATAGGTGGAAAAATTCCCCTTCCATAACATTTCCACATAGTTTACAAAGGATACCGGATTGGGCAGGTACTGTACCGGAAAGGCGTAGATCTCTCCTTGTGAACCCTTAAGGGAGGTGAGAAGCATCCACACAAAGGGGAAGATAATGAGGATTAGGAAAAATCCTAAGACCACCCATTTACATGCCATTGCTATATTTCTTTTGCTTTTTGGCGTCATTTTATGCTTCCTCCTTTCCATATTTTGTCACTGTCATATAAACCATAACGAAAATTACCAGGAACAGGATGCACAGTACCCCTACCGCGGAGGCCATACCGTAATCCAGGCTATATACCAGCTGCATCATATAAGAAGTAATAATATTCGATGAGCCAGCAGGTCCTCCCTGGGTCATGGAATAAATCAAATCCGGGAAGTTAAAGATCCAGATCACCCGGAGCAATACCGTTAAGAGCAACACTGAACGAATGCAGGGAACGGTGATATTCGTAAACTTTTGCAAGGGGCTAGCTCCATCCACATCCGCCGCTTCGTACAATTCCTCAGAAACTCCCCGCAACGCAGCCGTAATCATAATGGTAAAGAAAGGAATCCCATACCAGATATTGGCCGCGATACAAGAATAGAGGGAGGTGCCTTTCTCCGCCAGCCATCCTACCGGCTGACTGATAATATGTAGTTTCATTAAAATATCATTGATCACGCCAGAGGTGCCGTTAAACATCCAGCGCCACATAATCCCGATAATAAAGCCAGACACTGCCCATGGGAAGAAAATCAGCGCCTGATACAGGCCAGAACCTGGAAATTTTTTCTTTAGCAATAGTGCAATCCCAAAACCTATGGTAAACTGGAAAAACAGGGAAAGGCCTACCCACTTTACGGTATTCATCATGGTGGTGTAGAAGGAATTACTGGCGCTGTGGGAAAACAGCTTTTCAAAATTCTCCAGGCCAATCCACTTGATGTTTTTCACATTCATCAGATTATAGCTCTGAAATGCCATCATTGACCCCTTTACCATGGGGTAATAGGTAAATACCATCGGAATGAGGATGGCAGGAAGAACCATAAAAAAGATAAACCATGTTCGCCTCATCCGTAATTTTGACTTTTGCTTCATACCATGCCCTCCTCATTGCAGTGGATTTGGAAAACCATCTTCGCCTGGTAAAAAGGGCAAAAACACCTTCTGCCAGGCATTTCTTCTGCTGGCCAGCTCAGGACCGCTCCCTAAGGGAGCGGTTCAAGCTGCAGCTGATTCCTTATTTTACCACTTCTGTCCCTCGTCCTCGTAAGCCTTGGTCCAGAACTCATCCAGCCAGGACAGCAGCTCGTCATCTGTGATTTCGTCGGTAAGGTATTTCTGGTACATTACATCCACCTCTGTCTTATAGGTGGCAAATGCTTCGTACATCTGAGGATATGCTGCATGACGGTATACATCTGGATTTGCCGCCATCTCCATGTACATAGCAAACCGTCCCTCAGAGAAATACGGATCCTTATCCGCCGCATTGGTGTGAATCGGGATAGTGGAGTAATTCTTTGCAAAGTAAGTATTATTGTCAGAATTAGATAAGAACAGCAGGAAGTCTGCAGTCTCAGCCGGATGCTCGGTAAATGAGGTCATGCCCCAGCCGGCAAATCCGTTAGGTCCTACTGCCTGTCCTGAGGGTCCCTTGGGGAAGGGCACCAGCTCCCACTGGTCGTCTTCCATGTCTGCGGAACAGGTAGCGATAACCTCCGGATCCTGGATAAGCATTGCGGTGGTTCCGCCTACAAATCCCTGAACCATCTCAGAGAAACCCCATGCGATGGAGTCAGTAGGACAGGTATTCTTAAAGAGATCCTTGTAATAATGAAGAGCCTCTTTCACCTCTGGAAGGGTAAAAATAGTTGCTCCGTTGCCATCCTTTAAGAAGTACGCAGCGTTGGGATGGGCCACTTTCTCGGTCCCGATCCAGCTCCAATAGATAGTATCTGCATACTGATAGCCGCTGGTACCGCCCCGGAAGGAATATCCAAACCGGCTGTTGGCCGGGTCGGTGATAGCCAGGCCAGCATCATAAATATCCTGCCAGGTCTCTGGCTTTGCCAATCCCTTTTCCTCAAACCAGTCCTTGCGGTAGTAAAGTCCTCTCTGATAAAAGCCGTAAGGAATCAGGTATGCTGTATTCTGGAAATAGTGAATTACTTCGTCAGCAGAATCGCTTAATGTACCTTTCTCATCCCAAGCATCGATATACTGCCCTAAATCAGCGATCCAGCCATTGGTGGCGTACTGGGTAACCGTGGAGTCACGAACCTCCACAATATCCGCTCCGCTTCCATTCATCAACATCTGCGTAATCTTGGAATCTGCATTCTCCAGAGGCGGAGATACGATATCTATGGTTACATTGGGATGATCCGCCTGATACTTATCGGCGATCTCACGGATAACCGCGGTACGCTCCGGACTGGTAAGAGACTCTACCAGGGTAATGGTAATCGCCTCGCCAGAAGCCTCCTGGCTGCCGCCTGCATCTGCAGGCGCTTCGGTCTTAGCAGCATCCCCGCCGCCTGCCGCCGGCGCCTGGGTGGTATCTGCCGCACCGCCCCCGCCACCGCAGCCGGTCAACATTGCTGCCGCCAGTACCATTGCTGCAATTCTTCTCTTCTTCATGTGTTCTCCTCCTTTTTTGAATATAGCCTCAGGCCTGCCTGCTGCCATGAATTAATATGTAAGGGCTGATTCCAAATCAGAAATCAAAGCCTCTGTACCTTCTAACCCGCAGTGAATCCGGATAATATTCTTATCTCCACGGAGGGCTTTGCAATCTGCCTCCTCCATTTTTCTGTGAGGCAGGAATACCAAGCTCTCAAACCCACCCCAGGATACACCGATCTTAAAGATCTTCAGCCGCTCTGCAACCTTTTCGGCCTCCTCCGGGGTTCCGCCTATCTCAAAGCTCAAAAGACCCGTGTTCCCTCTCTGCTGGCGCTTCATCAGCTCATACTGAGGATGGGAGGGAAGTCCCGGATAATTTACCTTTCTCACTTTTGGGTGCTTCTCCAAGAATTCTGCCACTGCCATGGCGGTTTCCTGATGCTGGGCGATTCGCACTTCCATGGTGCGCAATCCACGTATCATCAGCCAGGCCTCCATGGGGCCCACGATCCCGCCGAAAAGTTCCCGATTGGCCAGCAGTCGATTCATCAGCTCTTCATCCTTCACCGCCAAAATTCCGCCGATCACATCACTGTGGCCGCCAATATACTTTGATGTGGTGTGCATCACAATATCCGCTCCCAGATCCAGAGGCTGTTGATAGATGGGGGTACAGAAAGTATTATCAATATAGATTTTAGCCCCAGCCTCCTTTGCCAGCTTCGATACACCCTGAATGTCTTGAAGGGAAAAGAGCACAGAAGAAGGGCTTTCCAAAATGATCAGATGGGTGTGATCTGTGATGCTCTCTGCAAACTCCTCCACCTGGTCCCCATCCACGTAGGTGGTGGTGATATCCATGTGCTCCTTCCCATATCCGTCCAGGAAGGTCTTCAGGGGGCCGTATGCATTGCGGACGCAGATCACATGGCTCCCTGTCCGGCAGACGGTCAGCACCGCTGTGACAGCCGCCGCCATCCCGGAGGCAAAGGCCAAAGCGCCTATCCCGTGCTCCAGCGCCCCCATCTTATCCTCCAGAATGCGGACTGTGGGATTCTGTACCCTTCCATAACAGTATTTGTGCTTGTCCTTCCGGTCAAAGTCAAAATAATCATCCAGAGTCTCAAATACATTTAAGGAATTCATAAAAATCGGGGGGACAATAGCATTGTAATAATGCTCATACTCTTCCCCATAATGAGCGGCAATCAATTTACTGCTCTTTAAGTACTGCTTCTGATCTGACATATGGCTTTCCTCTTTTCTTAAAAAAATGTGCTCTTACGATCTCTAGCGTGCTGCCTGAATTGCTACCTATACCTGAGTCCACAGCTATATGCTATATGCTATATGATAGGTGAACAAGGAACAAACATATCTCTGCCTGTTCCTGCGGCCTGCCTTCTCTTCTTCCTATTTTTGATCCCGAATATCCCGGTAAACGGCATCCAGCAGCTTCTCATTAATCGCCTGGGCTTTCCTCACATTCTTCTCACAGATAGCCTGATAAAGCTTTTCATGGAGAGGCAGGCTTTCCCGAAATGGATCCTCCATCGCTAAAGGGAATTCCCAGAACCGATCCATCGCGCTGCTGATGGATAATATCAGCTGAGACATCACCTGATTATGAGCCAGGCGGTAAATCATGTAGTGGAACTGCTTGTCTTCGGCTGTCTGCTGCTGGCCCTTCCGAAACTTCTCCATCAGAACCGAAGTGATCTTCCCCAACTCTTGAAGCTCCTCCGGTGTGGCACGATGAATCACCAGTCGCAGGATCTCCTTTTCCAGAATCTTGCGCACCTCCAGGGTGTCTAGAAGCTGTTCCTTCTCCCTGGCAAAATCCAAAAGGGGGAGCATGGCGCTGTCCTTCTCCTCACTGATATAAATCCCCTTTCCATTTTGTGCCTTTAAAATCCCCCGGGCTTCCAGAATCTTCATCGCCTCCCGCAGAGACGTCCGGCTCACCCCCATCATCCGGATCAGCTGTTCCTGCGATGGCAGCCGATCCCCTGCGCTCAAATGGTTCTCCTCTATATAATCCTGAATATACCGGATAATCTCCGTCTGGAGGGATGTCCGTTTAATTTTGTCTGCCATTCTGTATTCCTACGCTGAATTTTAGTTATGTTTTATAAAGTAAACCTTAGCACAAATCAATATATTTGTCAATCTTTATTGTTTTATATTGTATATACCAATAATACTATATATTTTGCACAATTCACTTTCTCTGTAAGCACTGTGTTTTGTATACATACATTTTGGACGTTACCTGCAGGCTATTTCCTCCGCCATCCACGTTCCAAGCTTTCCGATAAACTTTAGCGTCTCCCCCTTCATCTTCTCCGGAAATGCCGTCAAAACCGGCGCGGTCTCAAAGCTCAGCACTTTGTCAAAGCCAATTCGCCTGAGCCCTCTGATAAATCCGTCCCAGTCAGTAGAAGCCCGGTTCTCCCTGGTTTTTGTAAAGGTAAAGGGAAGCTGGTGCAGATCCCCCACTCCATCGTTGTCATGGATGTGGAGCACTTTCAGCCGATGTCCCAGCTGAGAAAGAAAAGCTTCAACGTCCAGCCCTACCAGATTCCCATGCCCAGTGTCAAAGCAGAAGCCCAAAACCTCAGCCCCATACTGGTCATTCATCCGGTCGATGCGCTCTGCGGCCTTCCGCCCGTTGCAGCAGGGCCCCTCCACAATGTGTCCCCCGGACTGGGTGTAAATATTTTCGATACACATAGTAATCCCCAGCTCTTTCGCCATAGGCGCCAGAGATTGAAGGAACCGCTCTGTCTCCGCCCACTCTTTTTCCTCAGACCCAAGGTTTCTAGCCAGCTTAAACCCGTGAATCACCATGTAACGGCACTGGAAAAAAGCGCAGATCTTCATGCTCTTCGGCGCCACCACATGCCAGAGGTAATCATTTAGCTCCATGGAGCCATTGGGGACATAGCAAGGATAAGGCATGTGCATCTGATGAATCCGGATTCCCGCCTCCCTGGCCCCTTCCCGGTGAGGAGTGAAAAAACGTTCCAGCTCCTCCTCCGACTGGTCGAAAAAGTCATTTTTCTCCTGGCGGTACAGGGAGAGATTCGTCAGATAAGCGTTTAAGCTAAAATCCCCACAGGTAAATCCTGCCTGGGCCATCTGGAAAAATCCCTGGCGCGGCTCCTCATCCTTTACAATATTCTTTGTCTGTATTCCGATCTCGATCATCCTTATACCCCCTTAACCCGGTCAAAGTGGAAAGAGGGCATATATTCATCATTGAAAAATTCCACTGATTCTATCCCCATCTCCCGCAACTGCTTTTCGATCTCCCGATAGTAAATATTGCAAATAAATATTCCACAGTCCGGAGGCAGGCTAAGCAGCGCCTTAGGCGGCTTCACCTCCAAACCGCAAAATATTGTTCCCCACCGTTCCTCATTATTATCACAGGTAAATAAGGGTGGATACTGCTCCCCATAACATTTCAGAAAATTCCGGCACATATTTCCCGCCCCAAAGAGTACGATTGAAGAATACTTCTTCAGCGCGCGCTCAATCTCGATCTGCCATCGAAAATACTCCCCCACCTGCTTGGCCAGACTCATCAGCATTGGACGGAGCAACGGGGAAAAACACTCTACCGTATCCTGTATTTCCAGAATCAGATCGCCGTCAAAGTGAATCTGGCGTAATCCCCGGATCAGGCTGAGCCAGTCCGTCTTTGGTTGTCCCTGGCTGACACAAGTAAAGGGAAGCATAGCGCCCTCCTGCTGGCCGTCACTGTCCCTGAGCACTACCGCCTTCAACCTGGAATCCAGAGTTACGGCAAACTCATGCATGTCCTGCCCACAGAGGTTGCAGACCCCCACATCCATGCAAAAGCCAAAACAGTCGCCATGGATTTCCCTGCCTTCCGCCGCCAGCTGTTCCCTGGCTTCCTTATTTAGATAATCAATCCACTGGGCAGCCAGCCCAGCATCCGAACACATCCCCCTAATCATATGCCCATTCCGATTTTGACACTGATTTTCCAGAAGGACCGTCACCTGGCTCTCTGCGGCAACAGGAGCCAGCTGGAGATAATACTTGCGGTTCGCCTCCCATTCTTTTCCATATTCCACACCAGAAAACAGAGGGCGGATCACAATAGACTCACCGCCTACACTGGCACAATAGCGGATGCATGCTTTGTGAAGCTCCAAGAGAACCTCCTCCAGATCCACCCGCTTGGTATCGCGCAACAGATAAGGGGCTCTGGCGATGGGAAAGGTGATCCCATTCTCCTTGCCGACAGAGGCCAGCTTCTGAAAGCGTCGGCCAATTTTCGAAGAATCCTCCAGCACAGAGATCCGTTTCTCCCTCTGCCAGGCTTCCAACTGCTCCTCCTGCCTCCTTTCCCCCTTTAATTCTTCCTCCTTAGCCCTAAAATTTTCCAATTCCTGGCCAGAACAGCAATGTTGCATGTCCAGGGAAAGGTGGGAAAACCCTCCCTGATGGATATCCATGATCCCCTGATTAGGGCGAGAGTAGCTGACAATTCCTGATGGCGCACAAACAATTCGCATACTTTTTCTCTTCCTCCTGCCGCGGATTCTATCCTCCCGTAAGCTTTCCGGGCACAGATTCACCAGCGTGCCCTTTTATTATACATGGAAAATTATCCTTCATCAAGACTCATCCTCTATACAGCAAGATCCGGTTTTGTCAAGGGTTCCGAAAATAGATCCTTTGTTACTTTCTGACGCAAATTTATAATGAAGAAAATTCCCAATATTTGTGGAAGTAGAAAAGGGGCAGGGACGTGATTAGGTACGATAAACTGTGGGAAACAATGAAGGAAAAAAAGATCACAAAATATGCGCTGCATAAAGAATATCACATAAGCAAATCCCAGATCCACCGCCTGCAGAAGAATGAAGGCATCAGCATGCACACCATTGACATCCTCTGTACGATTTTGGACTGCCGGATCGAAGATATTGCTACATATTACAAAAGCTAACCGGATTTATCCCTGATCCGGTTAGCTTTTCCCTTTCTCTTTCGTGTCCTGTTCCAGGAAAAAACGCATCATCTTCCTGGCTCCCCTCCCTTGGTAATGGGCCTTGTGATAGGTCAGGTACAGAGTCCGGCAGGTGGTCAGCCAAGGGGGACGAAGCACCGCTACCTGGAAACAGTCCAGATTATCGATCTGGGCAATGATGGACACACCCAGTCCCTGCTCCACCAATCGGGCGATAGCATCCTCGCTGTAAGCAAAGTGGCATATCCCAGGAGTAACGCCTTCCCTCTCCAGCAGCTCTGTAATCTGCCGGTACATCGGATAATCATTCCGGTAGGAAATATAAGGAACCCCGGACAGGGCCTGGATTTCCTCTGGCTCTCTCTCAGACCAGAGATGCCCGGACGGCACGATCAAGACCAGCGGCTGAGTGTATACCGGGATTTGAACCAGCGCCTCCTCTTCAAGCTCCGAGCAGATGCCGAAATCGAATCGGTTCTCCCGAAGCCCGGCGGCGATCTGGCTGCTAGGCATTTCATCCGAATAAATTAGGTATTTCTCCTTCGTATCGGCTAAAAATTCCCCGAACTGTCTGGGAATATATCCCCCTGCCACTGAAGCGGTATAGGCCACACGGATTTCCCGGTTTACCCGGTTCCCCCACTCGGCCATACAAGCCTTCGCTGCTTCCGCCCTCCCCAATAGCTCCCTGGCGTAATTCCAGAACTCATCTCCCGCCGGGGTCAGGATAATTCCCCTCCCCTTGGGCTGAAAAAGCAGTACTCCCAGTTCCTCCTCCAGCTTCTTGATGGAAATGCTCATGCTGGACTGGGATATCCTCTCCTGCTCTGCGGCCCTGCTGATATGCTGCAGCGTGGCCGCGGCGTGAAAATATCTCAGCTGTTCAAATGTCACTGCGCCTCTCCTCCATTCATTGATTTTATCAATGATTCCATCGAAATTATATCCTTTACTTTTTCCTTTGTCAATCGTATACTTAACTTGCCTACTTGATACATGATTCGCCCGCCAAAAGACCATTCGCGATCCTTTGACGGGCGAATCATAATACCATGCAATCCAGGAGAATAGGAATAATGAAGAAAAAACTTGATCTAACAAATATGAACGTTGTTTTCCTTCTGGCGGCCCTTTGCTGCCTTCTGTGGGGAAGCGCAGCGCCGGCCATCAAGATCGGATACCAGTTGTTTCGGATCGATGGATCAGATACTCCATCTATCCTGATGTTCGCCGGGGCCCGGTTTTTGCTGGCAGGATTTCTGGTGATCCTGTACCACAGCATTACCCAGAAGCGCTGGGTGCCAACGCCCAAAGGCTCAAGCGCGGCCATCGTCAGCATTGCCTTGACGCAAACTATCTTCCAATACATATTTTATTATGTTGGCCTGTCTCACACCACTGGCGTCCACGGCGCAATTATCACTGGCACCAATGTCTTTTTTTCCATGCTGTGCGCCAGCTTAGTATTCCGGTATGAAAAGCTGACCATCCGGAAAATCTCCGGATGTGTCCTTGGCTTTCTCGGCATCGCTCTGGTAAATCTTGCCGGATCCGGCCAGGAGGGGCTGTTCCATTTCACCTTTCTGGGTGAAGGCTTTATCGTCCTGACCCAGATTTTCTACGCCCTCTCCGGTTCCCTGGTAAAGCTTCATTCTAAGAAATTCGATGTGGTAACTCTGTCCGGTTATCAATTTATGCTGGGCGGCCTGGTACTGCTGCTTGTGGGCGGGGCTTTCGGTGGAACCCTCGCCAGGGCAGTGGGCATCTCTGCCTTCGCCCTCCTTTTGTACATGGGATTTCTCTCCGCCATCGCCTACACCTTGTGGGGCGTCCTCCTGAAATACAATCCAGTGAGCCGTGTAACCGTGCTGGGATTTATGAATCCTATGTTTGGGGTAATCCTCTCTGCTATCTTCCTAGGTGAGATCAGGCAGGCTCTCTCCTGGAATACCCTGGCAGCTCTGATTTTCGTCTGCTTAGGGATCTATGTGGTCAATGGCGGTAAAGCAGAATGAGTCTTATGACCCCTTTCCACGCAGTAAATGGGACTGCCGAAGATACCAGCCTGGGGAGCAACCGCGTTGACTTCATCACCACGGCTCAGGCCTTTCACTGGCTTGATCCATTGCCCCATTCCGTTCATCACATGATTTTTTGAAAAAGATATAGGGGAAATTACCGTTGACAAATATGCCATGCTGAAGTATCATCAAGACGAAAATCATGGTATCGAGGTTAAACGGCCTTTTGTGCGGAAAGGGGAAAATGAGATGAAAGATAAGAAAAATATCGGAATAAAAATATTGGGGGCAGCATGTGTAATTGTCATCGCGATTTGTATTCTATTTCAAGGAATGAATACACAAGATGGCAAAAAGCCAACAGCCGAAAGCCAAATCGCTGAAGCCTTGATTGCGGAAACGGAACAAGCCGCGCCTATCGATGCGGAAAAGGAAGAAAAAAAGGATGAGAAAAACCCAGAGACAAAACCCAAGAGGGATGAATCCTTAATTGTAGAAACTGGTAGAGGAAATAAAATTGAAACGGAATACCTCCATATTGATGACAAATTTTATTTAAAAATACCAAAGGAATTCAGCCAATTAGACGATGAAATTATCTCAGAAAAATATGGTGGCGATGTACCGGATATCGTATTTTCCAACGAAGAAATCAATGTTAATATTGCAATCAGTTTAACCGAAAATCCAATGCAAAACAGCCAAATAGAAGAATATAAAGATTTTATGGTAAGCCTGTTCAAGGGGTACGGTGAGATTGTAAGCACAGATTACTATAACGTGGCCGATCATCATGTGGGGCAGATAAAATTAATCTCTGACGCGGTTGACACCCAGGTCTATAATCATATGATTTTCTTCTCATACAACGATAAATTAGTTATTGTCACCTTTAACTGCACGTTAAAATTAAAAGATGAATGGGAAACTGTGGGAGATTTTATCATTGATTCACTACTTTTTGAAGGATGAATTCTCTCCTGTTGCTGTTTCCCCACTATATGTTCATCATTCATGGATAGATTTCTCCAAGCTATATAAAAAATTATTTATTGGCCACGGCAGTATCTTGAAATGCCCTGGAAAAGTTTCATAGCTCTCTCCAAAAATACAATGGGTGCTGTATAATAGATCTGCAGCACCTTTTGTATCGGGAAACAAGATATTAAATTATGGAATTGGCTTCAACCCAAGCTCTTGCAAGAATTGATTATGGCGTACTTTTGCCTTTTGAATATCTCCTTCTATTTTTTCAAGCTCCTGCCATACTTCCTCCAGATCAATAATTTCTTCTTCAGGTGCGATGCTGACATATCGAGAAATATTTAGATTATATCCATTTTTCTCGATTTCCTCCATGGAAACTCGGCGGGAATACTTTTTGTCGTCTTCTTTTCGGTATTGATATGTTTCGATAATCTTATCCATATGCTCCGGTAAAAGTATATTTTGACGTTTTCCTTTTTCAAAATACTCACTTGCATTGATCATCAGTATATCATCATATTTCTTGCACTTTTTGAGAACCAGAATACACACAGGAATACCCGTAGAGAAAAACAGATTTGCCGGTAAACCTATGACAGTATCAATGTTTCCATCTTCCAGAAGTTTTCTCCTGATTTTCTCCTCGGCCCCACCACGAAACAGCACACCATGGGGTAAAATAATCGCCATTGTTCCATCGTCACTTAAAAAGTGGAATCCATGCAATAAAAAAGCGAAGTCTGCCGCTGACTTTGGAGCAAGTCCGTAATTCTTAAATCGAAAATCTTCTGCCATTTCTTCTTTGGGTTGCCATCGATAGCTGAAAGGCGGATTGGCTACGACTGCTTCAAACTGCATTTTTTTCGCCGGATTCATTTCATTCAAAATATCCCAATCATTTAGCAAAGAATCGCCATGATGAATCTGAAATTCAGAATCCTTTACACCATGAAGCAACATATTCATACGAGCAAGGTTGTAGGTAGTAATATTTTTCTCCTGCCCATAGATCTGCCCAATACCATTTATGCCAAATTGCTTTCGTACATTGATTAATAAAGAACCTGAACCGCAAGCAAAATCAAGCACATTTCTCAGTTTGCTCTTTTTTCCCGGGCTGGGGTCTTGGCTGTCAAAGGATAAGATTCGAGAAAGGATGGGTGAAAACTGCTGAGGGGGATAGAATTTGCCCC
>CATJIO010000143.1 GCA_949740725.1 uncultured Lachnospiraceae bacterium | reverse complement strand
GGCTTCTCCGTTCTATGCCCAGGGTGGATGCGGAGAGCTATGAGCGCCTGATTCCGATTGAGGGAACTCCTGTGGATATGCTAAATCCGCCGGAGGGCTGCCCCTTTGCGCCCCGGTGTGAGAAGTGTATGAAGATATGCCTGAAGAAGATGCCTCCTTATGTAGAGGTGGGGCAGAACCACCGCTCGGCCTGCTGGCTGCGGGTACAGGAGCAAATGAACAAGGAGGAGAATTAAGATGGCAAAGGAAGAAAAGATACTCCTTGAGATAAAAAATTTAAGAAAGTATTTCCCGGTGAAGGGAATCAAGGGCCCTGGGGTCCAGGCAGTGCAGGATGTCTCCTTTTTTATCCGTAAAGGGGAGACTCTGGGGCTGGTGGGAGAGTCTGGCTGTGGCAAGACTACCCTGGGCAGAACCATTCTCCGGCTCTATGAGCCGACGGGGGGGTCGATTATCTATGATGGGACGCCCATCTATGAGAATCCTTTAAGTCCGGAAGGGGCGCCTTTGGGTAAGGCCAAGGCGCTGAATATGTTGCCTTATCGGAGAAAGATGCAAATTATATTCCAGGATCCTTCCGCTTCCCTGGATCCACGGATGACCGTGGGGGAGATTATCGGGGAGGCTATTGATATTCATAAACTGGCGTCTGGTAAGGCTGACCGGGCGGATATGATTAAGGAGCTGTTAAAGAAAGTGGGGTTGAATACAGAGCATGCCAACCGATATCCCCACGAATTTTCTGGCGGACAGCAGCAGAGGGTGGGCATTGCCCGGGCTCTGGCGGTAAAGCCGGAGTTTATCGTCTGTGATGAGCCCATCTCGGCTCTGGATGTGTCTATCCAGTCCCAGGTGGTCAATATGCTGGAGGATATGCAGAATGAGCTGGGGCTCACCTATCTGTTTATTGCCCATGACTTGTCGGTGGTGCGCCATATTTCCAACCGCATCGGCGTGATGTATCTGGGCTCTCTGGTGGAGCTAGGAGAGAGCTATGAGCTGAACCGCCACCCCATCCATCCCTACACCCAGACGCTGCTTTCTGCGGTGCCAGTGCCGGATCCCCAGCTGAGCCGTTCCAGGCAGAGGATTGTGCTGGAGGGGGATATTCCCAGCCCCATGAATCCGCCCAGCGGATGCCGCTTCCATACCCGGTGTCCTTATGCCATGGAGAAGTGCAAGGAGGAGACGCCGGCGTTTAAGGAGCATGAGCCAGGACATTGGGCAGCTTGCCACCGGTTAGATCAATAGGCAGTTTGATCGATAAGAGGTATCACATCCCTTTGATCAGGGATTTAAAGATACAGGAGGAATCCCTTTGGGAAATGTTTCCTGGGATACTCGCAGATTAAATAAGGAGGATAATCGATTATGAGAAAAACAAAGAAAGTATTGTCTCTTGCTTTGGCTTCTGCTATGGCGCTGTCTTTGGCAGCCTGCGGCGGCGGGAATACGGCAGAGACCACTACTGCGGCTCCGGCGGAGACCACCACGGCAGCGGCAGCTGAGACCGAGAGCGCGGCGGGGGAAAGCCAAGCTCCGGCAGAAAGTGAAGAGGGATTTAATTTAGCGGTGTGTCTGGCCTCTGAGCCTCAGTCCATTGACCCGGCGCTGAACTCTGCTGTGGACGGCGCGATCATGATCAACCACATGTTTGAAGGATTGACCAAGTGGGTGGACGACGGAAATGGAAATGCTATCCTGGCTCCCGGACAGGCGGAGTCCTTTGAGAAAGTAGAGAATGAGGACGGCACGGTTACCTATAATTTTAAGCTACGCGATGGCATTAAGTGGTCAGACGGAAAGGAAGTTACCGCGGCTGACTTTGAGTACAGCTGGAAGCGTCTGGCAAATCCAGAGACTGCGGCGGACTACTGCTACATGATTGATATGGTAAAGGGTTATGCAGAGGTTGCTTCCGGCAGCGCTGAGCCGGATACCTTGGCGGTTAAGGCTGTGGACGACAAGACTTTGGAAGTGGTATTGACCTACGACTGCCCCTATTTCGAGGAGATTGTGGCATTCCCGTCTACCTTCCCGGTACGCCAGGATATGACCGATGGCAATGACGAGTGGACCTACGATGTTGCAACTTATATTGGCAATGGTCCCTACAAGATGAAAGAGTGGTCTCATAATGCTTACATTGAGATAGAGAAGAATGAAAACTACTACGATTATGAGAATCTTGGCCCGGATACCATCCGTTTCGCTCTGCTGGATGACGAGAATGCAATGCTGGCAGCTTATAAGAGCGGCGAGCTGGATTTCATCGAGAACCTTCCCATTGACGAGCTTCCCAACTACTTAGCTTCTGGCGAGCTGGATATCTCTGATTATCTGGGAACCTACTATGTATGCTTTAATGTTGAGGATGAAGTATTTAAAGATCCTAAGATCCGGAGAGCATTTTCTCTGGTAATTGACCGCAATTATATTGTAGACAATGTGTCCCAGGCTGGAGAAGTTCCGGCTACTGGCTTCGTTCCCTCTGGTGTAAATGACGCGGCAGGCCCCGGACATGACGATTTCCGTACTGTAGGAGGCGAGTACTACAGCGTAGACGAGGCGGACTATGAGGCAAACTGTGAGGAGGCCAGAGCCCTGTTAGCTGAAGCTGGCTATCCTAACGGCGAGGGCTTCCCAACTGTTGAGTATTTGTACAATACCGCGGACAATCATAAGAAGATTGGCGAGGCTCTGCAGAATATGTGGCAGGAGCAGTTAGGCGTAACCGTTACCCTGAACAATCAGGACTGGAACGTATTCCTGGAGAACCGGAAGCAGGGCAACTATCAGATTGCCCGTAACGGCTGGATCGCAGATTACAATGATCCCTGTACCTTCTTAGATATGTGGTATACCGACGGCGGAAACAATGATGCCCAGTATTCCAATCCAGATTATGACGCTCAGATTGATGCAGCGAAGGCTACCTCTGTAGCAGAGGAGTGTATGAAGGCATTCCACGCGGCAGAGGATATCCTGATTAAGGAGGATAATGTTCTGGCGCCCATCTACTTCTACACGCAGCCGAATATGCTGGCCGACGACATCAGCGGTATGTACTATACCCCACTGGGTTACTTCTTCTTTGGGTATACTTCTAAGAACTAAATCGTAATTGATCAATATTGCAGAGATGCATGGAAATGTGCCCTGCAGGCAAAAGAGCCTGCAGGGTATTGTTTATTTATATAATAAAATCGTCAAAAAATTAATCAGCCATAGATAGAAATAAGAAAATCAATATATATTATAAAAAATAAATATAATAAAAACGTCAAAAATAAAACAAGCAGTTCGGTTAACTCGTGAAGAAAACCTTGAATCTTAGAGAGATTTTTTATATAATTAAGGAAAACAAAGCATATCAAGATTAGAGAGGAGGAAAGAAGATGCGAATTGGAGAAGTAAATGCAAAGAATTATCAGTCTCTGATGCAAATGCTACAGAACTTGAATCCCAAAAAAGGGAAAAAGACCTCTTGGGAAATTCCTGGCATTGGTATAGGAAAAAAGGGCTTCCAGTCCGATATGGTGGAGGTGGTGCCGGGATTTTTCTGTAAAAACGATCCGAAGATTATTGCAAATTTTCGGAAAAATTTTGATGAGGACGGCGATCTGTTGAATTCCCACGGCATTGCGGGAATGGATATTACCGGGAAGTCTCCTTCTGAATGGCATAAGATCGTCGATGTTTCGGAGGAGGGCAGGCAGGCTATGTTTGACATGGTGAAGCGGGAGTTTATCGCAGAGTCGGGGATTCAGAATGGGGATACCACCCAGCGCAGCGAGGTTTTTGCGGCGTATCAGAGGAGCATCCCTAAAGAAGATCGCCTGACCGCTACCTGGACCTTGGGACAGTATGAAAGGCAGTATAACCGGGCAATGTATGAGGCAGTCCGCGCCAGCGATCCTAACTGGCAGCCAGGGCAGTATTTTGATCCCAGTGTGCTGGATGGGGTGACGAGGGAATCCGTAGAAGCCAGGATCGTGCAGACGGGAAGCGATTCTCTGGGACTTACATCCATTGACTGCAGGGTATAGACCGGTAGGAAGATATAAGTGAGCTTGAGAAGAAAGCGGGGTGCTACAGCATGGAGAGCGGCAGAAGACGAACCTGGTATCGCCAGGGAGAAGCGCTTATGGAGGAGATCAAGAATACTGAGGCAAAGGAGGGAACTTTGGCGCTTTGGCATTTGGGGCAGTGTGGTTTTGTTTGGAAAAGCGGTGTGACGGTGTATATTGACCCGGTGCTGAATGATCTGACGGATGCTGCCGGCGTGACCAGACGGTATTTTCCTGTGCCGTTCTCGCCGGACAAGGCGGAGGGGGATTATGTTTTGTGTACCCACGGACATGCGGATCACATGGCGCTGGAGACGCTGTCTGGGATGGCAGGCGCCAATGATCACATGAGATTTATTGTTCCTGGATCCTTTGTGGAAGCGCTGGCGGGCGTGGGTATCGAAAGGGAGAGGATTATCGCGGCCCAGGCGAAACAGCCCCTTGAATTGCCGGGCCTGAGGATTTATCCTATTTCAGCGGCACATCCGGTACATGTAACGGATGAACATGGACAGGATACTGCCCTTTGCTATTGGGTGACTATGGGAGGGATTTGCCTTCTGCACCTGGGTGATACCTACCTCACAGATTCTCTTCTGGCGGATCTGAAGAGGCTTGATACGCCTCATCTCTTTTTTCCGCCCATTAACGGAGGGGATTATTTCCGGACCAGCAGAAACTGCATCGGGAATATTTCCTATGTAGAGGCAGCAGCTCTGGCCTGCATATTGGCGGTGGATCTGACCATTCCCACCCATTTTGACATGATAATGGGGAATACTATTGACCCGCTGCTCTTCGCCGGGGAGTTGATGGAGCAGAATCCGGCGGCGAAGTGGCATATCCCGGCGCTGGGGGAGCGGGTTATCTACCAGAAGTAAAGGATCGCGAGGAATGATGCTTAAAAACAGAAGGGATGAAGAGAAAATGACGATGAGACAAGACGGCGCCAGGACAGGTGCAGCCAATGGGATACCAGCCGCTTTCACCAATGAGGTCATAAGGGAACTAACGGAGAGAAAGTCTGTTCGGGCGTTTACTGATCAGCCGATCACAGCAGAAGAGAAGCAGATGATACTTCAGTCCGCCATGGAGGCGCCTACCGCCGGGAACCAGCAGCTGTACACAATCTTGGACATTACAGATCAGGCGTTAAAGGAAAGACTGGCAGAGACCTGTGACCATCAGCCCTTTATCGCCAGGGCGAAGATGGTGTTGATTTTTTGCGCGGATTGTCAGAAATGGTATGATGCCTATGAGGTAGGGGATTGTGGGCCAAGGAAACCGGGGGCGGGTGATCTGATGCTGGCTGTGTCAGACGCGGTCATCGCTGCCCAGAATGCGGTTACCGCCGCCCAAAGCTTGGGGATCGGTTCCTGCTATATCGGGGATATTATGGAGCGGTGCGAGACCCACCGGGAGCTTCTTAACCTGCCGGAATATGTATTTCCTGTCACTATGCTAGTATTTGGCTATCCAACAGATCAGCAGAAGCAGCGGAAGAAACCGGAGCGGTTTAGTCTGAACCACATTGTCCAGGAAAATGGCTATCACCGGATGAATGAGGCTGCTCTTCGTGAAATGTTCCGGAAGGAGTACAGAGATGGGGATTTTGAGCGCTGGATCCAGGCATTTTGCAAACGGAAATATAACAGCGATTTTTCCAGAGAGATGAGCCGGTCCGTGGAGGTGTATTTGAACAGCTTTTTGGCAGCGATTCACCGGTAGTATTCCTGAGTGGTTTTCCAGGAGGGAAGGTCACGTTTTTGCTGTGATTCACATATTTTTCTTTCCTTGCTGCGCTAATTTATGCTATACTATATTTAACGTAGTATCTAAACAATATGTGGGGAAGGAAACAGGATTATGACAAATGCATTAATGAACACAGCTTCTACAGTGGAAAGCATTGACACTACTTTTCGGCGGTTAAGTGAAAAGGCGGATATGTTATATTTTTTCGTGGCCCTTTATTCTAATTATATTGGAAAGGTCCGCCATTATGGCATTGGTCCGGAGATGACTATGACTGAGGCGCACATGCTTAATTCTATCGCCCTGACTCCGGGGGCTACGGTCACAGAACTGGCGCGAAGATGGGAACGCACCACAGGCGCAGTCTGTCAGACACTGGCAAAATTGGATAAAAAGGGGCTGATTGAACGAAAAAAAGCTCAGAATAATAGTAAAAACGTACTGCTTTATCCTTCGGAGCTGGGCTTTGCGGTGAACCGTGCGCATATGATGTACGATATTGCAGACATTACAGAAACCACCAATGAGCTTCTACAGCACTGTACCATGGATGAAATCGACAATTTTTACAAAGTCCTGGGGGTGTATTTGGAGTTGATCCGTAAAGATCAGTATTCTGGTAAGTAGTACCAAGAAAACTGCCGCGTCAACATGTGCCGCGGCAGTTTTTGTGTTAGTTTTTATTTTATGTGTTATTTCTGTGCGTTTGCAAAGAACCACTCAGAAGTCTTTCCGGCTTTTAGCCTGCGGGTCAGGATGATGTTGCACAACAGCCCAGCCAACGCAAATCCCAGACATCCGGCAAATACCATATAATATCCTTTACTTCCATAGGTATCAATCATATTTCCGGCTAAGGTGAACATAAAGATATCCGGGATTCTCATAATCAGGCTTTCGATTCCCACGGAAGTGCCAAAGAGGAACATGGGAGTCTTTATATCTACCAAGACGGTGTTGGAGATTGCACTGCGGCCCTTGGCAGAAAAGGACAGTAAAATAATACTTAGAATGGCAATTACCGCAAATGCGGGTTTCCATGGCAGCAGGATGATCAGCACCATGCTGGCAATATACAAACCTAACCAGCAGAAATATGAGCGGACAGCACCATGCCTGGTAGCCAGCGCACCGGCAATCAGAGGAGCAATCAGGCCGATTCCGCTGTTTTTCACTGTATCTAAAATGGTAATAATCGATGGGGCTACGCCAAACTCTGTTGCCAAAAGGGGGCTGATATAGGTCATGCCCACATATGCGGTGTAACCTAGACCGATTGCCAGCCAGGTTAACCACTGATTCGGGTCGCGGAAAAGGATCATTATATTTTTGAAATTCATGCCCTGCTCGCCGCTCCCTTTGCTCTTTTTAAACTCTTCCTTCGTTGTTTTGTCCACGAATGGAATAGTAATGACGCACAGGGCGCTCATAATGATGTAAACAACAACGATAATTTTCACTCCAAATGCCGCGCCGGCAGCTGCCACTGCTCCGGAAGCAATAAATCCTGCCAGCATACCTGCGCCGGCGATAAAGAAATCCAGCCATGCAAAAATCTTACTACTTTGTTCATCGTTTTCGGAAATGCCTGCCAGCATTTTGGACATGGGCATCCAGAAAGGCAATATTGCAAATACGCAAAAGGCTACCATGGAAATAATATATCCTGGATTGGTCAGAATTACGCCGCCAAATACGATGCAAATACTGCACGACAACATCAAAAGTGTTTTCGGACGGAACATATCCGTAAGAAAACCATTATAAAAGCTTGCAATTACTGCACAAGTGCCTACGGCCGACATAATCATACCCATTTGGGCGCTGGTCAGGCCGTTAGCTTCCTGATAAATTACATAATAATCTCTGGCAAGGTACTGCAGGTTTGCCAAAGCTACATAGGCCATACTGCAGGCAAATACAGCCATCAGCTGTTTTCCGCTTAAATTTATCTTTGTACGTTTCGTTTCTTCACTCATCGGTATTTTCTCCTCTTATTTATTCCTCTGGCACTTCTTCAAGTGTAAGAGCATGGGTCTGACAGACACGCACACAGGCAGGCTCCAGCCCAAGTTTCGTGCGTGTGTGGCACTGTGTGCATTTGATGATTTTATTTTCGCTGTCATACCGGGGAATGCCAAAGGGGCAGGCCAGAGCGCAGCTGTGACAGCCAATGCACAGAGATTGGTCATAGACCACCGTGCCTTCATCGTTTTTATAAAGGGCTCCCGTAGGGCAGCCAGTTACACAGGATGGATGATCACAATGGAAACATGCTACTGAGGCATATCGGATCCGGGCTTCCGGATAAGCTCCTTCTTCCAGACGGTACACCCTCCGGTGGGGAACGACTCCTTCACCGGGATCAAACAGCAGATCGTTTTGATCCATACAAGCGACCATACAGGCGGAACATCCCACGCACAATTCATCGCGCAGGCGGATTCGTTTACTCATCTGCCTTTCCCTCCTTTACTTTCTCTACCCGGCACAGGCTGGACTTGAAACCTGGAAATCCTGAAATGGGATCACAATAGCCGCCAGGGATCAGCCGGTTTACATCCGCTTTCCTGTTTCCGTGGAACAAATGTACCACACCGGGAAGCGACGTTTCTGTCAGCTCTGCAATCACCTCAATACTCCCTTCCGGAGTACTCACCCGCACCCGATCGCCGTCGTTAATGCCGCGGGCCTTTGCATCGGCAGGGTTGATATCACAGGTAGTCCCTCTGGGCAGCATGACATTTACCCAGGGAAGGCCGTACATGCGGCTGTGCACCAGCATAGGCTTTCTGGATCCAGTGTCAAATACCAGGTCATATTCATGATAAAGATCTGGCGTAGAAAGGGGACTGCGTTTCGGTTCACGGTACACCGGGAGGGGGTCAAAGCCTTCCCGATTTGGATACTTTGCTAAAACCTCGGACCAAAATTCCAGCTTGCCGCTGGGGGTATGAAAACCACATGATTTAAAATGCTCATGGGGCACGAATTTCATGATGTTTTCCGGGACTGGCATGGCATTGGGATAGTTTCTCAGTTCATCTGCTGTAATTCCGGAGGGCTCCAGCATATAGTTGACGCAGGCATCAAAACCGCCGTCAAAAAGGGGATCTTTCAGTCCCAGCCGCTGTGCCAGATCGATGATAATATCGCTGTCGGATCTGGACTGGTAAAGAGGCTGGATGGCCGGCTGACTCAGCATTATATGGGAGCCGTAGAAATGCAGCTCGCTCCGTTCTACTGAGGAGCAGGCAGGAAGGATTAAATCCATGTATCGGAGCGTATCCGTCATAAACAGATCGGTTCCAGCAAGAAAATCAAGCTTTAACAACGATTGCAGATATTTTTCCGGATCTGGATACATGCGGTAATTGAAACCGAATGCCAGTATTGCTTTTAAAGGATAAGGCTTTCCGGAAAGGATCTGATCTGGAATCGCCATTCCCTGGGCATCGTCATCTGCTGTATCTCCCCAGACAGGAAAACGCTCCAGCCCCACTCTGGGTGGAAGCTCCTCCCAGGTGACCGGGGTATCAAACTCAGCGCATTGGTTCTCAAACAGCCCTGGCGCCATAAAACAGGGCAGTGCCAGAATCTGGCCTCCGGACCGGTTAAAGTTGCCGGTCAGGCCGGCCAGGCTATAGATTGCCCGGTAGTTTTGCACGCCATTGGTGTGATGAACCACCGGTGATGCACTGGCCATGATGGCCGCGCCTTTTGCTCTGGCATACATGCGTGCGGCGCAGCAGATCAAATCTGGGGAAACCCCGGTAATCTGTGCTGCCCGTTCCGGTGGAAAGGTCATCACATATTCCTTGAACTGCGGATAGCCATGGGTGTAATTTTCTACAAACTCCCGATCAATCAGGTTTTCCCGGATGATCACGTTCGCCATGCCTAGAGCCAGGGCCCCGTCCGTTCCCGGACGCAGACGGAGATGAATATCCGCTTTTTTCGTGGTTGGCGTAATCCGCGGATCCACAACGATCAGTTTTGCTCCCCGCTCGATTGCCTTAGTCAACCCTTTTCCGTCGCCGACTCCAGTATAGTAGGGATTACGGCTCCAGACCAGGATACAGGCTGCATTGGCTGTGTCTGCTCCAGTCCCTGTGCCGAAAACCAGCTTTTGGGCGATGGTATTGGCGGTGGAGCATACCCCGCCTTCGGTAAAATAATTGGGGCTTCCGAACAGCAGGGACAAGCGTTTTAGGTACGGTCGGAAAAACTTGGAAAATCCACAGGCAAACATTACGCTCTCCGGGCCATATTTTTCTTTACAGCCATTTAGCTTCTGGACCAGGATATCCATGGCTTCCTCCCAGCTAATGGGCTGGAACTTACCTTCGCCCCGCTTTCCGACCCGCTTCATTGGGGTTTTCAGCCGCCGCTCAGAGTAGACATATTGTCTTGTGGACGCTCCTTTAGCACATAGAGAACCTTCATTATTGGGGTGCTCCCTGTTCCCCTCAACCTTAATGATCTTTCCGTCCTTTATGTAGAGATCCAGGCCACAATGCTGGGGATCGCAGATAGCGCAGATGGATTTGTGAATTTCGATACCGGTTTCAGGACAGGCAATTTTCGCGTTCATTAATTCTTCTGTTGTCATAGGGTAACCTCCTTCCACCCAGCTTCTTCCATTGCGCATTCCTGCATCAGGATCTCCTGGTAACCGCTGGTTCCCTCTGGCATTTTATTCCCAAGGTTCTGCTTCATCATCTGGTTTTTGATCACACCGCTTTGGAGCATTTTCCCAAGAGTATTCATTCCCGTCAGCCTGCCCTTGGTGTAAAAGAACTGGCAGAGCTGCCCATCCTTTTCGTATCGTTTTTCTTCGTCAAACTGCCTGGTATCGCCAATCCCCACAAAATCAATATCAAAGTAATGGGTGATATTGTGGGGAAAGCTTCCTGGGAAAGGAGCTTGTTTTCCCAGCATACCCAGCCCGGCAGCCTCGCCCTGCTCTCGTGCATTTGCCAAGAGGCCGATCACTGCCGGATGCCCACTGGAAAGATTCATGGATTGGGCTACATCACCAGCAGCAAATACATCTGGATCGCTGCTCCTCATCTGTTCATCCGTAAGGATCCCCCGGTTTACAGCAAGAGAATGATTGCGGATAAATCCCAAGTTTGCGCGTACTCCCACGCACATGGCTAGGTAATCACAAGTATTATGAGTGCCGTCAGCAAAAATGGCGTCTAGTTTCCCATCCTCCCGCTCTTCAATGGCGGAGAGCTGAGCGGAAAACAGCAGATCAATTCCCCGCTTCGTTAAATCCTCCTCTATTTTTGCCGCACACACCTGGCTGGCTGCAAGGGGGAAAATACCTGGCGCCAGATCAGCAAGAGTCACATGGGTCTTTAAATTATGGAACATCTCCACCACTTTAATTCCTACCATAGAAGCGCCTACTACCAGCACACGTTCCGGCCTTGCAGTTGTGGCTGCCATTAACATTTTTGCGTCCTCCGGCGTCCGGACAGTCAGTACACGTTGGTGCTCACATCCTGGAATCGGCGGACGTACAGCAGAGGCTCCCGATGCGATCAGGCATTTGGAATAGTCATAAATCCCTTTCGCTGTGTGGATTTTATGCTCAGTATTGCGTAATTCCTCTACTGGTTCGTTATAGTGAAACTCTACATTATAGCGTTCATAGAACTTCGTGCCATAAGGAAAGAGAGTTTTCCATGGAATTCGTCCAGATGCATAATAGGTGGTAAGCATAGGATTAGCAGGTGGCAGGGCGTTATCGGCAAACATCTGAATGGGCCCGTTGTAGCCGTGCTTGCGCAGAGTAATGACGC
This sequence comes from uncultured Lachnospiraceae bacterium, assembly GCA_949740725.1. GTDB lineage: Bacteria > Bacillota > Clostridia > Lachnospirales > Lachnospiraceae > Caccovicinus. Next base: position 19,291 of record CATJIO010000143.1, on the reverse strand, counting down.
ATTCAGCCCCTGCACAGCCATTTCCTATAATGATAATCGGAGTGCTCATCACATTCCTTCCTTTCTCTGCTTAATTGGCTTCATAACTGATTTCCATATTTACCTCTGGGCTTTTCGACCGAATATTGCTGAAAATCAGCGCAAAAATAAAATAACATCCATTTCCGATCAGCATGGGTATGCTTAAGTCTCTGGCTAGAAGCCAGAGCTGGATAATGCCTACGCAGACGGCTAAGCGCGACCACACCTTTAAAACGCCTATGGGCATCTTAAAACTGGATTTTTCCCAGACTTCGGGAACCAGCTCAGGGAGCTTTACCACATTCCAGCTGATAATCATAAAGTTGATTTGGCTCAGGCATACCGTCAGATTTGCCACCAGGCCGATATCAAATCCTGCGATAATGGGAAGTAAACCGACTAGGTAGTAAAAGGTAAGAAGTATCATGGGAGTCTTATGCTTTGGATGGAGGTAAGCCAGCTTTCTGGAAAACCATCCGTCTGCACAGGCCTGCAGCAGCGCTTTAGGCGCACAGGCTAACTGGGCATTCAATGTGGAAATTAAGGCAAACATGGCGCCGCCTACCATAAAGAATACATATAATGGTGTGGGAAGCACGGCATTCGCAACATCCGTAAGGGGCTTATTTGCCACCTGTGCTACCGGCAGTACACCAGAAGCCACCACAGCGACAATGCTGTATAATGCCGCCACTAAAAGGGTTGAGATAATAATCGCTCTGGGAATATCCTTTGTCGGATTTTTTGCTTCGCCGGACAGACCAGCAATTAGCTGGCCGCCGGCGGTTGCAAAGTAAAGCAAAGCCGCGGCGGTAATGATGCCCATAAAACCATTGGGAGCAAAATCCTGGGTCAGATAATCCGGCGTCACATTGGGCAGACCATAAGCGGCAAACAATATCAAAGCGGTCATGAGTGCAACCACAATGATATTCTGGAGCTTCGCCATTTTATCGATCCCGAACATATTGAGCATCCAGAAAAAGGTCAGAAGTAAAATTGCCACCAGCTTTCTTGGTACATCCGGAACAAAAGCCAGAAAATAGTCTGCAAAGCTCAGCGCATACATAGACAGAGAGATATTCGTTGCCACATCAATAATGATAAAAAGTCCTGCCAGCCGCTTTCCCGCCAGCATACCGACAATGGTATACTGGCCTCCGCGGATTCTCACTGTGCCAGAAATAATAATGATTGGCGCAATACCCAGCAGTACAAATACCGCGGCAAAGACCATAGATACCGGGACACTGCGTCCGGTCATTCCGATGGTGATCCCCATGATGGACATGATCCCTGCGCCGATGATGCCTCCGATGCTGGTGAACAATAAATCCTTAAAGGTAAGTACCCGTTTCAGTTCTGCCGTCATTCCAGAACCGGTATGTTTCTCTGCTGCCATATCACCACTCCTGTCCTGTTAGTTTACCTGATGGGGAAAATGCTTTCTCAAAACCTCCAGTAAACGGGCCATAGCTTTCTCGATTACCCAGGCGGGGCATGCAAGGTTAATGCGCTGGAATCCCCTTCCGCCTTCCCCGAACATGTACCCGTCATCCAGGAAAAGCTGAGCTTCTGTCTTAAGCATTTGTCCCATTTCCTCTGCATCCATAGAAAATCCCCGGAAATCCAGCCATTGGAGATAAGTTCCTTCCATCTTGCGGCACTTAACAATAGGGAAATGATTCGACACAAAATTCTCAATATATTCCTTATTGCGCACAATAAGCTGAATCAGTTCTTCCAGCCATTGGTCGCATTCAGTATAAGCGATACGGCAGGCTTCATACCCCAGAATATTCGCCAGCTCCATGCCGCAGCTGTCCACCTGTGCCACAAAGGATTTTTGCAGCTCCTTGTTGGGGATGATAATATTCGAAGTCTGCATGCCGGCCAGATTAAAGGTTTTGCTTGGAGCAGTGCAGATGACCGAATGCTGTGCAAACTCCTCGCTTATCGTTGCAAACACGTGATGATGATAGCCAGGCATGATCAGGTCAAAATGAATCTCGTCGGAGACGATTACCACATGGTTATCGATACAAATGCGGCCGATGCGCTCAAGTTCTTCGACAGTCCATACTCGGCCTACTGGATTGTGCGGACTGCACAGAAGGAGAAGTTTATTGGCAGGATCCTTCGCTTTCTGCTCAAGATCATCAAAATCAATGGTGTAGTTGTCGCCGTCATCCAGCAGCGCGGTTTCTACCAGTTTACGTTCATTTGCCTTCACTGCGCCATAAAATGGATAGTAGATAGGCGTCATGATGATTACGCCGTCACCGGGCTGGGTATAGGCTTTTACTGCAAAGAACATAGCTGGAACTACGCCTGGGGTCTGGGTAATCCATTCTTTTTTGACTTCCCAGCCGTGACGGCGCTTCATCCATCCGCAGACTGCCTCCAGATAGTCCGCAGAAGGGTTGTTGTAGCCTAGGACAGATTTGTCAATATACTCCTTTAACCCTTTTTGGATTTCTGGTGCATTCACTAATTCCATATCAGCGATAGATAAGGGGACAATATCCTCACCTACTTGAGGATAATCCGCCAGCATATGCTCCCATTTGCAAGCCCCTGTTCCGGTGCGGTTGATCACAGTTTCAAAATCGTGCTTCATCTGTAAATCCTCCTTTGTTTTGATTATTGCTTTGATGCTAAGTAATTTTTAACATTTATTTTTCGATATGTCAATAATTATTTATTATTTCGTAAATAACTGCTATTTTTTGTTGTTGATTTTGTGCTATTTGTACAAATATATAATTAGTACCTAAGTAATAAAAACGAGGGTATAGGTTATTTTTGGATTTTTGTAATCAGTCAGAATGACTGGAATTGCAGGGTATTGAATCATATTAAAGGATTAAAAAATAGAAAATCATTACACTAAATGTTTTTCTATGCATAAAAAACAGGCACAAGAGGTCTCCTGTGCCTGCTTATTATTCTTTTGAGTGAATGTATTGCTCGATAACGTTTATTGCAATCATCTCACTTTAACAAATCGCTTAATATCTTCCAGCTATCACTATTAATGTCCTCAGAATAGGTATCCATACAGATGCATAGCTCCTCGCTTTTTTCATCATAGCGGACAAAACCGCCTTTCAAGTTATAGCGGGAAAGATAGTCTTTTAACACTTCATATTTTTTCTGTGTGAAAATATCGATGTCTTGACTATTGCCGCTGCGATCAAAGCCGCCTTTTGTTTCAATGATCCATATTTCCCCGCTCACTCCAATGACATAGTCGGGATAGAAATTCTTCTGCTTGCCGGAATTATCTGCATAGACAATAGAAAGATACTCAGTCCCCTTATCCCCGTTCTTATATACCCACTCTACGCTGTCTGCGCGTTCGCAAAATTTTTCAAATTTGCGCTCGGCGGAAGAGCGAGGTTCAGCAGATGAAAGGTAGTTTTGATAAACATTTTTCTCCATAACGATTTGCGTTTTGGCTGATGAATCAAAAGTAAACATATAGGACTGTGGGATATGGAATTCAACTTTTGACACATTGTTAAAATCCAGCTGGATTTGCGCAATCTCCGCTGCCATTGCCTCACGAATAGTATGGCGAAGCAAATCGGCATTGTTTAACACAAAAGCATAAACTGCTCTTGGCTCAAGGGCAAGAATTTTGCGGCTGTAACGGAAATTTTTGTCAAATAGCTTTCGTATGATGGTGTTCATATAGGAATATTCCATACCGATTTCTAAACCGATCTTACCTATTTTTTGGTGGTAGTCACGACCGTGAGTGTGCGTGTTCAGTTTTTCTTTCACGGCAATGGTATTCATACTCTCTTTTTCGAAGTTGAGCGTTGCTGTTTCACCGGAAATGGTGTGTCGAAGGATATCATCGCTTAAAACAAAACTGTTTGTCTGTAATCTTGTTGTGTTTTCTGTTTTATTTCCGTTGGTGCCAAACTTTTTTTCAAAATATTGAGCCACGGCGGACAGCGCCTTTTGCGGATCACGGCTGTTGGAGACCATCGTTCTCTGTTCACTTGTAAGGGTAATGTGTTTATATTCGTTCTTTAAAAACAGTGTACACGCATCCAACGCGCTTTTACCCAGAGACTGCTTTACCCCTGCAGTGAATTTTTCATCAAGAGTATAAAGATAACAGCTGTCAAGCAAATCACTGCCATAGTGTTTAGCCTCTGGCATACGGCGAATGCGCCCAATCGTCTGAATTTCAAAAGTTTCATCCATATTGTCACGGAGTTTAACAAGAATATGCGCTCTCGGGCAATCCCAACCAGTTGCCACAGCTTGCTTGATGATAACCGCGATAGGCTCGGCATTTTTGGCGTCAATGTCGTTGAGATTTTCATGACGATTAGAGAGCCATACAGCAAGCTGCCTATTTTCGTAGGTAACGCCTTGTTGCTCAAACCAGCGCTCCACCTGTTCTTGTAGCGCCTCCGATTTATTCGGTATCTGTACCACGATTAAGGGGTTTACATTCTTTGTTAAGGCGAGAAACGCAGAACGAAGATCCCGCTGCTTCTGATAAGCTTTTTGAAGCAGGAAATCAATTTGATTTTCCGTTTCCACGGTTTGTGGGAAATTCTCGTTGATGACCAGCATTTTCTTAATTAAGCCTTCCGCAATAACCTCTTCTTCGGGAATCTCGATGATCTCAGCATTTTTAATTCCTTTCGGGGTAGCCGAACAGCGGATAATTTTGTCCGTATGAAAATACTGAATAATCTCGTCCGCTTTCACTGTGTTGTTCTGATGGCTTTCATCCACGATAACAACAAAGCGCAAGCCGTCATTTAAGGCGTGCTGAATGTGCTCCAAAAAATTGGTGCGTTCGCTGTCTTTCAGGGCGTTATTCCCTTTCTTGGTAAGCTTTTCCCAGTTGATAAAACAGCTGTCGTTTTCTTCGAATCCGTCGGTCATTACATCAGGGAGCAGCTTGGTCTGTGAAGCATGGACATACTTGTCCATCTTTGCCTTACTCTGTTCCTCCAAATTTCCTTTACCAGGTGTGAGCCAAATAAAAACGGTTTTCCAATAAGACTGAATATACTGGTGCATAAAATAGGTAAGTATGATGGTTTTTCCGCTTCCTGTGGGGCTTTTGAGGATAATGTCACGGGCAGGTTTGTCCATCGCTTCAAATAATGATTTTACAGCATTCAGCTGAAAGTTCTTCAATTCCATAGTTACATCTCCTGTAAATCGCGGTAATAATAATCGGGAATAATGCGGAGTTCTATATCGTGGTTTTGCAGGGCATCTTCTTGCTCGCCGGTGGGCAGCAAGCCATGACCCATATACAGTTTTTTGCATTTGAAAAAAACATTGGTGTTTTCAAAAAAAGCATCCAATTCTTCTTCAGTCAAGACGATCGCGATTTCTGCATTGTCTGTAATGTTGGTAATATTCTCTAGATCTACTAATTCACGAATATGCTTTAACAGTTCATCAGCGTACTCATAATACAGCCGTTCTGAAATTGGAACATAGTCAACTTTATAGTATTTCAGGCTAGCCGCGTAATTTTCCTTATCAATAATGCGCTTGATACGCTCATAGGTGATATCTTTGCAAATATTATTTTGATTATCCGTACAGAGGATAAAGGAAAGCGAGTTTCCGGCAATTCTGTTAAATTCCATAACCGATTGGCCGGTAGTTCCGCTACCAGCAAAAAAATCGAGTACAACTCCATTCAGCAATTTAGGAGAAATGATCAACTTTAATAATTCCACATATAGTTTTATCGGCTTAGGAGTATCAAATATTTTTTCGGCTGGAGTGTCAGATAATAAGGTTAATAATTCTTTTTTTCCGTTTGTGGAAGTATCAAAAGTATTAGAATCTAACCAACTTGTTGCAATTTCACCTTTGGCTTGCGATTCGCTATAGAAAACTTTTAGCTGAGGCTTCGTTTTCCCGGTTTTTCCAAAAACAATTCGATTATCCGCTAACAAAGCTTCATATTTTGACTTTTCTGTTCTCCAATGCCTTCCTTTGGGGGGCCAAAAAGATTCGCCTGTATTTGGATTTACGATTTCGTAGGTTAAATTTTCACGGATTGCAGGCGCATCGAAGGGATCTGCTTTCCATGGTCCGCGCGGATCGTTATCGGGATTACTGTATTTTGACCGATCAGTTTTTTTCGGTTGAAAAACAAAATCTTCAAGGGAATACCACTCCTCAGCATTTGAACGCTGTAATCTTCGGTTAATTGCTCTTCTTTTTTTCGCATAGGATAAAATATATTCATGGTTAATGCTTATGTCCGTATCGTTTTGGACAGATGTACGATTATGCCAGGGGAAACAGGCGATAAAGTTTTCCTCGCCAAAAATTTTATCACATAATATTTTCAACTGGGCAAATTCGTTGTCGTCAATATTGATAAAAATACAACCATTTTTGCTCAACAATGATTTTGCGATGGATAATCGTTTTTCCATAAACGATAAATATTTACTGTGCTTAAATGTATCGGTTTTAACAATATAGTTGTCGTCATATATGAAATCGTTAGCTCCGCGATTATATGGCGGATCAATAAAGATAATATCAATTTTGCCCCTGTGCGTCATTTCAAGCAAATGCAACGAGGCAAGGTTGTCTCCTTCAATGAGAAAATTCATCGGCCCGCCGTTGTTGATGAACAGGTTGGATTCTTCTATCAAAACAGGGGTATAGGTATCCAATACCTTGTCAATTTCTTCCAGATGTTCCTCAAACACAAGTCCGTATTTTTTACCATTCACATCCTTTTCAAGGTCGGAAAGGTACGACAACAGATTTCCCGTATTTTCATCTTGCGTAGCAGAGGCAATAAAGGTCCGTATTTCTTTTATTTTCGCAAGCAAGTCCTCACGCTTTTGTTTTGACAAGTTTACACTCATACTGTTTCTCCTAAAATTTGCGTTTATCTAAAAGTCTTTCTGCATCTATGGGAATCACACAATATTTTTTGCGCAACGCTTAGGTCAGCGCATTACATGGCCCTCTTTAAATCCAGCAGCGCCTGGGTGATAATGCACCCGTGGTCAACGGCGATCCCCTGGCTTGCCAGCAGATGATAGCGCTCCTGGGAGAGGAGCGGGTGGGAGGAACGGCAGATTTGTATCTGGGCGGAGAGGGAGATATCCCGCTTTTCATGGTACAGCCCCAGCCTCCAGATCTCCGGGGAAGTCTTCGGATCCTGGGTCAGGGATACCTGGAACCACAGCGCGTCGGCGGCATCATCCCCGGCCTTTACCGGGATATCGCCTTCCACCAGGGCCAGGAAGGAGGTGGTGATTACCCGCCAGCGAGGATCCCGGTCATAGGCTCCCCAGGTGGTCAGCTGCTTTAAAGGAAGCCCACGGATCCCGGTCTCTTCCTCTAGCTCTCTGGCGGCCCCGGCTTCTAAATCTTCTCGCAATTCTACAAATCCCCCGGGGGTGGCCCAACAGCCGATACTTGGATGGTTGCCCCGCTTGATGAGAAGGACTTCCAGGGGCTGCCCCCAGCGGGTGAGGGGCTCCCGGCACCGGAGGACCACAATATCTGTGGTATTGCTGGGGCAGTCATAGCGTTTCGGATTATAGCTGGCCAAAAATTCCTCAAGGGTTTCTCCTGCTTGGTTCCTCTCGCCTGTGCCGTAAAAAGGATGCAGATTGGTTAAAAATGCCATAGTTTATTCTCGCTTTCTTTCCATACATGGATTTAATCGCAGCTTGCAGGATAGGGACTGCCGTCATTTAATACCAGTATCAGTGGCATGTTTCCATGTTTTTATAGTTGGATCCTCCTGTTAGGTGGAATCGTCATTCTCTGATTCGATGGAGCTATTATAGCACAATCGCGGGAGGCGGGGAAGGGTGTATTGGTAAATAGCAATTCTTTTGTATGGACGAATAATGAAAATCGTAAAATTAAAAATAAAGTACTTTTTTCTAATCTGTGTTTATGGTATAATCAAGAAAATGTATCCCTATATCCCCATTCCGGCGTCTGTGGATACAGGGGAATTATATCCCGAATTGAAAATAAAACCTAGGAGAACATACATTATGGAAATGAAGCGAGTTCTGTTAAAATTAAGCGGGGAGGCTTTGGCAGGGGCTCAGAAGACCGGTTATGATGAGGCCACGGTGAAGGAGGTGGCCCGCCAGGTAAAGCTGTCGTCGGATGCTGGTATTCAGGTAGGCATCGTCATCGGCGGGGGGAATTTCTGGAGAGGAAGGACCAGCAAAGCGATTGACCGCACGAAAGCGGATCAGATCGGCATGCTGGCAACCATTATGAACTGCATTTATGTGTCAGAGATTTTTCGCAGCGCGGGGATGGAGACGGAGATCTTTACGCCCTTTGCCTGCGGGACAATGACCAAGCTTTTTTCCAAGGATCAGGCAAATGAGGCATTTCAGGCAGGCAAGGTTTTGTTTTTCGCCGGGGGCACCGGACATCCCTATTTTTCCACGGATACCGGGATCGCCCTGCGGGCCATTGAGATGGATGCAGACTGCATCCTGTTAGCAAAGGCAGTGGACGGTATTTATGACAGTGACCCCAAGCTGAATCCCGAGGCGAAAAGGTACGATAAGATCTCTTATAATGAGGTGATCGAAAAACAGTTAACAGCCATTGACCTGACGGCCTCCATCATGTGCATGGAGCAGAAGATGCCTATGGCGGTATTCAGCTTAAATGAAAAAGACGGCATTGCCAATGCGATGCAGGGAAAAATAAACGGCACGATTGTGACCGCATAACAGGAGGAAGAGATGACGGATACTAAATTATATGAAGAGAAGATGAATAAAACCCTGGAAAATCTGGCCGGCGAGTATGATACGATCCGTGCAGGGCGGGCGAATCCCCACGTGTTAGACCGGATTCGGGTAGACTATTATGGCTCCCCGACCCCTATCCAGCAGGTTGGGAATGTCTCTGTTCCGGAGCCCAGGATGCTGTTAATTCAGCCTTGGGACAAAAGCCTCTTAAAGGCAGTGGAGAAGGCCATCCTTACCTCCGACTTAGGGATCAATCCCACAAATGACGGCAGTGTGATCCGCTTGGTATTTCCAGAGTTGACAGAGGAGCGCCGTAAGGATTTGTCCAAGGACGTGAAGAAAAAAGGGGAAAATGCCAAGGTGGCTATCCGGAATATCCGCCGGGATGCAAATGACACCTTTAAGAAGATGGAGAAGGCAGGAGAGATCTCAGAGGATGATCTGGATGAGGCTACTGAGAAGATCCAGAAGCTGACGGACAAGATGATCGAGAAGGTGGACAAGGCCATCGAGTCCAAGACAAAGGAGATTATGACCGTATAGGATCCGGAAGCCAAAGAGGCTTTTACAGCGTATGAGTATTAAGAAAGAGCTGTAGACAGCCTCGGGCGTGAACCGTAATGAATCGGGCAGGTGAAAGCCTGCCCGAATTGTTGTCTGAATCGATTGTGTGCGCCAGGCGCGTATTTGTACAAATGGAAGGAGCCGGGTATGGCAGATTTAACAAATTTGGTAATTCCCCGCCATGTGGCGATTATTTTAGATGGAAACGGCCGATGGGCAAAAAGGCGGGGGCTGCCCCGGACTATGGGCCACAGGGAAGGCTGCAAGACAGTGGAAAAGACGGTAGAGATCGCGGCCCGGCTGGGGATCGATTATCTGACCGTCTATGGTTTTTCTACAGAGAACTGGAAGCGATCAGCAGAAGAAGTAGGGGCGCTGATGCAACTGTTCCGGTATTATATGGTAAGGCTGTTAAAGATTGCCAAGGAGAATAATGTCCAGGTAAAAATGATTGGGGATCGGAGGCGGTTCGACCAGGATATTATTGAGGGCATTAACCGGCTGGAGGAGGAGACCCGGGGGAATACCGGTCTGACTTTTGTGATCGCGGTGAACTATGGGGGCAGGGATGAGATTGTCCGGGCAGTAACCAGACTCCTTCAGGATCAAGAGAACCTTCCAGAGAGATCTTCCCCATGGAGCGGGGAGAGAAGGATTACCGAGGAGCAGTTTGCCGCTTATTTAGATACGGCAGGGATGCCGGATCCAGATCTGCTGATCCGCACTAGCGGGGAGCTGCGACTGTCGAATTATCTTTTGTGGCAGCTGGCCTACACGGAAATCTATGTGACAGACTGCCTGTGGCCGGATTTTAATCAGGAGGAATTAGAAAAAGCTATTGTGCAGTATAATAATAGAGAGCGCCGGTTCGGCAAAGCATAAGGGAGCGCTGGAAAGGATGAATGGAGGATAAGCTATGTTTGCGACCAGACTGATCAGCGGGATTATTTTAGTGGCGCTGGCGCTTTTTATTGTGGGAAAAGGCGGTGTGCTTTTATTTGCCGCATCCATGGGGATTTCCTGCGTGGGGCTTTTCGAGCTTTACCGAGTGACCAAGATGGAGGATAAGCTATTGGGGGCGGTTGGCTATGCCGCGGCAGTGGGTTATTACGGCCTGGTATGGTTCCATCAGGAGCAGTTTGTGATGCTGGTGGCGATTTCTGCTCTGATGCTGTTTATGACCATCTATGCGGTGACTTTTCCCAAGTATGGGACAGAGCAGGTGACAGTGGCATTTTTCGGGATTTTTTATGTGGCGGTGATGTTTTCCTTCTTGTATCAGACCAGGATGATGGCTGACGGGAAGTATCTGGTGTGGCTGATCTTTTTAAGCTCCTGGGGTTGCGATACCTGCGCTTATTGTGTGGGAATGCTCTTTGGGAAGCATAAGTTGGCTCCTGTGCTCAGCCCGAAAAAGTCCGTGGAGGGAGCGGTAGGCGGAGCGGTGGGAGCCGCGCTGTTGGGATTTTTGTACGCTGCGTTTTTCGGCGAGTCCATGACCGAGGTGGCCAACCCTCAGATTGCCTGCTCTATCGCCTGCGGCATTGCGGCGGTGATTTCTCAGATCGGCGATTTATCGGCTTCTGCCATTAAGCGGAATCATCAGGTCAAGGATTACGGACATTTGATCCCAGGCCACGGAGGGGTGTTAGACCGGTTTGACAGTATGCTGTTTACAGCGCCGGCCATCTATTTTGCATTGACATTTTTGAGATAAGAGGACAATCAGAGAATGAAGACAATATCAATTTTAGGTTCCACAGGCTCCATTGGCTCCCAGACATTGGAGATTGTGCGGAACCAGCGGGATTTACAGGTCAGTGCCCTGGCGGCAGGGCATAATATCGCTTGTTTGGAAGAGCAGATCCGGGAATTCTCCCCGCGCCTGGTTTGCGTCTGGGATGAAGAGAAGGCAAAGGAATTGCGCCAGGCAGTGTCCGACTGCCCGGTGAAGGTGGTTTCTGGCATGGACGGCCTGATACAGACGGCAACGGAGCCGCGGGCTCAGGTGGTGGTCACTGCGGTGGTGGGGATGATCGGCATCCGGCCGACCATTGCCGCTATTGGGGCAGGGAAGGATATCGCTCTGGCCAACAAGGAGACCCTGGTAACCGCCGGCCATATTATCATGCCCCTGGCAGAGGAGAAGGGAGTGAGGATTCTCCCGGTGGACTCGGAGCACAGCGCAATTTTCCAGTGCTTAAATGGGGAAGCTCAGCATGGGAACCGGATAGGAAAGATTCTCCTTACCGCCTCTGGGGGACCTTTTTTTGGGCGCAGCCGGAAGGAGCTTTTGGAGGTGACGGTGGAGGACGCGCTGAAGCACCCTAACTGGACTATGGGCCATAAGATTACCATCGATTCTGCCACCATGGTCAATAAGGGTCTGGAGGTTATGGAGGCTAGATGGCTTTTCGGGGTTTCCATGAAACAAATTCAGGTGGTGATACAGCCACAGAGCGTGATTCATTCCATGGTGGAGTTTGAAGATGGGGCGGTGATGGCCCAGCTGGGGACCCCGGATATGAAGCTTCCCATCCAATATGCACTATATTATCCGGAGCGCCGTCCCCTTCCTGGAGACCGGCTGGACTTTTGGAACCTTAAAGAGATCCGATTTGCCAGGCCGGACATGGAGACTTTTCCAGGGCTTCGGCTGGCCTATGAGGCGGGAGAGGCCGGGGGAACTATGCCGGTGGTATTTAATGCGGCCAATGAGCTGGCGGTGAAGAAGTTCCTCCGCCAGGAGATTAAATATCTGGCTATTGCCGACATCATTGAGGCATCCATGAAGCGCCACAAGACACTGGATGATCCGTCAGTGGAGCAGATTCTGGAGGCTGAACAGGAGACTTATGAATGGATAGAAAGCAGGTGGTAAATTGCTGAATATTTTTGCAGCAATCTTGTTATTTGGATTTATTATCTTGTTTCATGAGCTGGGACATTTTCTGGTGGCAAAGCTGAACCATGTTTCAGTGGTGGAATTTTCCCTGGGGATGGGGCCAAGGCTTCTTTCCTTTAAAGGAAAGGAGACCCGATATTCCTTAAAGCTGCTGCCTCTGGGAGGATCCTGCGCCATGGCGGATGAGGATACGGATACCGGAGATCCTAATGGATTCTTGAATAAGCCGGTGTGGGCAAGGATCGCCGTGATCGCGGCGGGCCCTGGCTTTAATTTTCTCCTGGCCCTGATCTTTGGGGTGATTATCGCAGGATATCGGGGTTATGATCTTCCGGTGATTACCAATGTTTTGGAAGGGTATCCCGCAGCGTCCGCTGGCCTGCAGCCAGGAGATCTGATCCTATCGGTCAATGGGCAGAAGATGATGGATTACCGGGATCTAAGCATGTTCCTTCAGCTGCACCCGGAGGAAAAGCTTACGGTCACCTACGGGAGAGCAAAAGAGGGAACCAGTGGGGAGATAGACTGGTACAGCCAGAAAAAAGGAGAGTACCAGGTATTGACCACAACGCTGGCCACGGTGATGAATGAAGAGACGAAAACCTATATGATGGGCATCGAGCATTGGGCGGAATACCGCCCGGCGAAAAATGTATTTCACCTGTTCCAGCTGGGGTGGCATGAGGTGCTCTTCCAGGGAAGAGCGGCTATCGAGAGCTTTGGGCTTTTATTCCGAGGGTATTTAGGAACCGAGGATCTGGGGGGCCCGGTGCGGATTGTGGCGGACATCGGCCAGGTGGTGGAGCAGGTGCGTCCTGCAGGCTGGCTCAGTGTGCTGCTGACCTTGATGAATATGGGGGTGGTGCTGAATGCATCTCTGGGAGTGATGAATCTGCTGCCCATTCCAGCTCTGGATGGCGGGAGGCTGGCTTTTCTGCTTTTGGAGGCAGTCCGGGGGAAAGCCATTGACCAGGAGAAGGAGGGCATGGTCCATCTGGCCGGCTTTATGCTTTTGATGGCATTGATGATGTTGATTTTGTTTAATGACGTGAGGAATTTACTCTATAAATAGATAAGGAGCATTTCCATGGGACGGGATAAGACGAAAAGGGTACGGATTGGGGACCGGGAGATCGGCGGGGGAAACCCCATTGCGATTCAATCCATGTGTAATACAAAGACAGAGGATGTGCAGGCGACTATCCATCAGATACACCGTCTGGAAGCAGCAGGCTGTGAGATCATCCGGGTCACGGTGCCTACAATGGAGGCAGCCGCGGCCATTAGAAAGATTAAAAGGGAAATCACCATCCCTCTAGTGGCGGATATTCATTTCGACTATAAGCTGGCTATTGCCGCCATAGAGAATGGAGCGGATAAGATCCGGATCAATCCGGGAAATATTGGCTCGGCGGAACGGGTGCAGGCAGTGGTGAAAGCGGCAAAGGAGCGGGGAGTTCCCATCCGGGTGGGGGTAAACAGCGGTTCCCTGGAGAAGAATTTGCTGGAGGCTTACGGCGGAGTTACTGCCCGGGGCATTGTAGAAAGTGCTCTGGACAAGGTAAGGCTCATTGAGGATATGGGGTATGATAACTTGGTGATCAGCATCAAGTCCTCTGATGTGATGATGTGCGTGAAGGCTCACGAGATGATTTCTCAGGAGACAAAGTATCCTCTTCATGTGGGAATTACTGAGGCAGGGACGCTGTACTCCGGAAATATCAAGTCCTCCGTGGGATTAGGGATTATCTTAAACCAGGGAATCGGAGATACCATTCGTGTATCCTTAACCGGAGATCCGGTGGAGGAGGTCAAGACGGCCAAACTGATCCTGCGCACCTTGGGGCTGCGCAGGGGCGGAATCGAAGTGGTGTCCTGCCCTACTTGCGGGCGGACATCCATTGACCTTATTGGATTGGCCGGCCAGGTGGAGACCATGGCAGAAGAGTTTGACTTTCTGGACGGGGTGAAGGTGGCGGTGATGGGCTGCGTGGTGAATGGGCCAGGAGAAGCCAGGGAAGCGGATGTGGGCATCGCCGGGGGAAAGGGAGAGGGCCTTTTGATTCGAAAGGGCCAGATCATCCGGAAGGTTCCTGAGGCAGAGCTTTTAGAATCTCTCCGGGGAGAGCTGATTCACATTGCAAAGGAAAGGAATGTATGGCGAAAGGATTTTTAGAGGTATTTCCCGGACTAAATATTGCAGAGGAATTAAAGGAGCTTTTAAAACTGGTGGAGGTCCGCAAGGTGACTTCCACTAGGGATAGAAGCTCTATTCGCGTTTATATTGAAAGCCCCAGGCTGATCCATAAGCAAGTGATCTATGACCTGGAAAGGGGGATTCCGGATCAGCTGTTCCCGGGAAAACAGCTGACCGTCCGGTTCCAGGAGTATTACCGCCTGTCCAGCCAGTATACGCCGGAGAAGCTTTTAGAAGTATATCAGGACAGCATTGCCCTGGAGCTTAAAAACTTCAGCATTATTGAGTATACCATGTGGAAGAAGGCAAAGATCGTATTCCCCAGGCCAGATTTGCTGCAGATGACCCTGGAGGACACGCTGGTTTCCAAGGAGAAGGCAGGGGAGCTGAAACGGATTTTGGAAAAGATTCTTCAGGAGCGCTGCGGCTTGGATGTTATGATCGAGTTTGTCTATGTCCCCGCGGTGGAGAGCAAGGTAAGGCGCCAGGCTAGGGAAGCGGAGGAGGAGGCGGCAAAGGCTTACGCGGCAGCTCTGGCAAATGGCCGGGGACAGGGGGCCAGCCATCTGGAAATGGATCCGGCTGCCGGGATTTCTTCTGGGGAGAGGCTACCCTTTCCTGCAGCAAAAGAGACTGGGAAGGGAGGCAGAGCATCCTCTGGAAAAGGGAGGATGGCCATGGAAGAAACGGGTGTTTCCCTTCAGCAAAAGACCAGCAAGGAGGAAAAAAAGGCCCAGGCGGAAAATGGTTCCGGGAAGGGAGGCACCGGCTTCGGAAAGGAGAGCTTTGGAAAGGGGAATTTTGGGAAAGGCGGTTTCGGAAAAGGTAGCTTTGGGAAAGGTGGATCCGGGTATACCCGGAAGTCGGATAATCCGGAGGTGCTATTTGGACGGGATTTCGAGGATCATTTTACCCCCATTGATACTATCGAGGGAGAGATCGGGGAGGTAACCATCAGAGGCAAGATCCTGACCGTGGATAAGCGGGAGCTGAGAGGCGGCGAGCGCGCCATTGTGATCTTTGATGTGACCGACTTTACCGATACGATTACCGTAAAGCTTTTTGCCCGCCAGGATATGATGGAGGATATAGATAAGGCGGTGGCAAAGGGCAGCTTTATCAAAATTAAGGGCGTGACCACTATCGACAAGTTTGACCATGAGTTGACTCTGGGCTCTGTGGCAGGGATTAAGAAGTGTGAGGACTTTACCAGCAAGCGCATGGATAACAGCCTGGAAAAGCGGGTGGAGCTTCACTGCCACACAAAGATGAGCGATATGGACGGGGTCTCCGAGGTAAAGGATATTATCAAGCGGGCAAAGGAGTGGGGCATGCCGGCTCTGGCGGTGACGGATCATGGCTGCGTTCAGGCCTTCACCGATGCCAATCATGCACTGGACAAGGGGGATTCCTTTAAGATTATCTATGGGGTGGAGGGATACCTGGTGGATGATGAGCGGATGCTGGTGGAAAATTCGAAAAACCAGAGCTTTTCCGATACCTATGTGGTTTTTGATATTGAGACCACCGGGTTTTCGCCGCAAAAAAACCGGATCATCGAGATCGGGGCTGTGCAGGTGGTCAACGGGAAGATCGCGAATCGGTTCAGCGCCTTTGTCAATCCGGAGGTTCCTATCCCCTTTGACATTGAGAAGCTCACTGGCATTAATGATACCATGGTCCTGGATGCGCCGAAGATTGAGCAGGTCCTTCCGGAGTTTTTGAACTTCTGCGAGGGCGCGGTGATGGTGGCCCACAATGCCTCGTTTGACATGGGCTTTATCACCCATTATGCGAAGGCGCTGGGGCTTAACTTTGCCCCTACGGTTCTGGATACCGTGGCCCTTGCCAGGGTGCTGCTGCCAAATCTGAACCGGTATAAGCTGGATACCGTGGCCAAGGCGGTGAATGTTTCTCTGGAAAATCATCATCGGGCAGTAGATGACGCAGGGGCCACAGCAGAGATCTTTGTGGAGTTTGTGCGGCGCTTCCGGGAGAGGGATATTGAGACTTTGGACCAGCTGAATGAGCTGAGCCAGATGACCCCGGACATGATCCGCAAGCTTCCCACCTACCACGTGATTATTTTGGCGAAGAATGATTTGGGGCGGATCCATCTCTACCGGTTGGTTTCGGAATCTCATCTGAATTATTTTGCCAGACGACCCAGGATTCCCAAAAGCCTTCTGCGACAGTACAGGGAGGGGCTGATTATTGGATCCGCCTGTGAAGCAGGGGAGCTGTTCCAGGCCATTCTCCGAGGAGCGCCAGACGCGGAGCTGGCAAAGCTGGCAGACTTTTATGATTATCTGGAAATCCAGCCTTTGGGAAATAACCAGTTTATGCTTCGGGACGAGAAAAGCACCGTAAAAAGTGAACAGGATTTGATTGATTTGAATCTGCGGGTGGTCCAGCTGGGCGAGCAGTTCGAGAAGCCAGTGTGCGCTACCTGCGATGTCCATTTCCTGAATCCCAAGGATGAGATCTATCGGCGGATTATCGAGGCAGCCTGCGGGTTTAAGGACTGTGACACACAGGCGCCCTTATATTTTAGGACCACGGAGGAGATGCTGGAGGAGTTTGCTTATCTGGGCCCCAATAAGGCGGAAGAGGTGGTGATTACCAATACCAGGCGTATAGCGGACATGTGTGAGAAGATTTCACCAGTTCGTCCGGATAAATGCCCCCCGGTGATTGCAGAGTCAGATGTAACTCTGCGGAAAATCTGCTATGACCGCGCCCATGAGATTTACGGGGAAGCGCTGCCCCAGATTGTAACTAACCGCCTGGAGAAGGAGCTGAATTCCATCATCAGCAACGGGTTCGCGGTAATGTACATTATCGCTCAAAAGCTGGTATGGAAGTCCAATGAAGATGGCTATCTGGTGGGATCCCGTGGGTCAGTGGGTTCCTCCTTTGTGGCAACGATGTCCGGAATCACGGAGGTAAATCCCTTAAGCCCACATTACATTTGCCAGAACTGCCATTACTATGATTTTGATTCGAAGGAGGTAAAGCAATTTTCTGGTATGGCGGGATGTGATATGCCAGACAAGATCTGCCCGGTATGCGGACAGCCTTTGAGGAAGGAAGGCTTTGACATTCCTTTTGAGACCTTTTTGGGGTTTAAAGGGGATAAAGAGCCAGATATCGACCTGAATTTCTCTGGAGAGTACCAGAGTAAGGCCCACGACTACACGGAGGTCATCTTTGGAAAGGGGCAGACTTTCCGCGCCGGCACAGTAGGCACCCTGGCGGATAAGACGGCGTACGGTTACATCCGGAAATATTATGAGGCCCGGGGACAGTCCAAGCGAAACTGCGAGATTAACCGGATAGTCCAGGGCTGTGTGGGGGTGAAGAGAACCACGGGCCAGCATCCTGGTGGAATTATCGTCCTTCCTTTAGGGGAAGAGATCTTCTCTTTTACCCCGGTGCAGCACCCGGCCAATGATATGACCACCTCCACCATAACCACGCATTTTGACTATCATTCCATTGATCATAACCTGTTAAAGCTGGATATCCTGGGGCATGACGATCCGACGATGATCCGTATGCTCCAGGATCTGACGCACATTGATCCGGTGAAGGATATCCCCTTGGACAGTAAGGAAGTTATGAGCTTGTTTCAAAATACCTCGGCCCTGGGAATCACCCCGGAGGATATCGGAGGCTGTAAGCTGGGCGCACTGGGGATCCCGGAGTTCGGCACAGACTTTGCCATGCAGATGCTTTTAGACACAAAACCGAAATACTTTTCCGACCTGGTCCGGATCGCCGGCCTGGCCCATGGCACCGACGTGTGGCTGGGCAATGCCCAGACCTTGATCCAGGAGGGAAAGGCCACTATCCAGACGGCTATCTGCACCAGAGATGATATCATGGTTTATCTCATCGGACGGGGGATCGAGGAGGGGCTTTCCTTCACCATCATGGAGTCTGTGCGAAAGGGCAAGGGACTAAAGCCGGAGTGGGAAACCGTTATGGAAGAGCATGGAGTACCAGACTGGTACATTTGGTCCTGCAAAAAGATCAAGTATATGTTCCCCAAGGCCCATGCGGCGGCCTATGTGATGATGGCATGGCGGATTGCCTACTGCAAGGTGTTTTATCCCCTGGCCTACTACGCTGCCTTCTTCAGCATCCGCGCCAAGGGGTTCAGCTATGAATTAATGTGTTTGGGAAGGGATAAACTGGAGGTTTATTTGGCAGACTATAAGAAGCGGTCGGACATCCTGTCCAATAAGGAGCAGGACACTTTGCGGGATATGCGGATCGTGCAGGAAATGTACGCCAGAGGCTTTTCCTTCCTTCCCCTGGACATCTATCAGGCCAAAGCCACCCATTTTCAGGTAATTGGGAATCAGTTGATGCCCTCATTAAATAGCATTGATGGATTGGGCGAGAAAGCGGCAGAGGGGATCGAGGAGGCGGCGAAGGATGGGAAATTCCTGTCCAAAGAGGACTTCATGAACCGGACGAAGGTAGGGAAGACTATCTGCGGGCTTCTGGCGGATCTGGGGATTTTGGGGGATTTGCCGGAGAGTAATCAGTTGTCGTTGTTTGACTTTTAAATTGCTATTTTATTGAGTCGCTGGTTAAGTGAGCCGTGAAGGCCAGGTGAATTGCTGGCTGAGGATTCGCGGTGGCTTTAGGAGACGTGAACTAGGTAGGGTGCGGCCGGTTAGGAGTCGCGGGCTGTGGGGGAGATGCGGGCGCATACTCGGCGGGGGATACGCGCCCTGTCCTCCGGGTTCCAACGGAAACGCGCTTTCGCTCGGGATGAAACGGAGCGGTACGTAAGGTCCGTGAGGAACCGGACCTAAGTGCCGCCGTTTC
>CATJIO010000142.1 GCA_949740725.1 uncultured Lachnospiraceae bacterium | reverse complement strand
TAAACGAATTTATATCCTGCTTGGAGTCTTGTCCGTATCTTGTATGGCCACAATGGGTGTTATGAGGTGGGAAGAGAAAAAGGAGGAAATTAAAAACAGTGACGAGATTATTTTAGCGTTATCCAGTGACCAGGTGACGTCCATATCCTGGGAACTTGAATCAGAAACACTTGCTTTTCATAAAGGTGATAGATGGCTTTATAACGAAGATGAGGCATTCCCGGTGGATGAGGAAAAGATTGGCGGACTGTTAGAACAGTTTCAGGAGTTTGGAGCAGCGTTTGTCATTGAAGAGGTGGAGGATTATGGTCAGTACGGCCTGGATGATCCGGTGTGTACCATACGCCTGGGTACAGGGGAACAATCCTATGAAATCCTTTTGGGGAGCTACAGCAGTATGGACTCACAGCGGTATGTTTCCCTAGGAGACGGAAATGTTTATCTGGTGAAGCATGACCCGCTGGATAATTTTGATGTTACCTTAAGGGACATGATTGATCATGACGAAATCCCGGAGTTTGGGAAGGCAGCGGGGATTCAGTTTGAGGGTACGGAACACTACGGCGTTGCGTATGAGGAAAACAGCGGTACTTACAGCAGGGAAGACGTTTATTTTACGGAGAGAGACGGAAAGGCAGTTCCTCTTGATACGTCCATGGTCAACCGCTATCTGGGGAATATGAGCAGTCTGGCTTTGACAAATTATGTGGCCTACAATGCCTCGGATGAGGACCTGGGATCATACGGGCTTGTGGAGCCGGAGCTTAAGGTGACTGTGGAATACGTTTCTGAGGAAGACGAAGAGGAATATGAGGATCAGTTTGTTCTCAGTGTGAGTCGGGATCCAAAGGAAAAGAAAGACGCACAAAATCAGTCGGAAGGCGGACTGGAAGAGGCAGAGGAGGAAGTTACAGCGTATGCAAGGGTAGGAGAGTCCCGGATTGTATATCGGATTTCTTCGGAGGAGTATAGAGAACTGATGAGGGCTTCCTATGATTCCCTGCGGCATAAAGAAGTTTTTTGGGCGGATGCCGGGGATATCAGGCAGGTGGATGTTTCCCTGGAGGATACAGTTTATCGGCTGACGTCCAAAGAAGAGAAGGAAGAACGTATCTATTATTATCAGGATGGGGAAGTAGAGATGGATGAGTTTCTAAATGCTTTGAAAAATATGAGGGCAGACAGCTTTACAACTGAGCAGCCAACCCAGAAGAAAGAAATCGGTTTGACCGTCTATCTGGACAACGAAAATGATCCAGAAGTTCGCATTGAATTGTATCGGTATGATGGGAAGTACTGTCTTGCGGCAGTTGACGGGGAGCCGGTGTCGCTGGTGGCCCGCTCGGATGTGAGGAATCTGACAGAGGCAGTTTATGGAATCGTGTTGAATGAAAGAAATGTTCCATAACCCAGGAGATGGTACACAGCCTTCTGGCTTATCCAGATCAGGCGGAAGGGATTGCCAGAACTGGATACGAAAAGGCAGGGACTTTTACCTGGGAGAACGATGTGGGCGAATTGCTGGTCAAGATAGAGAGGGATGGGAGAGTGTTAACACAGACAGAAGTTTGAAAATAGCTGAAATGTAGATGAAAGGAAAGAAAACCAATGAAGTGGATTGATAAAATGCCTGCAGCGAATATGGAAGAAGACAGAGAGAAAAAGATTGGGACGAAAAAGAGCATGGACTCGGAAGCGAATGGAGATAATGGTTTTGCTGACAAAAATCGACAGGTTTTATATGAAGATTTTTTAGATATTATCAGGGATTTAACAGATGTAGCACACAAAATTGCACAGGTGGAGGAGGAAAAGATTATTGCTGTGTCTCAGAAACGCCATGAACTTTTGGAAGGGTTTATGAAAAGGGAGCAAGCCGATATTTTGAAGCTCCGGGGGCTGGATCAACATAGAATACGGCTGGCAAAAGGGTTGGGGTGGGATTCTTTGACTTTTTCGCAGATTTTGGAGAAAGTTAATCCAGTGCAGCAGAAATATTTGAAATTGTTGTTTTTTGAACTGGAACAGGAGCTGATGCGCCTGATTCAATCAAAAGAACTTGCCGAACGGATTATAAATGTACGGATTTATGAACTGCTGATTACCGTGGAACGAAAAACGGGAATACCTTATGACAATACAAGAACAGTCAATTTAGACGAGGGTTTGTGTGTAAATTTGTGCGACAGATATATTTGATTTTTATACATAAATATAAGTACACTAGATAAAAACTTATTGGCTAATGAAGGTGTAAACCAATATTGATAATATCAATCAGGAGGTGCGTGGTTTTTGTGAACAGGGACAGAGTGGTGAGGCTGGGGAGAGCGGCGGTGTTCTGGGGGATATTTGTGTTTCTCCTCCATGGCGGGTCTGTGGTGGCGGCTCCAAAGTCCAATACAGCGGAGGCCGGCATGGAGGGAAGGGATATTCCGTCTGCAGGGATCTTGGCGGAACCGGAGGGTTCTCTGGATGTGATTGTTCTTGGGGACAGTGAGGGGCATTCTGCG
>CATJIO010000141.1 GCA_949740725.1 uncultured Lachnospiraceae bacterium | reverse complement strand
GCTGTGTAGAGTGATGGGGCTTCTTTTTTTGGGTGAAATCTTTTGGGGATTGGGGGCTGGCGTAGTCTTGTTTCCATATTGCAGGGATTACCTGACTGTACAGCTCATGTTTGTTGCCTTTAATATGATGCAAGTGTTATATCAGAACTTGTTTGTGACGGCAGGGAAACCCACTTTAGGATTGGCGCTTGCTGTTTTGGCGGGGAT
The DNA here is from genome assembly GCA_949740725.1 of uncultured Lachnospiraceae bacterium. Classification (GTDB taxonomy): domain Bacteria; phylum Bacillota; class Clostridia; order Lachnospirales; family Lachnospiraceae; genus Caccovicinus. Next base: position 20,211 of record CATJIO010000141.1, on the reverse strand, counting down.
TGCCAACATTATTTTTGATTATGTCTTTATCGTTTTACTGCAAATGGGCGTAGGAGGCGCTGCCATTGGGACGAGCATTGGATATATGATACCAACAGTTATCGGTACAATATTTTTTCTGACGAAAAGAAGTGAGCTGCATTTTTGCAAGTCCAAATTGGACGTATGGATTCTGCTTAAAAGCTGCTCCAATGGTGTATCGGAAATGGTAAGCCAATGCTCAAGTGCTGTAACGACATTCCTGTTTAATGTAACGATGATGAATCTGTTAGGCGAGGATGGGGTGGCTGCGATTACCGTACTTATATATTCGCAGTTCCTCTTGACAACACTTTATATCGGTTTTTCTATGGGAACAGCGCCAGTCATAAGTTATAACTATGGGAGCCGAAATGTAAAGCAGTTAAAAAAGACAGTCCGCATTTGTTTTTGCTTTATAGCAGGGATTTCCCTGTTTGTATTTCTGCTTTCTTTGCTTGGCGGGGAAAACATTGCAAGGATATTTGCGAAGAATAACAGGAATGTTTTTGAGATTACAAAAACAGGATTTTCTATTTTTTCATTCAGCTTTTTGTTCTCTGGAGGCAATATTTTTTCATCCGCATTATTTACGGCATTATCTAATGGGAAAATATCTGCAACCATATCGTTCTTGCGGACGTTTGGATTGATTACGGTGTTCCTTTTGGCACTGCCGAGATTTTTAGAGGTAACAGGCGTGTGGCTTGCAGTCCCGCTTGCGGAGCTGTTTACACTTATGATGACGGTATATTTGATATTCATGCATAGGAAACAGTACCACTACTTTTAAAAGGGCGAGCCGAATAAAAACAGACTTTTGAGAGTGGGAAACGCAAAAAATCCCATTGGATTTTTCAAAATCAACGGGATTTCACATTGTTTTCATCAGATCCAGCAGAAGCTTTTTCTGCTCTTCAGTCAGCGGATTCCATCTGGAAAATAGGATGCGCTGTTCCTCGGTCAACTGTGCCGGTTCATTTCCTTCTGCAAAGAACTGCGCCAATGTTATGCCAAATGCCCTGCAGACCACTTCTAATGTGGGGAGTGTTGGGGCATTGTTCCGGTTAAACATATTCGTCACTGTGGAGTGGGAGAGACTCGCTTCTTTTGCAAGCCGATAATCCGTCCATCCGCGTTCTTCCATCAATTCCTTTATGCGTTTCTGCACATCCATACTATCACCTACCAATCTGTAACCATTATAATTCCCAAAAGGGTGTTGTAATAGTCACGATTAGTAGATATAGGCACACCCAAAATGGACATACGGGGTTATATACAGTGACGGATAGAGAATGATATCTGTGAGTAGGTGGATGTATGGCAGAGCAAGAAACAATATTATGAATACATTGAGAACGAAAGTAGTGCGTGAAAACAAGGAATACTCATGTGCGGTAAATGAGGTAAGAAACCGAAAATAAGAGACCGATCGCCACCACCACACTATTCGGAACCAAAGACCAAAAGGCAAGTGTTGTGGAAATTTTTTTGGATTTGGTATCAAAAAGGCATTTTTTATTAAGACACGTATACCTAAACTTGCTATAATAGATGAGAACGCAAGGAGGATATACAATGAAAGACCAAAAAGAAGTTGTTAAAAAAGTCATAGATTATATTGAAAGAAATTTAGAGGAAGAAATCAATTTAGATCATATATCAAAAAGTATTGGTTATTCCAAATTTTATCTTAACCGTATTTTTACAGAAAATACAGGAATTACCATGTATAAATATTTACAAAACCGTAGACTTACAGTTGCTGCTGAAAAGCTGGTTAAAACAGATAAGCCAATAATGCAAATTGCGTTTGAAGCCAGATATGAAACACAACAATCATTTTCATTTGCTTTTAAACAAATATATTTATATCCACCTAAAATATATAGAGAAATTGGAATCTTTATGCCAAAACAAAATCGAATTTCTATGTGCTGTTCTTATATCGCTAGTTACAAATTTATTACAGAAATTAAGGAGATTGCTGCGTGAGTACGATTCCTTACGTTATTGAACAAACCGGTCGCGGAGAAAGAAGCTATGATATTTTCTCGCGGTTACTATCCGGCAGAATTGTTTTTTTAGGGGAAGAAGTAAGTGATGTGTCCGCTAGCTTAGTTATTGCTCAAATGCTGTTTTTAGAAGCACAGGACCCTGAAAAAGATATACAGTTGTATATAAATAGTCCTGGCGGCTCTGTATCAGCCGGCTTTGCTATTTATGATACAATGCAATATATAAAGTGTGATGTTTCCACTATTTGCATTGGTCTAGCCGCTAGTTTTGGAGCCTTTTTATTAGCTGGTGGTACAAAAGGAAAGCGTATTGCTTTGCCAAATGCAGAAATAATGATACACCAGCCAGCTATCCATGGAAATGGTATTCAAGGACAGGCAACAGATATAAAAATCATATCCGACCACATACAAAAAAGCAAAGAACGCTTAAACACTATTTTAGCGGAGAATACTGGAAAAAGCATTGAGGAAATTGCCCTTGCGACAGAACGCGATAATTATATGTCAGCATCAGAAGCAGTGGATTTTGGATTAATTGATAAAATCATAGATAGGCGTTGATATGTTAGAGAAAAATTACTCTGTATTGCTGGTTTGGCGTTCATCATAAAAGGTAGCAATTATAATTTTTCAGGTAATCACCTTAGGATAAATTTTTATCAGCAGGGCGGGGAAGGGAGGCGATGTGGTGTGGTGGCATCGTTGACCGCCGACAACACAGTCTGATAGAAATTTAGACAAGGAGATTTGACGGAATACAATCCAGACAGCAAAATAGTGTACTGCCTGAATATAATGCAGACAGTACACCAGAGTCATTCAATAAAATAGAACAGTTATACAATTTATACGACCGTTTTATTACCACTTATCCCTACAATTTTTTAGGCTTGTTATTTATGATCTTCTTCAAGAATGGGTGTATAGATCAAAGGCTCATTGTTATTTTCTATCAATGCGGAATGAGGAGGAATCTTAACATTATCATATTGATAAGCTACATCGTTAAAATTAGCTACAACAAATAAATCATTATCAAAAGATGTTTTTTGAACAGAACCATCTTTTTCTATATACTTAAAGTCAGTCATTTCTTTCTGAATTGCTTTCCTGCTAAAATTAGACCAGATTTCATAATGATTTACTATATCTTGCCGATATTCCTTCCATTCTACAGAATCCAAATGATAAAGAGGCGGAACATTATAAAGAACTTCCCGAATCATTCTGTCCTGCGTGGAACCTTTAATTTTAAAGGTAGACCAGTCCCAGTGGGCAGCGGTGATAACAGAATCATTATAAACCAGCTTAAATAGGGGAATATCATATTTCGGGTCAACAAAAACCGAGAAATACTGTTCCTTTACTGGAATTCTTTTTGCAAAGTGTTCAGCGACACCACCAGTAGGATTATAATATTTTCCGATATAATACTGGCTATCTTTGTTGGAGTTCATATCTTCATCCATCCACGCAAAAGATTTTAATTCAATTCCATGAGCAAATGCAATGGTAGAAGCAGAAAAATCATTTCCTCCCTCAGAGCCAATTACCATGTTATACTGATCACGGATATAAGCCATTCGCTCTAGTCGTGCGGATAAATCTTGTTCCTGGGTAGTTATATATCCCTCTGTGTAATCGTCATAAATTTCTCCTGTTGCATCACAGTCAATAAACCAGGAGTTAAAAGGTATGCCATTTGCCATAATTTTTTCCATTCTGGCTTTGACGGAGAGCATTGAATGTGTTGGATTTAACTTTCTGCCAATATTTCGAAATCCCCTTTCTTTTTCGCCATTTTTATCAACTATAGTTGCATTTTCATATAAGGTTAAATCGTCAAAGCAAGCGGTAATCCACTGCTCATTGCCAGGTTCATGAATAGAATGGTAAGAATCATAACTGGCGATCAAATAATCTTTACCTACTGCTTGCCAGACAAGTTCTGGCTTATTATATGCCTGCTCCCAGCTATTCAGGCCGATCCAGGCATGGTCGATTCCATTTTCTTTCATATCGCTGATTATTTCCAAAGTGTCTGAATTCATCCAGCTGTCTGCCTCATGGAATACTTCCGGCATACTTGCAGCCAAAACATTTTTATGAAGCTGAATTTTTTGTAAGTCAGTTAATTTATCATATCCTTCTCGTAAAAGTTCGTCTATCCGTTGATAACTTTTTTTGAATATATCCGCATTCCAAAATTTGTCTTGCTGCAGAACTTGGCTGATATAGCTACATATAAAGTTTTTTTGATATAAAGTTATATAATCCTGATTTCTTAACTCGTGTAATATACTCTCAAACTCGCTTCCATTTTCAATAGATTGAGCAAAAGAACAAAGATAGGTAATTTCTGGTGAAGCGAGAGACTGACCAAAAGCTTCCCAATTTATATCATCGACAGAAATAACAAAATCCCCCCAAAGGTAGATAAACGGCACTCCAAACAGCTTTTCTATATTGGGATTTTGTTTTGCTTTCTGCTGAAGCGTGACAAAATTGTTTTTTTCCATTACATAATCTCGATAAAGTTTTGCACAGCTTACCGGATCAGCTTCGGTAACATAAATCCGATACCGGTTTGCCTTATCCATATCGATAGTGGGGTATTCATGAGAAACAGAAAAAGAAAGTTCTGGTTCTGCTGAAAAATTTAATTGTGTTCGGTATGGATTTTCCATAATAAGCAGTACACAATACTCCCCATTAGACGAAATCAAGAATGGCATGGATAGCTGTTCCATAATCACTATTTGCTGCTGATCGAGAAAATGAATCCAGGAGGAATCATTTGCGGGAATCCTCTTTCCTTCCCCAAGGGGAAGATAATATTGTTCTGCCGAAATATATGGCCAGAATAGCATATTATCTTCGTTGCTCTCCGATTTAATCTCAACATCCAGATAATTTTTTTCTTACGAGCGTAATATATTATAGTGTGAAAGTGGAGTAATGTCAATTTTTTGATAAATTTCTTTTGCTTTAAAAATTTTATAATGATGAAAATAATTGAAAGGTGCAATATGTTTCCAGTGGAAAAATTTACAAGAATAATGGATTGCATCTTGAAACAAAAGTACCCCTGTGATAAAATTTAAATATAAACAGGGGCCCCATACACTTTTAGCTAGAAATAGACAAAAAGGCAGGATGCAGACGTGAACCGTAACGAGATGAAAAAGAGAATCCGGTAAACGATGAAATTAAGGAGCTATAGTATGAATAATTTAAAAAAACATATTGTACTATTGCTGATTTTACTTTTAATCCTGGGAGCTTGCGGGAAAAGGGAAGATCAACCGACAAGCGCCGCTGATTTTACAGATGGAGGAATACGAAGGCTCCAGGATGCCCTGGATCCAGAAAGAAAAAAGCTGGAGGTGTTGCGGGCGGCGCCTTCGGTCACAAGCGCCACTATTCAAAACGAATTTTCTCCAGAGTGTACCCATGATGCAAACCAGTACATGATTGATCTTGACGAGGCTACGGCTTCCATCTGGATTCCAGGACAGGAAACAAAAAACTATTGTCTGAATCATAGGCAGGTTGATGAGTTAAAGCGCCTGCTGTCTGAGTACGCAATCACCGTCTATGATGGAATGCCCTATTGGCCTACCGGAGATTATTGCACAATGATTCAATTATTTGATTTTTCGATCCAATATGATGGCGGATATTACCGGGAATACGGAGCAACCCATTATCCTGAAGAGTGGGAGTCATTTCTGCAAGAACTGAGGGAACTGATCATTTCCGAAGATTCAGATACATGTTGACTGTTTTAAATTTGGGAAAGTTTTGGATGGCAGGGCAGGGAGTAAGAGGTATAATGGGACGAAAAAAGAAAGAAGAGGAGATGATATAGGGTGAGGCTTTGCATTGTAGCAATCCGAATGGTTTCTGAATAATAAAATATGACCATTCGGAGGAGATATTTATGATTCCTACTTGGAAAATCTATCCCCGTTCTCAGGGGCATAGCACCGTATATTTGAAAAATGTTGTGAATGATCCTAATGTGGAAGTGGGAGAGTACACGATATATGATGATTTTGTAAATGATCCAAGGGATTTTCTGCGAAATAATGTGCTTTACCATTATCCAGAATGTAACCATGATAAGCTGAAAATCGGGAAGTTTTGCTCCATTGCCTGTGGAGCGAAGTTTTTATTTAATGCTGCGAACCATAGGATGGGAAGCTTATCCACCTATCCATTTCCTATTTTCTTTGAGGAGTGGGGGCTTGATACAGATACAACGTCAATCGCAAAAGCGTGGGACAACAAAGGTGATATTGTAGTCGGCAATGATGTGTGGATCGGCTATGAAGCCGTCATCCTTGCAGGCGTTACCATTGGCAACGGGGCGATTGTTGCGGCCCGTGCGGTGGTTGCAGAGGATGTACCGCCCTATACTATTGTTGGAGGTGTCCCGGCAAAGCCGATCCGCAAGCGGTTTAGTGATGGAGTGGCGGAAGAGCTGGAGCATCTTCGTTGGTGGGATTGGGACAGAGAGAAAATCCGAAATAATCTTGACGCCATACAAAGAGGTAATTTGGATGAATTGCGTATAATAGAGAAGATAAGATAAAAAAACGGGAGCCATAATCTATATGCCAGTTTGGGTACAGATTATGGCTCTCATTTCATTACCCTCAGTGGCCCCTTGTTCGCTGAGAGGAAATATGTTGGATACAAAAAAGATGAATATTTCCCATATGACGCCGGATGAGGCGGCAGATCATATGGGAATGCAGTACAGAAGGGGATCACAGTTATGTCGTCGAAAGAATAGCTTTCAACAAAGGTGCTAAGGATCCTGGGCGCCTGTCCGTGCCAAATAGGATAGCCGAGATACAGTGTGGAATATTTTTCCAGAGAAATCGCTTCACTGCTGATTTCCGGACGAATATCCGGGGCATTCATCTCAAGGGAGGTGCGGCTCTGCTTGTCACGGTAGTCCAAATCCTCTGGAGAATACGGCTGGGCCGGAATGATTTCATAGAGCTCTCCATTGGTAACCTCCGCAATTTTCTCAGCTACGTCCTCAGTATTGCCGGTTGCGGAAAAATAGACCACCAGAACGGTTGATCTTGTCCCCTGTGTGACGGTTTCAGCGGACGCAGTTCCCTGCTCTGGCCGACGGCCAGATTCCGAAATTTCGATTTCTTTGCTACCAATTTCGAGAGGCATGCTGTTGGCAGCAGTTTCGGAAGGCGCGCTGCTGGTATCAGCCCCGGATGAGATACTGCGGTTACTGCAGGCAGCCAGGCAGAATATCAGCCCGGCGGTTATCAGTGAAATGAGGGGGTACTTAAAGGGCTTGATCATGATTTTTCCTCCTCTGGTTGCTTTTAATTTCGGAGTGATCATTTTGAAAAAGCCTGAAGCTGCCTTGCGACAAAGGATTGTGTTATCTCATAGATGGTATAGTGGGCATAGCTTACATGGGCAAGTCTCATGGCCTCTTTTTGCTTAGGGGTAATGGTTGTGTATGGATAGACGCCGAACAAAAAAGGAAAAAAGGCGTAGAGAAATTCCTGTATGTCCCCCTCGGTCATTTGAGGGAAAAATTTTTTCAGGCAGCGAGTGATGGTGCTTAGGGTGCTTGCGTATGCGCGCTTGAATGCTACGAGGTTTTCTATACGGCTGCTGCCTTCGATATCGTAAAGATTCATGGACATAAGCTTTAGCATACACTCACGTTTTTCCAGAGTGTGGGCAAGCTCACTAGCAAATTTGGCGGCGGACAGGCAAGCGTATTGACAGAGAAGCTTGTTCAGATCTCCATCCCATGCCTCCTGTTCTCTTTGAAGCAAGGCCAGAAAAATTTCTTCCTTCGTCTGAAAATAATTATAGATGGAGGTACGGGTAAAGGAAGTTTTCGCCCCGATATCCCGAATGGTGATGTCTTTAAAGCTCATTGTTTCATAGAGCGAAGCACAAGTATTAATAATTTCTTCTTTTCTTGCGGCGGTTAATTCTTCAGAGCCCTTTGGCATAAGGATACCTTCCTTCCCAGGCTCAGCCTTTCAGCACATTATTTATCCAGTCAGCAGCGCCAGAGCCATTTAAAAGCCGTCCTTTTGTCCAGGAGGCGTCAGGGCAGTGCTCCTTAAGGCTTTTTTCCGCTTTTTCAATGCCGCTGCCACCAGAAGTAGCAAAGGGAATGAGGGTTTTTCCAGAAAAATCGTAGCTTTCCAGGAAGGTATCGACAATGCGGGGTTCCACATACCACCAGATCGGGAAACCAATGAGTATTGTGTCATATTGCCTTATGTCACACACTGGCTTTGCGATGGCAGGGCGGCAGGACGGATCCCTCATCTCCACAGTACTACGGCTCTTCTTATCCCTCCAATCCAGATCCTCCAGCGTATAAGGTTGCTCTGGACAGATCTCATACTGCTCTGCACCGACAGCATTCGCCATTTCTTTAGCCACGCGAGCAGTTATGCCGCTGGCAGAAAAGTATGCAATTAATATTTTCTTGCTCATATTAGACCCTCCTCAAATATGTTTTTTAATCTCACTATTCTGACACAGTGTCATCATTTGTTAGAATACCACTATTCTGACATTGTGTCAATAACTTTTTAATTTTCGTTTTGGCGTCATCGGATCCCCTACCTTTTGTCCACTGAGGGTAGGTTTTCACATACAAAAAACCACTGCGCCGGAATAACCTTAAGGGATCCTGTTATAAATAATAATGACAAAATGTCCAGATCCAATGAAAATACGATTCCATCTGACCGGCTGATGCTATATAATAAATAACATACGTTTCCTGAGGAGGGGGCAGATACGAAAGAAAAGAGGGGAAAGATTATGGCAAACGAGGAAAAGAAAATTTGGGGGATTCACACTCAGGATGATAACCTGTTTCTTAAAAAAGATGTCATAGGGATTGGATGGCATGATATGGGAGATCTACGTCGGATCGAAGCAACCAGGGAGGCTTTTAAAGAGAAGTATGCAGAGACATACCCGGACGCCAAGAAGGGCAGTATAGGGACAGGGGCTGGAATGCTTTACCGCTTTTGCCATGAAGTGCAGGCGGGCGATTATGTAGTCTTCCCATCCAAAAGCAACCGGCAAGTAAATATCGGCGTTATTACAAGTGACTATCTTTACGATGAATCCCAGATGGAGTACGTTCAGATGCGTAAGGTGAAATGGCTGAAGCATCTGCCCCGTACATCCTTCTCGCAGGGGGCATTATATGAGATCGGCTCTGTGATGTCGTTCTTTGCAGTAAAGAATTATGCGGATGAGTATCTGGCGGCACTTGATCAAAATTTTAAGAAAAACTTTTCTGAGGATTCTGAAGATGAGAGCGTCGGCGCCACTGCTGAGGACATTGTTGAAAGCACAAAGGACTTTATTTTGAAAGAGCTCAGTAGACAGCTAAAGGGTTATGATTTGGAGCCGTTTGTAGCGGATTTGCTGCAGGCGATGGGATACCGGACAATGATTTCTCCCCAGGGTGGCGATAGCGGTATTGATATTACCGCTTACAAAGACGAGCTGCCACCTCGCATTCTGGTACAAGTGAAAAGCCAGGACAGTGATATCAAGGAGGCCGCCATTCAGTCATTAAAAGGCGCAATGCGTGAGGGCGACTACGGCCTCTTTGTCACATTATCCAACTATACAAAAAACGCACAAATATATTTGGATAATACACCGATTATCCGTGGCATTAATGGGACAGAGCTGGTGGAGCTGGTTTTGAAATACTATGAGGGACTAAGCGAGAAGTATCGGAAAATGTTTCCGCTGAAGAGGGTATATATTCCTGTGCCGAAAGAGGTGTGATCCATGTGCAAAATTGCTAGATTATTGAGTGGCTGGTTAACCTGAGGTGCAGGCGCAAATCGGCAGGAAGTAACGCCCATGGCAGGCAGGTTCAAGGCGTCACCCCGCTCTCACTCCGCCGAAAGCGCAGCGGTGCGTAAGGCCCTAAAAGACAGGGCCTACATTCCAAGGAATCCTCCCAGGCGTTGCCTGGATCCCTCCTTCGGATAACCAGACACCGGCGGTTTCGGAGGGGATTCCTTATGGGAACCTGCCTGCCATGGGCTGTTATCTCGTGGGTGGGCTTGCGGCCTGATAGCAATGGTTTCCAAGCTTGTCTCATTTATACCATCTCATACATAATACTCAATTCGCCATAAATCTTGCCCTATTTTCGAATTGGAATCGTCCATATCTTGGTAACCTCAAAGGTGGCCAGATACAGCGCCTCGAGCAGTACCATGTTACTAGGAAATACGTTCCTCTGGCGGTTCAGTTTGTGGTAAGTGGAATTTAGGGACTCTATAGCATTGGTTGTGTTGATCTCCACGGAAAACTTGAAGATGGGTGGGATGGCATCCCAGTTCTACTTCCAGCCCTTCATGGAATTTGGATAGTTTACTGTCCATTTTTCGTTCACCCGATCCAAGGTATCTAAGGCTGTCTCCTCAGAGGAGCCTGGTAAAGCTCTTTAACTCATTGGCAAAGGTTACGGTCCTTATCAGCCACATATTTCCGAGTATTGCGTATCTGGTGGACGATGTACCTTTGATATTCTGTTTTAGGGTAGGCCGCAGTGATGGCTTTTTTGATTCCCGTCAGACCATCCGCGCAGATAGCCAGGATATTTTTTCTTGCCATAAAATAAACCTCCAAACTGAGTATTTTTATCTTTCATCAGTTTGAAGGTTCACACAATCTTTGGGATTGACCCTATTTCTTATTTATTTACAGTTCAATCCTGCAAGTAATAATAGTAATCTCCCGATTTTAATTTATTAATTTCCTCACGGATAGTATCTATTTCTTTTTGATATTTTGAACTCAATAAAATTATTTTTACAATTAATTCTCTTGCATAGTTTTGGGCATTGATTTCATTTTCATCTATTTTATTCTCATTTCCATTGTGTAAAAATTTGGATCTAGCTTTATATAATTTCTTCATATTACGATATATTTTCATATAATTTTCACTAGAACTCCCCAGAAAAGCAGCTATACTTTTTGACAAGTTATAGGTTATTTTAGAATTAGCTTTGATAAACATTTCTAAAATAGTTATATTTAAAATAAATTTGATTTCAAAAATATGAGTTCTTCTGGATGTCATCCATAAATTAATCATTCTATCAATTAATTCTTTGTTTACTTCTACTTTTTGAAATGAACCATAAAATTCTTCCAACTTTATGAGTTCACTATCTTCTAAATCGAATTCGGGCCAATTATTAAAACTGTAATAATTATGGAATGGTGATTTCAATATAACAGTGCCATGATTATCTGAAAAGGAATATGGGTATGTAAAAGAAACACCACTTGTTTTATAGAGTGTTATGGATTTTATAAATATCCCAGTTTCAATAAAATTATCTACAGACTTATCTACAGATTCCTTTTGGAAATATAAATAATACTCTCCGAGTTTATCAGAATGTAAAAAAGTATCTGGCTGATTAGCTATCATATATGAATCATACCCTAGAAGCTTATCAGCGAATTGCCATGAAAGAAGTTTTTTATTCAAATAGTCACATTTCTTGGTACTTCCCCGATAGGCTTTTCTTAATGTGAAACCACATATATTTTTGCCAATAAGCTTTTGTGATATATTTGTTACGAAAACAATAGTATTCACTACTAAACCTCCAGCTAGTATCATTTTTGTTCTATTGAGATCAAATTTTATGTATATGGTTTGAGCTAAGGTTTCTATTAGTGTGACTATCGATATTAAAATATAATTAGCAATAGTCCTATTCTTTATTATACTTTATAATATTGATTTAGGCAAGCGCTTGTTATGGAAAGACTGGCTAGATAAAAAAGGGAATATTGTGAGAAAAGTTCACTTTTAACTTGTACTTTTTCTTGACATAGTACCACTTTTTACTCCGATTTATCTTTCAAAAAGAGGCGGCCCAGGTTGATGTAAAAATCGCTGCGTGCTATAATCAATTCAGAAAATTAGAATTTATCAGTAAAAAAAGAGGGAATTATTATGGAACAGATATGGAAAGAAATGTTTCAGGCGGCTAAAGCCGTACAGAACAGACGCCAAATATCTGATTATGTAGATGCGGGAGGAGTTGCTGCCGCAATACTATCATCGTCAGGAAAAATATACACAGGTGTCTGTGTGGATACTTGTGCTACATTGGGAATCTGTGCTGAAAGAAATGCCATTTTTAATATGATCACAAATGGCGAACAGGAAATAAGAAAAGTGCTTGCAATCATGTCAGATGGAAAAACCGGCGCTCCATGTGGCGCTTGTCGAGAATTGATGGTTCAGCTTATGCCAAACAGCTATCAAGAAATTGAAGTGCTTATGGATTTTGAAGCAGAGGAAATCGTTACTCTTGGCGAGCTTACTCCTAAGTGGTGGATAGATCGGGGAAAGGAGAAGAAGGATGAACCAGGCAATACTCTGCTTTTTTGAACAAAAGCCGGAGGCGTTGGCACTGTATGAGGCATTTGAGAAGCAGGTTTTCGCGAAAGTCGGCAGTGTGGAGGTGAAGGTGCAGAAAACACAGATCACCTTTTCCAACCGGCATAATTTCGCTTTTGTATCCTTTTTGCCTGTGCGAAAGGCAAAAGAACGTCCAGAGATTTATATTGTTGTTACCTTTGGCCTGGGATATCATGTAAAGTCGCCTCGGATTGACGGGGCGGTGGAGCCTTATCCGAACCGTTGGACACACCATGTCCTGGTATCCAGGACAGAGGAGATCGACGATGAGCTGATGGGATGGGTGAAGGAGGCTAGTGCCTTTTCCGCAGGAAAGCGATAAGTTGCGAATAAAGTGATGAGAAAAGGGGCAAAGGATAAGCCAGAATGGGTAATCCAGTGACTTTTTTTGGGGATCAGCCCAAAGGGAGAGGAGCCGGATTCACCTTGAGTAAGGGGAGATTAATGAAAATATAGGAGAATTATGGAAATTGCCGAATTTCGGGAGGACGGTAGAAGGTCAGCTGTACCAGGTTGGAATCACTACAGAGGCAAAATTAAAGTCGGAGGGAGCTAGGCAGGCGTGGCTGAAAATCCAGATGATCGATGAGTCAGCTTGCATTCACCGTCTCCTGGCTTTAGAAGGAGCTATCCGGGGTGTGAAAAAGACGGAGCTGTCGGAGGAAGTGAAGGCAGAGTTAAAAAAATTTTATTTGGAGCACAGGAAATAATACGCCTTGACAATCAATAGGGAAAGTGTTATCATGACAAATGAACAATTATTCATATGTTTATATAACGAAAACGATAAACAGTACACGAAATCTGCAATATGTTTAAGAAATCAGAGGTGATGAATTGACGATTCATGATGTGGAGTGCTGCGATACTTATCAAGTTCATGAGGAGCTGGTAAGGGCGGTAAATGAGAAGATGCCGGGGGAAGAGGAATTATACGATTTGGCAGAGCTTTTCAAGGTATTTGGGGATTCCACGCGAATCCGCATTTTATATGTTCTGTTTGAAGCAGAGCTGTGTGTATGCGACATTGCCCAGACCTTGGGGATGACCCAGTCTGCGATTTCCCATCAGCTTAGAATTTTAAAGCAATCTAAACTGGTGAAAAGCCGCAGGGATGGGAAACAGGTGTTTTATTCTTTGGCAGATGATCATGTGAGGACGATCATCGATCAGGGAAGGGAGCATACGGAAGAATAGCATTGACAGAAAAGCAAAATTGATCAGCATGGAGAAAGAGAGGATATTGAGATGAAGAAGAAATTTAAACTAAAGGATTTGGACTGCGCTAATTGCGCGGCAAAGATGGAGGATGGGATAAAGAAGATTCCTGGTGTCCATGATGCCAGTGTCAGCTTTATGATGCAGAAGATGATCATCGAGGCGGATGATGAGCGATTTGATGAGATTATGAAGCAGGTGGTTGCCTGCTGTGCGAAGGTGGAGCCGGACTGTAAGATTTTGCTGTAAAGAAAGGGCTGCAGGCCAAGGGGCGCTGTGCCGTTTGGGATATTAAGGAGGTAAAGGGAGATGACAGAGAAGCACAAAAAAATGCTGGCCCGCATTCTTGTTACGTTTGGAGCGTTTATGGGGTTGCTGGCAGGGGTGAGGAGCGGGGCATTTCCCTGGCTAAAAGAGTTTCCTACAAGTTTTTTGGCATATTTGGCGCCTTACTGCCTGATCGGCTATGATATCATCTGGAAGGCAGCCAGGAATATCCGGAATGGGCAGGTATTTGACGAGAATTTTCTGATGATGATTGCTACTTTTGGCGCCTTTGGCGTAGGAGAGTATTCAGAGGCTCTGGCAGTAATGTTGTTCTATCAGGTGGGGGAGTTGTTCCAGAGCTACGCGGTAAACCGTTCTCGCCAGTCCATCACCGAGATGATGAATATCTGCCCTGAGTATGCCAATATCGAAGAGAATGGGCAGATTGTCCAGGTGGATCCGGATGATGTGGCTCCGGGGATGGTGATTATAATAAAACCAGGGGAGAGGATCCCTCTGGATGGCCGTGTAATTGAGGGGGAATCCATGATCGATACCGCGGCGCTTACCGGAGAATCCGTTCCCAGAAGGGCGGCTGCAGGCGATGAGATCATCAGCGGCTGTGTAAACGGCAATGGTACATTAAAGGTAGAGGTGACCAGGGCCTTTGAGGATTCTACAGTGGCAAAGATTTTGGAGCTGGTGGAGAATGCGGGAAACAAGAAGGCAAAGGTGGAGAATTTTATTACCCGTTTTGCCCGATATTACACGCCGGCGGTTACAATGGGGGCGGCTGTTCTGGCGGTAATCCCTCCGCTGCTTCTGGGAGGAGGCTGGGGAGCGTGGATCCAGAGAGCCTGCATTTTTCTAGTGATCTCTTGCCCTTGTGCCCTGGTGATTTCTGTGCCACTGGGATTTTTCGGAGGCATTGGAGCAGCATCCAGGCTTGGGGTTCTGGTAAAAGGGAGCAATTATCTGGAAGCAGTGGCTGAGATGACCACCATCGTTTTTGACAAGACAGGCACCTTGACCAAGGGGGAATTTAAGGTAACCCAGGTTCTTCCAGGGAATGCAGGAGAGGAGGAGGTACTTCGGATTGCGGCTCTTGGGGAAGGATACTCGAATCATCCAATTTCCAATTCCATCAAAGCAGCTTATGGACGGCCCATTGATATAAACCAGGTAACCGGAGTAGAGGAAATACCAGGACATGGGGTTTGCGCCCAGGTGGAAGGTAGCCAGGTCTTGGTGGGGAATGGAAAACTGATGGAGCGTTTGGGAATTTCCTATGATGCATACCAGAAAGCTGGAACGGTAGTGTATGTGGCCAGAGACGGGATCCATGCCGGAACGATTGTGATATCTGATACGGTGAAAGAGGGCGCCCGGGAGGCCATCCGGGACATGAAGCAGGTGGGAGTTAAGAAATGCATCATGCTTACCGGAGATCGGCAGGAGGCTGCCCAGTCAGTAGCCGAGGAACTGGGATTGGATGAGGTTCATGCAGAGCTTTTGCCGGCGGATAAGGTGAACCGGGTGGAGGAGCTTCTGGCAAGACAGCAGGGAAAGCATCGCCTGGCCTTTGTGGGAGATGGAATCAATGATGCACCGGTGCTTACCAGAGCGGATATCGGAATCGCAATGGGGAGTATGGGAAGCGACGCAGCCATTGAGGCAGCAGATGTGGTGCTGATGGATGACGATGTGAGAAAGATTGCCTCTGTGGTGAAGATCTCCAGGAAAACCCTTCGGATTGTTAAGCAGAATATTGTGTTTGCCCTGGGTATCAAAGCCTTGGTATTGCTTTTGGGCGCGCTGGGAATGGCAAATATGTGGGAGGCAGTGTTCGCGGATGTGGGCGTATCAGTTATCGCCATTTTAAATGCTATGCGGGCGCTGAAGGTGGATTAACCGTTACGAATGTTACAGCATGCCATTCACCAGTTTCTTGTGCCGCTGACCTACAGGGAATTCCTTGCTGGATACTGGACATGGTACAGTAACAGGGGAATCTCATTGTGAGCGGCAGCCACTGAATCATCCAGGAGGTTAATCAGAGAGAACCTTACAGAGAAAGGCGGATTTTTTCCTCATGGAGCAAAGGAAAATTCAAGAACTGTTTGTTACATTTATGAAAATTGGCGCCCTTACCTTTGGCGGAGGCTATGCGATGATCCCCATTATTGAGGAAATCTGCGTGGAAAGAAAGCAGTGGATTACCCATGACGATATGGTGAATATAACGGTGATCGCAGAGTCTACTCCCGGCCCTATCGCGATTAACTGCGCCACCTTTGTGGGCTACCGCCAGGCAGGCTTTGCCGGGGCGGTCAGCGCTACTGTAGGTGTAGTGCTGCCTTCATTCTGCGTCATATTTCTGATATCGATGTTTTTCAACCAATTTTTAGAAAACGCCATAATCGCGAATGCTTTCCGAGGAATTAAGGCAGGAGTGGGGATTTTGATCTGCCGTGCAGGGCTTATCATGATTAAGAAGATGAAAAAGGATCCAAAGGGCGCCATAGATTTAAAAGCAAAGGCAAATTCCAGGGAGGTCCTGCCCATACTCTTGATGATTGGGTCATTTGCTGCCATGCTTTTGATCAATGTGTTCTCCTGGAACTTTTCCTCTGTCAGTTTGATGGTGCTGGCCGGGGCGGTGAGCCTGGCAATTTTCCTCCTACAGGAGCATCATGATAGAAAGGCAGGAGCGTGATATGATATTGCTGGAGCTTTTCCTGGGATTTCTCCGGGTGGGCTGCTTTGCTTTCGGCGGAGCTTATGGGGCAATTCCTCTGATTCGGGATGTGGTGCTGTCTTATGGGTGGATGGATGATGAGGCTCTCACCTACCTGATAGCCGTCAGTGAAAGTACCCCTGGGCCGATTATGGTGAATCTGGCCACTTATATAGGAAGCAACCAGGCTGGTTTTTCTGGAGCGCTGACCGCTACGCTGGCAGTAATTTTCCCCTCTTTCTGCATCATTTTACTGATTATGCTTGGGTTAAAGACAATATTAAACAACCAATATATCCAGGCAGTGCTGAGGGGATTAAAGCCGTGTATTACTGGGATTATCTTTGCCACTGGGATCTACATGGTATTTCGTCACTGCTTTTCTTTCCAGGCTGGCTTTTCGGTGGACATTCCCAATACGTTTGCCACCCTCCTGTTGCTTTTGGGGCTGGCTTTATGGAAAAAACGATTTCATAAGCAGTTGTCTCCTGTGGGGATTATCCTCCTTTCAGCAGGTATAGGGGTGATTGTTTACGGCGCTTTAGGAAAAAGCGGAGATAGCAGCAGTGGAGGCAGCAAGCAGAAGGACTATGCCGTAGGTTTGAATAATGGGCTGATTGACCAGCAGGAGTTGATTTTAAATCTACAGCTGGACGCGGAAATATCTACCTTAGATCCTCAGGCTGCAGTGGACAGCGCCTCCTTCGAGGTAATCGCCTGTATGATGGAAGGACTTTATACCATCGACGAGGAGGAGAAGCCAAGTCCAGCTATGGCGGAGTCTATGACGGTTTCTTTGGATGGAAAACATTACCAATTTGTTCTGCGGGAGGCAGTATGGTCTGATGGGAGGCCTGTGACGGCAGAGGATTTTGTGTATGGGTGGCGCCGAGGGATTGATCCAGAAAATGGAAATGAAAATAGTGAGTTATTTGCAACGGCAGGAATTGCCTATGCAGAGGAAATTCTTTCCGGACAAATGGAGGCGGAGCAGTTGGGGATCCAGGCAGTGGATGAGAGAACTTTGGAGGTGGAGCTTACCCATCCACAGCCCTTTTTTATCTCTATGCTTGCGCTCCCGGAGTTTTACCCAATAAACCAGGATTTTTATGAGAGCTGCCAAGGATTATATGGAACTTCTCCAGAAACGGTTTTGGCCAACGGAGCCTTTTGCCTGGAAAGCTACCAGCCGGCCGCCCAAGAAATCCAGCTGAGAAAAAATGAAAATTATTGGAACAAAGAGAAGGTAAG
Organism: uncultured Lachnospiraceae bacterium; assembly: GCA_949740725.1. Taxonomy (GTDB): domain Bacteria; phylum Bacillota; class Clostridia; order Lachnospirales; family Lachnospiraceae; genus Caccovicinus. The sequence goes on along the minus strand of CATJIO010000141.1, from coordinate 2,195 downwards.
GCTCCAGGAGATCTCATACCAGGTATTAAAAGATTCTCAACAGGCGGTGATGCTGTATGAGCGAGGACAGCTGGATATGGCGCTTCTCTCGGGCGAGCAGGCAGAATACTACAGTGAAGCAGAAGAATTTCAGTCTCTTCCTCTGGGATCCCTTTGGTATCTCTCTCCCAATCAGAGAATTCCCGAATTGGACAATGAAGCCTTGAGAAAGGCCATTGCCCTGTGCTTTGATAAAGAAGTGGCCAGCTCCCAGGTGCTTAAGGATGGATCCAGAGCCGCCTACGGAGCTGTACCAGCAAAATCTGTGTATGGCCCTGAAGGGGAGGATTTTCGGGAGGAAGCAGTAAAATACCTGGAGACGGATAAGATGCTGGCCAAGGAATATTTCCAACAGGCCAAGAAGGAGCTAAAGCAGGAAAACTTTACCTTTACCCTGCTCATTGAGGATGGAGAAGGGGCCAGGAACCTGGGACAGTTTCTCCAAGAGGAAATACAAAGAGCCCTTCCGGGAATGGAGATCCGGCTGGAACCGGTTCCCAAGAAGCTTCGTCTGGAGAGGATGGCGGCAGGAGAATATGAACTGGGTCTGGCCCGCTGGGGAGCCGACTACAGCGATCCTCTGGCTTTTTTATCCATGTGGACCTCAGGTTCCGCCTATAATTACGGAAGCTGGAGCAATGAACAGTATGATCAAATCATTGAAACCACCCGGAAAGGTATGGATGATATGGGAGCCAAGGAACGGTGGGAGCTTCTCCATGAGGCGGAAAGGATTATCATGGAAGAGGCCGGGATTTTCCCAGTGTGCGAAAAGGCGAATGGGATTTTGCTGCGAAGCTCAGTAAAGGGATGGCAATTCCATGCTGTGGGGGTAAACCGGGTGTGGACCAGCGCCTGGAAGGATAAGGAGGGGGAATAGCCAAGAGAACATGCATTGAAAGAAGGAAACAACAATAGACTATGCCGGACAGCCCCAATGGTTTGTAGAGCCTTGGGGCTGTCCAGCGGTAAAGAGTAACATTTTTCCAGCTTATTCATACCTTAAAGTATTGATTATGTTGGAGAGATGAGAAATATGAATATATTTTTGGGGATTATGATTCCTTTTATCGGAACCACCGCCGGGGCCGCCTGTGTATTCTTTATGATGGGGCAGATGCGCGCCAATGTGCAAAAGGCGCTGCTGGGATTTGCCTCTGGCGTGATGATGGCAGCGTCCGTCTGGTCCCTTTTAATTCCGGCGATCAACATGGCAGAGTGGATGAAGGATTTTGCCTTTATCCCTGCCGCCGTGGGACTTTTAGCAGGGATCGGAGCAATGCTGATCCTAGATCGCCTGGTGCCAGAGATTTATGTAAAGGAAGACAACAATCGCACCATGGGACACTCCATGTCAAAGACAGCGATGATGATTTTAGCAGTTACCATCCACAATATTCCGGAAGGAATGGCTGTAGGAGTGATTTTTGCCGGAGTGATGTCCGGTCAGGCAGGAATCACGATGGCAGATGCATTTGCCTTGGCAGCAGGAATCGCTATCCAGAATTTCCCGGAGGGCGCTATCGTATCTCTGCCGCTAAAAGGGGAAGGGGTGAAAAAAAAGCGGGCCTTCCTCCTGGGAACTGTTTCAGGGGTGGTGGAACCAATCGGGGCAGGGCTGACCCTTCTCCTGTCCGCCTATATTACCCCAGTGCTTCCCTATCTTCTGGCCTTTGCAGCAGGAGCAATGGTTTACGTGGTCGTGGAGGAGTTAATACCAGAAGCCTCCAGAGATCCGCATTCCCACATTGGGACGGTGGGATTTGCAGCCGGATTTCTAATTATGATGGTGTTGGATGTGGCTTTAGGATAAAGGGGGATGAGAGTATTGCTATTTCGTTGAGTCGCTGGTTAAGTGAGTCGTGAAGGCCCAGTGAATTGTTGGCTAAGGATTCGCGGTGACTTTAGGAGACGCAAGCCGGGCAGGTGGGTTGCGACCAGTTAGGAGTCGCAGGCTGTGGGGGAGATGCGGGCGCATACTCGGCGGGGCGCTGTTTCTTCGTGGCGGGCTTGCGTTCGGATTTTATCGGTCGCTGACTTGGTTTACCTACCCGCCCACAGAATCCCCCGGCAGGCCCCTGACGGGGACCGCTTGCGCTTATCGTGGGGACGCAGCGGTACATAGGACGCGTGAGATACCGCGTCCAAGGACCGGC
>CATJIO010000140.1 GCA_949740725.1 uncultured Lachnospiraceae bacterium | reverse complement strand
GAAAGTAAGAGCTTGAGTGAATCGGCGAGTGAAAGCAAGAGCTTGAGCGAATCAGCAAGCGAGAGCAAGAGTCTAAGCGAGTCGGCGAGCGGGAGCAAGAGCTTGAGCGAATCGGCGAGCGAAAGCAAGAGTCTAAGCGAATCGGCAAGCGAAAGCAAGAGCGTCAGTGAATCAGCGAGCGAGAGTAAGAGCTTGAGTGAATCGGCAAGCGAAAGCAAGAGTGTGAGCGAGTCGGCGAGTGAAAGCAAGAGCGTAAGCGAATCGGCAAGTGAAAGCAAGAGCGTAAGCGAGTCGGCGAGCGAGAGTAAGAGCGTAAGCGAGTCAGCAAGCGAGAGCAAGAGCTTGAGTGAATCAGCGAGCGAAAGCAAGAGCTTGAGCGAATCGGCAAGTGAAAGCAAGAGCTTGAGCGAATCGGCGAGCGAAAGCAAGAGCTTGAGTGAATCGGCGAGTGAAAGCAAGAGCGTAAGTGAATCAGCGAGCGAAAGCAAGAGTGTGAGCGAGTCGGCGAGCGAGAGCAAGAGCCTAAGCGACTCCGCCAGTGAAAGTGAGTCGATCAGCGAGAGCACCAGTGAAAGTGAGTCGCTGAGCACAAGTGTGAGCGAGAGCGAATATGCAAGTAGCAGTGAAAGTGAGTCGCTAAGTACAAGCGCCAGTGAGAGTGAATATGCAAGCACCAGCGCAAGCAGTTCCACCAGCACCAGTGAAAGCAGCTCTTCCAGCCTTTCAACGTCAGAGGAGGAGAGCACTAGCACATCCACTTCCACGTCCACATCCACAACGCCTGCCCCTGGTACGGGAGGTACTGGTGGAGGTGGCGGAACCTCGGGAGGCGGTGGAAGTGTATCCACTACTGTACCACCGGCTGGAACCACCACTATCACGGATGGAGAAGTTCCCCTTGGAGCAGGCCCTGGTGAGGATATGGGATTGGTTACTGTTGAGGACGAGGAAGTTCCCCTTGCGGTAATTGATCAAGACGATCTTCTTTCTATGACAATTTTTGATGAGGACGTACCTCTGGCTGGACTTCCTGGAACAGGAGATGCCAGTGCATCTGCAGGAGGACTGCTGGGAACTATGGTAATGTCTTTCCTAGGAGGAGTAGGAATCTTGAAAAAGAAGAAAAAATAATGAAATGCATCGGTGGCCATCTCTAAAAGAGATGGTCACTGTGTGCTGTTTTATGGCAAAGGCAAAGCAAGCAGAAAGAAGCTATTTGCCACATTACCTTTGGCGGACAGAGGATACACGCTCACAGCGCCATCTTTTGGCGACTGGCAGTGTTAACGTCAATCGGATCGGTTCCCTACGCTGAGCGACAGTAACGCGGAAAAATCGCACATCTATGGTGCAAAACCGTGTGTCCCTTTGTCCGCTGAGAGTATCCTCCAAGGAGATAATTATGCCGCAGACCCATAAGAAACTACACATTTTAAGAGACAAGCTGGCCTACACGTCAGTGATTATTTTCATCTATTTGCTGGGAAGATGCCTGCCTTTATATGGGATTGACGTTTCTGCTTACAGCATTCTGCCTGGGAATGCGGAAATCCTACTGATGCAGGCTATCAGTGGAGATGTGAACCGGTATTCCCTGTTTGCTCTGGGGATATCTCCTTATATGATCTCCTCGCTGCTGATTCAGATTGTGGTATCCTGTAGGAATACGGGGAACCGGGGCAGGGTTTCGCCGAAAAAGATTAACCGGGCGCAGCTTGCGCTCACCTTTGGATTTGCAATATTCCAGGCAGTGCTCCATGTACAGAATCTGAAGTTTCGGGTGGCCAGTGTGGAGCTTTTTCTGGCAAAGGCAGTCTGTATCCTGGAGATGGTCACTGGAGTGATGATGATTTTATGGTTGGCCGGGAGAAATAAAAAATACGGCTTAGGCGGACAGACTGTGCTGATCTATATCAATATTGTGGATGGAATGTTTACAACCCTTGCAGGGCATAGCCTGAAAGCGTTGGGGGCGCCTCTTGCCGTATCGTTAGCGGTGATGGTGATTATGATCATTATGGAAAATGGGGAAAAACGGATTCCTGTACAGCGTATTTCCATCCACAATATTTATGCGGATAAAAATTACCTGGCGATCAAGCTGAACCCGGTAGGGGTTATGCCGGTTATGTTTTCAACTGCTTTCTTTATGCTGCCTCAGCTGGTAATCACCGCCCTGCTTTTTCTCTTTCCAGAAAGGGATTCCCTGATCTGGTGGAAGGAGAATATGGTCCTTACAAGGCCCCTGGGCATCGGGATCTACATCCTGATTCTCTATCTGCTTACCATCGGATTTTCCATAATTTTTATCAGCCCAGGGGATGCGGCGGAACAGCTGTTAAAAAGCGGGGACAGTATCTTAAACCTTCATGCCGGGCGGGATACCCGGAATTACCTCACCAGGGAGGTTCTTGGAATTGGTATGTTCAGCGCTACGGTGATGAGCATTTGCCTGGGAATTCCTATGACGCTGCAGCTAAAGGGGGGCATAGACCAGGGGTTGGTGATGTTTCCGGCCTCGGTGATGATGCTGACCAGCCTGTGGTGTAACCTATACCAGGAATTTCTGGCCATTCAAAGTTATGAAGCCTATCAACCGTTTATTTGAAAGGAGTATCCAGGGAGCTATGCTGCATTTTATACCAGCCTGGTATCAGGAAAATTTGTGGTGTGAAAATGAACAGAAATGGTATGTGAGACGGATGCACACAGAGTTTGACGATACGGTGAAGCAGATCCAGCTGTTCCACCGCAGCCAGGCTTATCCATATCAGATTATGCTTCTGGGATTCTCACCGAATTTCCGGCATTTTCTCCATCGGCAGGGCGTGTATCACGCGCCCTATTGGTCCTGCTTTGACGCCATCCAGCAGGTCCGGCGGAAAAAGGCCATGCTGCTATCCTTTCACAATATGAAATGGCCGGAACATATCCAGTTCATCTATACGCCCTTTGTGGTGGCCGCAATGCTGAATGGAGAAAAGTATGCCCAGATCGAGTTCGGGGAGGACGGGAATCCGATTCAAATTGATCTGTTTCAAGATGGAGCCGTCAGCCGGAGAAATTTCTACGATGACCGGGGATTTGTCTCTGGCACGATTGTCTTCCGGCAGGGAAAGCCATATTATCAGGATTATCTGATGGAAAATGGGAAATGGAAGCTGCGATGCTTTCTGGATGACGGCCATGTAGAGGTAAACCAGAAATATCCGGATTACCTGCTGGCCTATTCCGGAGTGGAAGAGAACCGAACCTTTTCCCGTTTACGTTATGACCGTTTAGATCAGGTGATCCAAGAGGTGCTGTCGTCTTATCTGGAACTGGTAGAGGGAAAGGATCTGTTTTGCATTGCCATGGATCCCCGCCATGTGGGGCTGTTAACTCAGGTTTTAAAGGGAAGAAGAACGATTTTATCCTTCTATGAAAACCGATATCCTCTGGATGGCCGCCTTCTGACGGCTGAGATGGTAACTGAGGCAGGATATCTTGTTACAGACTCCCTGGCACACTCCAGGAAAATCCGGAAAGTATTAGGAAAAGAGAGCCAGAAGATCACAGACATTTCCCCCTATGACACCAGAGTGGATTTTGGCATCAGCGGACAGCTGGATGTCCAAAAGATTTTGGTGCCGGTGGATGGGATGGGGGATGGGCTATTTGAGCAGCTGATAAAAGGGCTGGGACAGTACCTTTGCGTCAATGACAATGCCAGAGTGCACCTCTTTACCCGGCGGGCAGACTATGGCTGGCAATCCCGCCTTCTGGAGAAAGTAAGCCAGTGTTTAAAAGCAGCCAACCTCTCTTTGGGGTGGGTGGCAAAACAGGAAGAGGGAGGGACTGCAGAAAATGATTTGGAGGGCTTCCAGGGAGTAAAGCCCCGGTTTTTTGTGGAGCAGTGTGTGGATGAGTTGTCAGTAAGCAAGTGCATGAAGGAGCAGAGGCTGCTGGTGGATTTGCGGAAGGCTCCGGCGCTGTATTTGCAGATTCTCGCCATCAGTGTGGGGATTCCCCAGATCGTGGCTGCCCAAACCCAGTTTGTGGAGCATGGCAGAAATGGCTTGATCGTAAAGGAGATAGGGATGCTGGAGCCTGCCCTGGAGTATTATCTCAATGGGCGGTCAAACTGGAATGACGCTATGGTCCGCTCATATGAGCTGGGTAGGAAATATACTTCCAGCGTACTGATGGAGAAATGGAAGGAGGTGATCCGATCCTTTGGATAAGATACAGGTCTTGCAGATGGGGGATCAGGATTGGCGGGAACAGTATTCCATGCCGGAGGAGGTAGAATTTCATTATAGAAAGAGCTTTACTCAGCTGCCCAAGGGGCTTTATGACCTGGTTTTTCTGGATCGGACGCCTTCAGACGAGGAAGTAAAGCTTCTCCATCAGGCCACCAAAGCCTACACCTTATACGTGACCAGCCAGGTGGAGCTAAAAGGAAAGGCAGAGTGGCTTTACCGGTGCAAAAAGGGACGCAGGATCCTGGCGGAGGGACTGACCGGCTTTTTCCTTAACCAGGTGCAAAATTACTTTTCCAAGCCTTACGGAGAAAAATTTCTATTCTGTGATCTCGCTATCGCCCAGGGATTTTCCGGCAAGGTGAAATGGAATGGGAATTGCTGTGTCTGTCTGCAGGGAGATTTTGGAGGGACTTTTCACCAGGCGGCCTTCTGGAGGAATAGTATTCCCATAGAGAAAGGGCAGTGTCTGGAATTTTGGCTGGAGTACGAAAAGGATGAGGGGGTGTCCATTGCCCTGGAGCTCACTCAGCTCGCCATTAGTAGCCAGATGGAGATTCAACAGAAGTGGGAGTTTTCCGAGGAAGAGCTTGACCAGGTGGTTCTGATTGATAACCAGCTGGAGGAGGGGCTGATCTTTGCGTCTCTCCAGGCGAAGGGGGAGGGACGGCTTCAGATCACTGGGCTTCACGACCGATATTCCCGGCGGGGACATGGACATTTTTTGCCAGGAGGAGAACGGTATGTATCATCTGACCGGGAGGAAGTATTCTGCTATTTTGACCCGGGAGACTGGAAACCGCCCCTGAATGTTTACTTTTCCGGCTATAAGACACTGGAGGGATTTGAAGGATATTATCTGATGCGGGGCATGGGATGCCCATTCTTGCTGATTGCGGAAGCCAGGCTGGAAGGGGGAGGATTCTACATGGGGACGGAGGAATATGAGGGAATCTTTACCAATATTATTGAGAAATACATGGAGGAACTTGCCTTTACTCCAGATCAGGTGATTTTTTCCGGGCTTTCCATGGGGACTTTTGGGGCGTTGTATTACGGGTGTAACATCCATCCTCACGCCATTATTTTGGGAAAGCCTCTGGCCAGTATCGGGGATGTGGCGGCGAACGAGAAACGGATCCGCCCCGGCGGCTTCCCCACATCTCTTGACGTGCTCTGGTTCTTATGCGGAAATACGGATCAAGATGCCATAGATCGGATGAACCAGCGATTCTGGGACAAGTTTGACGTCGCGGACTGGGAAAGAACTAAGTTCCTGGTTGCCTATATGATCGAGGATGACTATGATAGGTCTGCCTATGAAATGCTGATCTCCCATCTCCGGTGTGAAGGGGCCAAGATTTACGGAAAAGGGCTTCATGGCAGGCACAATGATAATTCGCCTGGGATTGTAAACTGGTTTTCCAGCCAGATCAAAAAGATCATCCAGGAAGATTTTCCGGAAAGGCAGGAAGAGAAATGACAGGAGAACAGTGGAACATCTATTGGAACGAGTATTCTTCGGATACCTATCTGTACGGGTCGGAGATCACCTATCACAAAAAGGATGACGTGGAGTTCCAAAACCTTTTAATGCCCTCAGGAACCGTGATTAAGAAGTGGTATTCCAAGACAAACTTCCAATCCCACAAGATTGAACCAGCGCTGCCCATGATCGATGGGGAGAGCCGCTACCAGGTGATGGTTAATATTGATACTCTGCCGGGAGAATGTTGCCTGGTGCGGTTGGTATTTTTGGATCGGTACGAGGCGGAGGCAGGAAGTATTGTGGTGAGGGATAAGGTGATGAACATTCAATGCCCTTTGAAGACGTACAGTTATCGCATGGAGCTGATCAATGGTGGAGTCAGCCGATTCCATTTTCATTCGATCGTGATTCGGGAAGTGACAGATGAAACAGAGGAAACGACTAAAAAAATTGAATAAAATCTTACGCCAGATACGGAGCCATGAGAGGGAAATGAATGCGCTGTCAGATGATGAGTTGTCTCATCAGACTGTGGTATTTAAGGAGCGGCTTAGCCAGGGGGAAAGCCTGGAGGACATCCTGCCGGAGGCCTATGCGGCGATTTGCGAGGCGGACTACCGGATTCTGGGGCAGTTTCCCTATGATGTACAGGTATTGGGCGCTATCGCCCTTCATCAGGGAATGTTGGCAGAGATGAATACCGGGGAGGGGAAAACCCTGTCTGCCACCATGCCTCTCTACCTCAATGCACTTTCCGGCAAGAGCACCATCCTGGTTACGACTAATGAATACCTGGCCCTGAGGGACGCACAGGAGATGGGAAAGGTATACCGGTTTATGGGACTGTCTGTTGCCGCCGGGGTTAAGGAGCGGGCAGGGGATCGCATTACCAATGAGGAGAAAAAGAAGATCTATGCTGCAGACATTGTCTATACTACCCATAGCAGCCTGGGCTTTGACTATCTGCTAAATAATTTGGTGACCTCTGCCTCAGACCAGTATTTAAGAGATTTTTATTACGTGATTATCGACGAAGCGGACTCGGTGCTCCTGGACAGCGCCCAAACGCCTCTGGTAATTTCCGGGTCTCCCAGAGTGCAGTCCAATTTATATGAGTTGGCGGACTTTTTTGTGACTACCCTGATTTCGGGAAGGGATTATGAAAAGGAAGAAGATAAGGTGTGGCTTACCCAGGAGGGGATCCAGTATGCAGAACGCTTTTTCCAGATCGATAATTTCTACGATGAAGCATATTTTGAGATCAACCGCCATGTGATCCTGGCCCTCAGGGCCCATACCTTGTTTCAGATGGAGAAGGAGTATATGATTACCAGCAACGGGGAGCTGCAGCTTTTGGACGGGGGGTCAGGGCGGATGATGCCGGGGGTAAAGCTCCGGGGCGGCCAGCACCAGGCTCTTGAGGCCAAGGAGAAGCTGACGATCTCCCAGGAGAGCCGCTCCGTGGCTTCGATTACCTTTCAAAATTTTTTCCAGCTCTTTCCTAAGATGGCTGGGATGAGCGGGACTATCGCAGATGCGGCGGATGAGCTGCTGGATGTATACCACACAGAGGTGGTGGTGATCCCGCCAAATTGTCCGGTGCAGAGGGTGGACTTGGCGGATTATTATTACCGGGATGCCTGGCATCAGTTTTCTGCCGCAATGGCTACCGCGGTGATCACCCATCAGACTGGCCAGCCAGTATTAATCGTGGTTGCCACCATCCCGGAGACAGAATTGGTGTCCAGGCGTCTTGTCCAGGCAAAGATTCCCCACAATGTGCTCAACGCCAATAATGCATTTTGGGAAGCGGAGATTATCAAGGAGGCAGGGCAGAAGAATGCCATGACCGTGGCGACCGCTATGGCCGGCAGGGGAACCGATATTAAGCTGGGGGAAGGGGTCAAGGAGCTGGGAGGCCTGGCCGTTATCGGCATTGGCCGGATGGTGAATACCCGGCAGGAGCGGCAGGCAAGAGGACGGGCAGGGCGGCAGGGCGATCCGGGGTCAAGCCGTTTCTTTGTCTCCCTTCAAGACATGGTAGTGGAAAAAAATGGTCCTTCCAGGTTGGAAAAATATGTGCAGGGAAAGAAAAATCTTAGAAATATCCACTTGAAAAAGATGATCAATACCGCTCAGAAGACCGGGGAAGAGCTTGCTGTCCTATCTCGGCGGCAGGCGATGGAGTATGATCAGGTACTTCACCGGCAGAGAGAGTTGATGTATGCCACCAGAAACCGGTTGCTGGATGGCGGGGGCATGGAGAAGGAGCGGTTAATGGAGATTGCCCGGGAGAATATCCAGAACTTCTTGGCCGCTCAACCGGAGTTGGATACTGGTATGCTGAACCGGTATCTGCTGGATCAAATTTCCTCTCGTTTGGATCGGGCTGGAGTGGAGATTATCCAAAAGGATAAGGATTCTATCGAGAAATACCTGATGGGCCGGGTGGAGGAGAGTCTCCAGGAACAGGAGGAAAAGACCGGGGAAATGATGCATCGCTTTATGGGGATCGCTGCCTTAAAGGCCATCGACGAGGCCTGGGTAGAACAGGTGGATTACCTGCAGCAGATGCAGGCCGCGGTGTCCGGAAGGACCATGGCCCAGCGGAATCCGGTATTTGAATTCCAAAAGGATGGTTTTGCGGCCTTCCAGAAAATGAAGAGGACAATAATGAGCAATATAATGAGAAACATTTTGCTGAGCGATGTTTATACAGACGAAAAGGGTCAGCTGCACATTTTGCTGCCGTAATAAGGAGGATGTATGATTTACAATTTTAATCTGGGCATTGGGTGGGCCAGCAGCGGCGTGGAATATGCCCAGGCTTACCGGGCCGGTGTGCTGCGGAGGATAGGCCAGAAGGCGAAATTTATTTTTACGGATATGTTTCCCAGGGACAATATCCAGCACATGACGGAAAATATTGGTTTTTTGGATTCAGAGGTGATCTGGCTCTATACCTTTTTTACGGATATTCGGATCGCGCCGGTGACGTATACCCTGGGCCAGCTGGAATCGACCTTCCGGAACCGGAATTATACCTTTACCAGGGAAGGGCGCAAGGCCAGATATGATTTTTTAGCGGGAAATATGTATTATACCGTTTACCTGGTGGATGAGGAGAGCGACAGGGTCCACCGGGTGGAGATGGTTTCTAATGGCTGTTTAATCCGGAAGGATTACTTTACCTACTGCCGGATTTATACAGAGTACTATGCACCACTGGACAACCAGGCTCATCTGTACCAGCGCCGTTTTTTCCATCAGGACGGAACGGTGGCTTATGAAGAGATCATTGATAATGAGACAGTGACCTATCAGTTCCCGGATCGGTTCATCGGCTCTAAGGAGGAGCTGGTAGGCTATTTGGTGTCCTGCTTAAAGCTTACCAGCGAGGATGTGGTGATCATTGACAGAACCACAAAAACTGGCCAGGCAATCCTGCAGAATGTGGGCCAGGCAAAAGTTTTGATTCCCATCCATGCGGATCATTTTAGCGAGGGAGGCACAGATGAGGCAAATATTCTCTGGAATAATTATTACGAGTATTCTTTTGCCCAGCATAAACGAGTATCCGCTTACATCACCTCCACCGATGCCCAGAAGGAGCTGCTTAAAGAGCAGTTTCAAAAATATTTTGGCGTCTGCCCCCAGGTAGTGACTATCCCGGTAGGAAGCTTAGATGAGCTGAAATATCCGGAAGGGAAAAGGAAGCCCCATTCGCTGATCACCGCCTCCCGGTTAGCTGCAGAAAAGCATGTGGACTGGATCTTAGAGGCAGTGGTGGAAGCCAGGAAGACCGTGGGGGATATTACTCTGGATATTTACGGAAAGGGAGAGCAGGAGAAGAGCCTGAAAGGGCTGATCAGCCAGTGGGGCTGTGGGGATTATGTGCGCCTGATGGGCCAGCAGAACCTGACTGAGGTGTACAAGAATTATGAGGCTTACCTTTCCGGCTCCACCAGCGAGGGATTCGGCCTGACGCTGATGGAAGCGGTGGGCTCAGGCCTTCCGGTCATCGGATTTGATGTCCGGTATGGCAATCCGAATTTTATTGATGAGGGACAAAACGGATACCGGATTCCGGTGCACGATAAGATGGAACAGAAAGAACGGATCCAGGCGCTGGCCCGGTGCATTGTCCGTCTGTTCACAGAAGCAGATATGGAAGCGTTTCATCAGCACTCTTATGAAAAGGCCAAGGCCTATCTTACAGCAGAGGTAGAAATAAAATGGATGGATTTACTCAACAAATGATCATGTTACTTTTGGATGATTATTCTTTAGATAGCCAGAATCTTCGGGAGTCCTTCCGGCAGGCGGGATTTCATCTGCCGGTGGTGGTGATCGAGGACGACGGGTTCCTGCCGGATGACGTGATATCAGTGTATGGTTATTTCCTAGGGGAGTTTAAGGGCGCCCCGGGAATACCGGGAAAGCCCAGGTATTTTAACCAGATTACTGTGCCAGAGTATTGGGAGATCAGCGGAACGAACTCCATGGGAAGGATCCATGATCTGTACCGGGAGAGGGGGAGGATCTTCTATACCCAGCCCGCCAACAAGCGGCTGGGGAAGGTGGTGGACTGGTATAATGAAAACCATGTGGTCCGTTCCAGCGACCACTATAACCGTTACGGCGCTCTGTATGCCAGAACCACATTTAACGCAAAAGGACAGAAGGTGAATAAATCCTACTTTTCCCCAGAGGGAAAAGAAGTGATTGTGGAAAATTTCGTTACCGGAGATATTATCTTAAACCGGGGAAGCCAGGTGGTCTTTTTTCATACAAAGACGGAGTTTGTCCTCTACGTGTTGAAGGCGGCAGGGCTGGAAGGGCACAGGATTTTCTTTAATTCCCTGTCCACCCCATTTTTTGCCTCACAGCGTCTCTCCTCCCAGAAAAAGGAGGATATCCTGTTCTGGCAGGAGCCGGTGGGTCAGGAGATTCCGGGCAATATGCAGATGATTTTAAGGGGACAGGCTTCCCGAACTGCCAGGATCATGGTACAGAAGCGGCAGGCCTATCACCGGCTTTTGGAGCTGGGGGCGCCGGCAAAGATGGTGCAGGGGCTGGGATTTATCTACAGCTTTAAACGGGAGAATGGCCGCCGGCCATCGGCGCTGATCTGCACCAATTCAGATCAGGTGGAGCACTGTCATAAGATAGTGAAGGCGCTCCCTCAGATGCATGTTCATATTGCGGCTTTGACGGAAATGTCGTCGAAGCTGATGAGTATGAATGCCTATGAGAATGTAAGCCTTTATCCCGGGGTGAAGCGGGGACTCCTGGAAGAGCTTTTTGCAGAATGCGATTATTACCTGGACATCAACCGGGAGTCTGAGATTGTCTCGGCAGTATACCAGGCGTTTTTAAACAATCAGCTGATTTTTGCTTTCCAGGAAACCATGCATAATCAGAATTACGTGGCGGATAAGCGGAGATATCCATTAAAGGATGTAGATCGGATGATCGCGGATATCCGGAGGGCGATGGAAGAGACGGGGACAATGGAGGAGATGCTAAAGGAGCAGAGAAAGGCGGCTTTTGCAGAGCCGGCAGAGAAGTATGGCCAGCTTTTCCAGGGGCTGTGATAAAGGGAAAATGCCCTATTAATTCCCACACTCAATGCTGATCTCATTAAATTTCTTCAGGATATCTTCAATATCCATGCGCTGCTTTTCTTCACCCTCGCAGTCGATCACCCCCTGGCCCTGGTGCATCATCAGGAGCCTGTCGCCGTACTCCACCGCATAGCGGAGATTGTGGGTGACCATGATGGTGGTCAGGCTCTTTTCCTTAACTATCTTTCCGGTGAGCACCATGATCGTTTCCGCTGTCTTGGGATCCAGGGCGGCGGTGTGCTCATCCAGAATTAAAAATTCAATGGGCGTCATGGTGGCCATCAGGAGAGCCATAGCCTGGCGCTGGCCACCGGAGAGTACGCCTGCTTTTACCTCCAGCTTATCCTCCAGGCCAAGGCCCAGGGTCTTTAAACTTTCCCGGTAGAAATCCTTCCTCTGGCGGCTGATGCCAGGGAGGAGGTTAAAGGCTTTTCCTTTATTGTCCGCAATGGACATATTTTCCAAAATAGTCATGTTGGGGCATGTGCCCATGGCAGGATTCTGGTAGACGCGGCCGATGGAGCGATGACGCCGATATTCCGGCAGGCGGGTAATATCCCGGCCATTCATCAGGATCCGGCCACTGTCCACAGGGATACTGCCACAGATGATATTTAACATGGAAGTTTTTCCGGATCCATTGCTCCCTACCACAGACAGGAACTGGCGGTTTTTGATCACCAGATTGAAATCCTCAAAGAGGCACATCTGGTTTACTGTGCCGGCATGATAGTATTTTTCAATATGTTTTAATTCAAGCATGGAGCTTTGCCCTCCTTTCTCTGTGGCTGCCTGCCACCAGGATGATTAAAAACAGGATAGAGGTAATCAGCTTTAAATCGGAGGCAATTACTGGGAGGGTGATCACCACGCGGCCAATGCGGATCCGATCCATACTCAGGGCGATGGAAACACAGGCCTTATAGAGGATGGATCCAGCAATTACTGCGGTAGTGGCTTTGACAAAGGAGACCCGCTTAAAGAGCTGGGCGCCGATGATCACATTGGCCAGTCCGATGACGATGGTCCCGGTGCCCATGGAGATCTCAAAGAAGCCCTTTTGCTGACAGTAGATGGAGCCGGAGAGGGCGGCGAAGCCATTGGCGATGGCCAGGCCCAGGATCTTTACTGTTCCTTTATCCTTTGCCAGAGAGGTGACCAAGGTCTCATTGTCACCGGCAGCCCGGAGAAGGAAGCCAGATCGGGTCTGGAGATACCAGTCCAGCAGGATCTTGCAGAGGAGGACGATGAGGGCCAGTACCAGAAGTACTGTGCAGGAGCGCAGCCCTTCTGGGATTAGCTGGCGGAGGAATGGGTTTTCGAAAATGGTGTCCTGGCTGAATATGGGGAGGTTGGCCTTTCCCGCGATTCGCAGATTAATGGAGTAAAGGGCAGTCATGACGATGATGCCGGAGAGCAGATCCCGGACATTCAGTTTGACGTGGATCAGCCCGGTGGCGCAGCCTGCCATGGCGCCGGCCAGGAAGGAGAGGGGCAGGGTAAGCAGCGGGGGAAATCCGTGGATGATGGAGACTGCCGTGATGGCAGCCCCCATGGGAAAGGTGGAATCCACAGAAAGGTCGGGGAAATCCAATATTTTATAGGTGATGTATACACCCAGGGCCATCACGGCGTATACCAGCCCTTCTTCGAATACTCCAAGTAATATGGTAATCATAATAACCTCCGGTGATGTTTTCTAAATCATTGGGCAATATCTGTAAATAGTTCTTTGGCAGAGGAGGCCAACTCCTCGGGGAAAGTGATCCCCAGGTTTTCTGCTGTCTGGGAATTTCCGTAAAAAGCTGCCTCTTTGATTACTTCAACATTCATCTCACTGGCCTTGGCTTCGCCTTTTAATACCTTGGCGGCCATGTGCCCCGTCTGTTTCCCTAAATCCACATAATCCAGCCCCATGGCAGCCAAACAGCCGATGCGTACCTGCTCGATCTCGCTGCCGAATACAGGGATATGCTTCCTGGAGGCCTTATCTAAGATAACCGGAAGGGAGGCTACTACGGTGTTATCCGTTAAATTGGTGATGCAGTCTACCTTTTCCAGCAGGTTATCAGCGGCCAGAGGGATATCCGCGGATGCGGAAATGCCGCTTTCCACGATGGTGAAGCCGTAGTCCGGGGCAGCGGATTTGTACTCGGCGATGGCAGACTCAGAATTCACCTCGCTGGTGGTGTAGAGGATGCCAATGGTCTCTGCCTCTGGAAGGATAGCACGGATCATTTCTAACTGCTTTTCAACGGGAAGCTTATCGCTTGTTCCGGTGATTTCTCCCACTGGGGATCCGTCTGCATTGGCAAGTTCAGCGGCTGCCGGGTCAGTGACCGCGGTGAAGATCACCGGGATATGGGACTTCATGGCTACGCCATAGGCACTCTGGGCCATAGGAGTGGCGATACCACAGATTAAGTCTACCTTCTTTGCAGCGAAATTAGTGGCGATCTGGCTGGCAGTGCCGCCGTCTGCCTGGGCATTTTCAAAGAGGACCGTCAGATTTTCTCCCTCCCGAATCCCTTCTTCTGCCAGTCCAGCTAAGAAGCCTTCACGGCAGTTATCTAAGGAACCGTGTTCAGCGAACTGGCCGATGCCGATGGTGTAGGTTTTGCCGGCTTCTGGGCCGGGGCTCTCTTGGGCCTGGGAAGAAGCCTGGGCCTGGGGAGCCTCCGGATCGACGGAGACGCAGCCGGAAAGTAAGCTCATGGTCATGGTGGTGAACAAAAGGATTGATATTGCTTTTTTCATCATTATTTTCCTCCAAAAAAAGATTTTAATGTAGATTTTCCCAATAAAAATCGCCTCAGGATCCACAGGGATCTTGAGGCGAAATTATCGCGGTGCCACTCAATTTGGCCGAAAGGCCATCTCTCACATACCAACATATGCGCCGCAATGGTAACGGATGCGGAATCCCGTCAGCCCCTACTATGGATCATCCATCTTCAGGACCGCCCTCAAAAGTCCATTCAGCCATCTGCGCCATACCGCAATCCCACCACCTGCGGCTCTCTGTGATTTTGCCTGAAGGCTTACTCCTCTTTCTCGTCGGTTTTCTGTATGTGTCACATGATAATACGATTCAGGGGATTTGTCAATAGAAATTTTTAGGAAAATTTTGCGCAGAATGGGGAAGGCTAGTGTAGCAACAAATTTTCGCAAATGCTTGCGAATAGGGGGCGGGCGTGATAAGATGGAAATATAAGTGAAATCGCATGTGGGGGGATTGGTATGAAACGACTGCTGGTGGTAGTAGATATGCAAAAGGATTTTATTGATGGAAGTCTTGGGACAAAGGAGGCGCAGGCCATGGTTCCAAAGGCGGCGGCGCGGGCGCGGGAGTATGTGGAGCAGGGGGACGAGGTGATCTTTACCATGGACACCCATGATGAGCATTACCTGGATACCCAGGAAGGAAAAAAACTTCCTGTGCTCCACTGCCAGAAGGGCACAGAGGGTTGGGAGCTTTGCGCCGAATTGTCCCAAATTCCCGGACGGCGGTTTAAGAAAGAAACCTTCGGCAGCCTGGAGTGCGCGGAGTATGCAAGGAAAGGAGCCTATGAAGAGGTAGAGCTTGTAGGGCTCTGCACGGACATCTGTGTGATTTCCAATGCGCTGCTTTTAAAGGCCGCATTGCCTCAGGCCAGGATCCGAGTAAAGGCAGACTGCTGTGCCGGAGTGACGCCAAAGAGCCATGAGATTGCATTAAAGGCCATGGAGATGTGCCAGATTGAGATAATTTAATATTCACTGCGAGCCGGGGAAAGGGCGATTGCAGAGAACAGGAGGGTGATGATGAGCAGAGACCATTTTGTGATTACCATTGGGAGACAGTACGGCAGCGGGGGGCGGATTGTTGGAAAGATGCTGGCGGAGGATCTTGGGATCCATTTTTACGATGAGGAGATCTTGAAAATGACCTCTGAGACCAGCGCTATTGGAGAGCAGTATTTCCGACTGGCCGATGAGAAGGCGGGGAATAATCTCTTGTATCGTATTGTGAAGGAGATGAAGCCGGATCTCTACCTGCCCAAAAAGGACGAGAAGCTGACCACCCCGGAGAATCTTTTCCGCTTCCAGTCAGAGGTCATCCGTAAGATTGCTGCGGAAGAGACCTGTATCATCGCGGGGCGTTGCGGGGATTATGTGCTGGAGCAGGAGAATCTGGATCAGCTGATCCGAGTCTTTGTCTATGGGAATATGGATACCCGCGTCCGCCGGGTAATGGATGTGGATAAGGTGGATGAAAAGGAGGCCTTAAAGCGGATTAAGCGGATTGATAAGGAGAGGAAGGAGTACCACCGGTATTTTGCCGGAAGAGACTGGATGAATATGGAGCATTACGATCTGCCCATTAACAGCAGCCGCCTGGAGTTTGAGCAGATGGTGGTGTTGATTAAGGATTATATCCGCTTGAAAGGATTTTCGATGGAGTGAGAATCTCTTCACGGGATCCTGGAGGTGAACAGCAGCTGGGAAATTTCTTGGGAATCAGGAAGGGAAGATGATTATCGTCTTTCCTCCTGATTTTTTTGTTTCCCCTATAGGAAAATGCCTCCGATAATGCAAAAACCCTCCAGAGATGCGCACTCTTTTTTTGATTGAGCCCTGCCTGCCAGAACCGATGTGCTGGACGAACCAAAACCAGTTACTGGACATATGATATACTAAGCCAGCTGGAAAAGCGGTTGAGGAAGGCAGATGATCCTCATAGGATGCGGTATACCAACTGGGAACAAATAAAAGGAGTGATGATATGTATTATGATTCAATGTCTTCCGGATGCGGTGGAAATTCGAATTGCTGTGGAAGCCCCAGATGCGGTGGAAATATAAACTGCGGAAATAATCAAGGCTGTGGCAATGGAGGGTGCTGCAGGCCCAATTCCTCCTGCTGTTGCCGTGGCCCCCAGGGTCCTACCGGCCCAAGAGGACCTATGGGCCCTCCAGGTCCACAAGGCCCCCAGGGTCTCCAGGGGCCAATGGGGCCCATCGGCCCGATGGGGCCGGGATTAAGCGAGGCGGAAGCCTTCGATCCTAACCGGCAGTATCTGTTGGGAGATATGGTCTATTGGAATGGCGCTTTATACCGTGCGAACAAGAATTTCCCAGTGGGTGTGCCGGGAGTATCGCCAGACTTTGATCTGGTGACGGCAGCCGGCCCCACTGGCCCTACCGGTCCTACCGGGGCTCAGGGAGCCCAGGGCATTCAAGGCCCCCAGGGCCCACAGGGCATTCAAGGGCCCGCTGGAGCCCAGGGTCCCCAGGGCCTTCCGGGAGCCACAGGCCCACAAGGCCCCCAGGGCCTTCAGGGTATTCCAGGTGACACCGGTCCTACTGGCCCCGCGGGGACAGGGGCAACCGGCCCCACCGGAGCCGCCGGCCCTGCCGGGGCGACCGGTCCTGCTGGGGCTACAGAGCCATACATTTATACAAAACAGAAATATCCAGGAAGGAGTATTATCCTATGAAACATATAGCAGGCGTTGTCCGTTCTGCATTGATTCTGATGGCTATGCTTTCTGGCTGTGCCCTAAACCAGGCCAGACCGTCGTTTCCTCAGACAGAATCAGCACAGGCAGATCAAGAGGAAGACATGTCACTGTTCACTTCAGAAATTACCGAAGCGCCCTCATCTACGCCAGAAGCCGCCGAAGCAGTTCTATCAACGACGGAAACCGCCAAGTTGCCACCGCCATCGACAATACTCCGGCCAGACTGGGCATCCTATTTTGGCCAGCTCAATGGCGCTGCAGTTATCTTTGACCCGGTAGACAATACCTTGCAGGTTTATAATGAAAATTTGGCGAATACTCGCCGTTCCCCATGTTCTACATTTAAAATTATTTCCTCCCTGGTGGGGCTGCAACAGGGCGTTATTGAACCAGAAGACTCCATTCGCGCCTGGAGCGGTGAGACTTTCTGGAATGAGGATTGGAACAAGGACATGGATTTTTATTCTGCATTCCGCACATCCTGCGTCTGGTATTACCGGCAGGTTATCGATGACATCGGCCCTGAGGTAATGGAAGAGGCGTTGGAGGAGCTTTCCTACGGAAATGGTGATCTCTCCGATTGGGCTGGTCAGCTGAATACCAACAACCACAATCCGGCGCTAACCGGCTTTTGGATTGAATCATCCCTCAACATTTCACCCAGGGAGCAGGTCAGAGTCTTGGAAACGATTTTTGGGGATAATTCCCGGTATTCCCCGGAGATAAGAGAGGAACTGGAAAAGGTTATGTTCCTTCCCGGAGCCAGCAAGGAAACCTGTGCTATCTATGGGAAAACAGGTATGGGAAAGGCGAATGGCATTGTTGTAGACGCCTGGTATGCAGGCTTTGCGGATCTTGACCGTCGAATTTACTTTTGCATTTATTTGGGGGAAACCGCAGATCAAAATGTGTCCAGTGGACTGGCGAGAGAAATCGCAGTATCCTTGCTTGATGATTTAGACAGCACACTAGTTGGCTGTCCCACAGTTGGGAAAAATAATTTCACCACAGCAATCATAGACTTTAATACCTGACAACGTAAAGGAGGCCGAAAACCATTGTCAACAGAACAGCTGGAGAGGATGAGTCGCTATTCGATTGAAGATATTCCTAAAAGCAGTCTGGTGGAGATTGATGAGGTGAATGTTGACACTAGCTTGTCTGGCTTTTTGCGCATGCTCCATTATTTAGAGCAGATTCAAAATCCGTATTGCTTTCTCTGCGACAATACGCCAGTGCATATTTCCTTTGTCAATGAGGGGCAGGAGCTTTCAAAAGCACTGATCAGATACTTTTCTACGTTAAAATAAGGAGGCAGTAATCAATGGATAATGTTTACGATAACGAGATATTTTTTTACCAATATGCCGGGATGTCTCGCAGCATAAAAGGGCTCACTGGCGCCGGAGAGTGGCATCAGTTAAAACCATTATTTCCGCCGCTTCAGGGAAAACGTGTCCTTGATTTAGGGTGTGGTTATGGATGGCACTGTAAATTTGCTGAGGAACAGGGGGCTTCCTGGGTGCTAGGAATTGATTTGAGCGAAAAAATGATTGAAGAAGCGAAAAGGAAAAACAGTGGCAGCCGGATCAGCTACCGCATCTGTGGAATCAGCGAATACGAGTTTCCAAAAGGGGAATGGGACTGCGTGATTTCGAACCTGGCGCTGCATTATATTGACGATCTGGGGCCAGTATATCAAAAGGTATTCCAGACATTGAAGCCTGGCGGTGTATTCCTGTTTAATATTGAGCATCCGATATTTACTTCCGGGGTAGGGCAGGAGTGGATTTATTCGGAAGAAGGGAAGATTCAATGCTGGCCAATAGATAATTATTTTCTGCCTGGAAAGCGGCATACTAATTTCCTGGGCCATGATGTGGTAAAGTACCACCACACCCTTACACAGATATTCATGGGATTGCTTGACCATGGATTTTCTCTTGAGGCAATTAAGGAGGCAGAGCCCCCAAAGGAGATGATGGACATTCCCGGGATGAAAGATGAATTGCGTCGCCCAATGATGTTGCTGGTGAAGGCAAGAGTGAAAAAATAATTTGATTTATTGAACAGTGATGACAAGGAGACAGGGGGATTCGATGGCTAGAATTAGAAAGTCAGCGGAGGAAGGCGCGTTCTCATCACTTCCATGTATGGTCTGGCGCATTGCCGCTTATATTCGCCTTTCACGGGAAGACGGGAATGATGAAAGCTTAAGCGTTGCCAATCAGAAAAAAATAATCAGTGAGTATTTGGATACGGATTTTGAAGGTGCGTTCACCCTGGCTGGTTATTATATTGACGATGGGCGGACAGGTACAGATTATGACCGCCCGGATTTTCAACGGATGATTCATGACATGGAAACTGGAAAAGTGAATTGCATTGTGTGCAAAAATTTGTCCCGTATGTTTCGGAACTATTCGGATCAGGGATATTTTCTGGAAAAGGTTTTTCCAATGCATAAAACCCGGTTTATTGCGGTGAGTGATCCTAAAGTGGACAGTTACCTCTGCCCGGAGGCGATCCAGGGCCTGGAAATCCCGATTAATGGCTTGATGAATGATCGCTTTGCGGCAAAGACTTCCAGCGATATCCGGGCTACCTTTGCCACTAAACGCAGGAAAGGCGAGTTTATCGGCGCATTTGCCCCATACGGCTACAAAAAGGATCCGGAGAATAAAAATGTGCTGATGATTGATGAGGAAGCAGCAGAAGTTGTACGGAATATTTACTATTGGTTTGTCTATGAGGGGATGAGTAAGAGGGGAATCGCCCATCGGCTAAATGATCTGGGCGTACCCAATCCCACGGCCTATAAGAGAAGTAAAGGCTCAAAGTTCTGCTGCCCTCAGGCGGAGAAAAATGATGGACTTTGGTCATCCAAATCGATTACAATGATCTTAAACAATCAAATGTACATTGGGACGATGGTTCAGGGAAAGCAGACAGTGGTCAGCTATAAAGTCCATGACAAGGTTCCTGTCCCAGAGAAGGACTGGTATATTGTTCCAGGGACCCATGAGCCCATTATCGCGGAGGAACTCTTTCGAAAAGCCAAGGAGCTTCAGCAAAGAGACACCCGCACCGCGCCATCAGAAGGAAGGCTGCATTTGCTGGCAGGACTAGTCCGCTGTGCAGACTGCAGGAAGGCGATGACAAGGCAAAAAACGAAAAATATTGCCTATTATTACTGCCGCACTTACCGGGAAAAATCCAGGGACGCATGTACAAAGCGTGGGGTGAAAGAGGAGGTGCTGATAAAAGTTTTGCTGAAAGCGATACAGACACAGATTTCTCTGGTGAGTTCGTTGGCCACAGTAATGGAAGAAATCAGTCAATCGCCGGCAAGGAAGAAGGAGTCAACACAGCTTGCAGCAATGGTTCGCCACAGAAAGAAAGAATTGGATAAAATTACGAAGCTTTCGGATGGGCTTTATGGGGACTGGAAGAATGGGGACATTTCCAGGGAGGAATATCTTCGCTTAAAAAATAGGTATTCTGAACAGGCCGAGCAGCTGAAGATTCTAATCCAGAGACTTCAGACGGAAGGTGAACGGATGGCGGAGCGCATACCTGGGCAGGCGCCATATCTTGCCAGCTTTTTGAGGGAGAAAAGGATTCAGGAGCTAAATCGGGGAATCTTGGTGGAGCTGGTAAAGGGAATTTATGTCCATCGGGGCGGGGAGATTACGATAGAATTTAATTTTGCGGATCAGCACCAGCAGATACTTAGAAATTTGGATAGTCATCAGGATGATTGGCCAGTAGTGGGATAAGTTCGTCCCCCTTAATTGCTGGCTATTGGTTTTGCAGAAATCGTCGGAGCTACCGGAGCCACTGG
>CATJIO010000139.1 GCA_949740725.1 uncultured Lachnospiraceae bacterium | reverse complement strand
TGCAGTTTCCGTTTCTCCGGCAGAAATCCCTTTAGGTGAATTAGCAAGCTACCTTAAAATCATGGATAAGATTGCATTCCGGCAGAACTTAGCACCACATAAGATTGCCGCAAACTTCAAAAAGGTATCGGCGCAGTTCGGGGTGGAGCTGACAGAGGATTTTGTGAAGGTGCCGGAGTATGAGCAGATGACACTTGATGTAATAATGGGATAGGAGGTAGCAGGAGATGGATACGGGGAAAATTTTTGAAAGGTTATTAAGACTTGCCATTTCAAAAGATATTATTGTAAAGTTTGCTCCCCTTTCAATTAGCGATGGCAGGCTGAAGGGAAATCGTCTTGCCATTCGCCAGGATCTGGGGATAAATGATATAAACTATAACCTAGCTCATGAGATTGCACATGCTTATTTGCATTATGACAAAGGAGATACAATCCATTCAAGTCAGCATAATGAATACGAGGAGCAGGCTAATAGGGCAGCAGGAATGCTTTTAGAGTTAATAAAACAATTAGCATAATCAAGATAATCAGAACATCCTTCACATGAGGGGTGTTCTTTTTGTGTAGGAGAGATTAGGTGAAAATAAGAATTGAAAAAATGGCTACCTTAACCCGCCGTCTAAAGCCAGTGGGATTACAGCAGCCATTTTTTCAATGATTTTCTACCTTGCAGGTATTTAAAATACCCCGATATCCTGCACCCCATCCGCATCCGATACATACAGGGCACACTCCAGAGGATGGCCAGCCCGAGGCTCAAAATAGTACCACTTGCCACCGATTTCTTGCCAATCCTTAACCGCATAGCCGTCCCGATTAAAATAATACCTATGGCCGTTAATTACCTGCCAGCAGGATTTTAAGTATGTATCCGGTGTATCTGCGTACCACCAGCCGTTTGCGTCCAGACACCATCCAACATGATATTTCGGAGACTCCACCAGGCTCCAGTCTGGGCGGCCATAGCCGTCTATGCCGGGGGCTGTAAGCAAGTACTCCTTACGGCATACAGCGCCGCCATTGGGGATTACCGCGCTTCCAGCACTGGTATTCCCCTCAATGGTATACACCTTAGTTGCCGATACTTTCTCTACAATCCCTGTATGGCAAATGCGGATAGAGTTTTTGAAGAAAACCTGGTCCCCGGGCTGGGGATTTTTTTTATGATATCTGCCCTGGTTTTTGTAGTACTGAGCGGAAGTCGGGGTATAAGCGCTAAATCCTCCCCCGATAAGCTGCTGTGCCTTTACACAGCCAAAAGTCTGAACAAAACACCAATCAACAAACATATCGCACCAGGCTTGGCCCTGAAGGGATGGGTATAAATCCCTGGCATATTTGGTGTAATTGTTGCTTCCGGCGTTGGCAGTCTTGCTGTCTAACTGGCTATTCGATTTCTTTTCCAGATAGCCGATTTCCTGTGTTGCAATGTTGATTAATTTTTCTGTTGCCTGCATAATTTTCCTCCAATCAAAGAGGCCCAGGATGATCCCGGGCCTTAAAAGCTGCTACAATATTGTTACTATGGTTTTACCTCAACAGATGGCAGAACTTCTGTGTGGAAATACATCTTGTAATGGTATGGATCTGTATGCGTCCCCGTGATATCCTCCACCACGTATAAAGTGTAATCGTTCAGATAGATATAATTCTTTTTGTACTCACTGGGACCTGTCTTCACGGTGCATACCAATTCGCCGGAACTATTGTTGGAAATCGACATATATCCTTCCGCCTCCAGGATAATCGTATCTGTCCGGGCATTGTACACCGTGATCTTCCGCTCACACTCGAAATAATTCGCCTGCTGTGAAATGTTGGCATTTACTTTATCTGCTTCGCTGCACCCTGCAGCTAAAAGTACTACGCACATCAATAACGCAAATAATTTCATCTTATTTTTCATTGCTTTCATCCTTTCCGTAATGATTCCCTTTTTCCATCATCTTTGTATCCAGTTCATTTGACTGTTCATCTAACATATCCGCGCCAGCATGAATCAGTTCTTCGGTTATGGCCAGTCCACGGATAAGAAAGTCCGGCACATTATAGCCGCATTCCACCAGATTTTCTAAAATACTGCGAACTTCGTTAACCAACAGCGCTGCCAGGGTAAACCATCCCAATAGGGTCAGGAAATCCAGATTAACCCCTAACAAATCCTGACCCAGATGGATAAAGAGCGCTGGCACTAAAAAGGCCACCAGGATAATTACCCAATATCCTGTTTTTTTCATGATTCCTTTCATCCCCACATAACTGGATTCTTGTTTTTTCTTCCAGGCCTTATACCAGCCAGTCCCCCAGTCTAGGATATTTAGCATTAGGTATCCGGCAAACAGATACCAGTACACCCCAAATATCGCAGAAAATACTGCCACCACTGCCCCTACAGCAGTATTGTAAGTATCAACAAAATCAATCTTCATTATTATTTCACCTTTCCTCTCTCAAAACAGTTTATAACGTGGTTTCTCCTCATCAAACATCCAGTACCGTAGGCAATCGTCCAGGATGATCCCGGCCAGGGCCACAAGCAGCCATAATCCGAAATACTGTGGGCATACCTGCCCCAGGATATTTCCCGGCATCTTGCTGTAGTCCCATACACCCCAACCCAACCATAGGTTTACAATACAGCCGGTTACAAACTCCAAAGCGCTAATAATACTGGCCCCGATGATCACCTGTTGCCATAAGGGCATATTCCACGGGATAACCTCATTAATTGCCCCTAGGCAGACAAAACACAACCCACCCAAGAAAAACATCGTCCAATGTGTCCAGCCCCGGTAAAACAGCTCCAGAAGGTTGTACAGCAGGCCTCCTGCCACAAATAAAAACAACAGCTTAAGATACTGTTTCATCCTTCCCATCCTCCGCCATAGCTGCTATATCTAAAAGATATGCATTTAATACCTCTGATCTGTACTCCTCCGGCACATCTGCACCATAAAATATTTCCCGAACCATCTCGGTATCCTGACATCCGGTAATCCACATATTGAGGGCATTACAATAGGTAGTATGATAGGATACGTGCCACATGGCCGCCTGGATGATTGCCTGCATATCTGCAGCAGAGTAATACCGGCAGGGCTGGCCGTCTGCGTGGTACTCCAGCAGTTCTGCTCCGGCTACCAGTTGGGCCTGCTTGCCAAAAAGATTTAGCTGATCGTGCTCGGTGAGGCTGAAATGCTCTGTGCTACCGTTGGCCAGGGTAACATTTACCCCTTTGTAGATGGCGCGTTCACAATCTGCCGAAATCTCCGCTTTTTTCGCCGCCTGCCGCTCTGCTAGGGTCGGCACATAGAGCTCAGGAGGGATTGCCTCTCCAGGCTCCTCTGGAGGCGTGTATACACTGCCATCATCGGACAGGTAGACGGTCTGCCCCTCATCCCGGTAGACTGTGCTGTAGCCAGGCAGGTTGGCACACTGGATGCCGCCTGCAGTGTATACCTGGATGTCCCCAAACTCCCTGGGGGTATCATCCGCAAAGACAACCTGCAGGATATGGCCTGAACGTGGCGTAATGCTCTCGATTTCATAGTGGTTCTCTTGACCGTTAATAGTTATTGATTCCATATTATTACTCCTCTCTAAAAATTTTTGGAATTTTATGTATATAAAAAGAGCCTTTCGGCTCTGAATTTTCAAGTTTATATAGTTTTTCGATAATTCTCTCAATTAAATAGTGAT
>CATJIO010000138.1 GCA_949740725.1 uncultured Lachnospiraceae bacterium | reverse complement strand
TTTATCCTGCAAAACCCTAATTTCACAAAAAAAGCGAAAAAAATCAGTAGCATTTCTCTTCAACATGTGGTAGAATTACGTCGATGTGATAAAGACCAAAAGAAAAACACATGATTTTATCAAGATTTTTACGGATTTTTCTTTCGCAGAAGTAGGAAATCTACGAAAAAAGCGCCTGTCAATGACAGGCGCTTTTCTTCGTTTCTGCTTCATTTCTGGATTCTTGATTCCTTTCTTTCCCCGGAGCGGTACTCTTCTCCTTCTCCGTCATATCATAGAATATAACGACACAAAAAAGGGGATTTCCATGAAACCAAAGCTTGAAGTGCAGCGGGTCAGCTACTCCTACCATGCCATGGAGGGAGAAACGCCGGCCCTTTCTGATATATCGTTTACTGCTGATGTAGGCGAATTTATCGCCATTGTTGGTCCTTCCGGGTGCGGGAAGTCCACTCTGCTCTCCCTTCTCAGCGGACTAGCCGAGCCAGAATCCGGCTCCATTCTCATCGACGGGAGGCCGGTGTCCCAGGCAAAGGACACTATCGGGTACATGCTGCAGAAGGATCATCTCTTTGAATGGCGCTCCATCCTGTCCAATGTTTCTCTGGGACTGGAGATTCAAAAGCGGCTAAATCCGGACAGCCGTTCCCAGCTAATAGAAATGTTGCAGACCTACGGCCTGGATCAGTTTCAGGATAAACGGCCCTCCCAGCTTTCTGGCGGGATGCGCCAACGGGCCGCCCTAATCCGGACTCTTGCCACAAAGCCGGACCTGCTTCTATTAGACGAACCGTTTTCTGCTCTGGACTATCAAACCCGGCTCTCTGTCTGTGATGATATCAGCTCGATTATCCGGGAAACCCGAAAGACAGCGGTTTTGGTTACCCACGATCTGTCTGAGGCCATCAGCGTAGCTGACCGGATCGTCATCCTTTCCGCTCGCCCTGCCACGGTGAAGAAGATCCTGACTCTTTCCTTCACCTGTCCAGATTTCTCCCAGCGTTCATCCTATAAAGATTCCTCCCATGATGGTGAGCAATCACACTCCGAACTTACGCCCAGCGATAATCCATCATCAGACGATGGCCACAGCACACCACCGCCCCCTGACAGCTCGGCAGATACTGATCTTACACCGGTTACCAAAGAAAATCCAATGCTGAAACAGGACAGCCGCATTTTAAGTCCCATGGAACGAAGAAATGCCCCAGAATTTTCCTATTATTTTAATCTGATCTGGAAGGAGTTAAAGTGTGATGACAACCACGAACCTAAAAATCTCTGATTTTCCGAAAAAAGCTCCAAAAGTTCCTTTAAAGACCGCCTCCCTCTCACCCAGCCAGCGAAAATTTCTGGAGTCAGAGCTCCTGCACAAACATCAGGTCCGGATCACCCGCATAATGCTTTTAGTCCTCCTGCTGGCGCTTTGGGAGCTGGCTGCCCAGTTTTCCTGGATTGACAGTTTTATTTTCAGCAGTCCTTCCATGATCTTCCAATACTTTTGTTCCATGGTAAGAGACCGGAGTATTTTCCTCCACACCGGGGTGACACTGCTGGAGACCATCCTCTCCTTTTTCCTGGTCATCTTCATCAGCCTTGTGTCAGCCCTGCTCCTCTGGTCCAGCCGGTCATTGTCCGAGATTCTAGATCCTTACCTGGTCATGCTGAACAGCCTGCCAAAGTCCGCTATGGCGCCTCTCCTGATTGTGTGGCTGGGGAATAATACCCGGACCATTATTGTAGCAGCGGTCTCTGTGGCACTGTTTGGCTCCATCCTCACTCTCCACACCGGCTTTTCCCAGACGGATCCGGATAAAGTGAAGCTGATCTATTCCCTGGGAGGAACAAAAAAGGACGTTTTAGTAAAGGTACTTCTACCTTCCTCCATCCCCCTGATCATCAGCAGCATGAAGGTAAATATCGGTCTCTGCCTGGTGGGTGTCATCATCGGAGAATTCCTCTCCAGTAAGGCTGGTCTGGGATATTTGATTACTTACGGCTCCCAAACCTTCCAGATGACCTTAGTGGTCACATCTATTGTCGTCCTATGCATCATCTCCGCGCTACTTTACCAGCTGATCGCCCTGGTGGAAAAGAAGATCCAATAAGTCGAGAAAGATTCTCATTTTAACCTTGATCGTTGTGAAAACAAGCAGGTTATTTACCGGGCAGCTGCATCTAAGGAATGCAGCTGCTTTGCCGGAGGGTTTGACTTCATCCCGCCGAATACATGCCACTTTCCACGAAAAAAGCACCAGCCATTTCTGACTGATGCCCTTTCCTATTTTGCTCTGCACCTACAAGATAAAAGTTATTCGATTGCCCCGATTCCCATGCGAGCCAGCCTTTCCAGATTCTCCCTCATATTCTGTAGCGCTTCTGGCGAGTGCCCCTTCCAGCCCACCACCTCGCCAACAATCTTCAACGGCGACTGTGTGCGGTAAGACTTTGTCGGATTGCCGGGAAATTTCTTATCTGTCACATTTGGATCATCTTCAAACTCGCCTGTGGGCTCCACAACATAGATCCGTTGTTCATCATCCCCAGCCGCTAATTCTGCCCCCCAGACAGCCGCATCCAGCGTCCCTGCAAAATAAACATACTTTCCTGTCCGGTCTGCATAGTTGGATAAAAACCCCTTTGTCAAAAAATCACCAGTCCTAAGATCTGCCTTTGTCCCATGAAAAAACGATCCTGGACTAAATACTATTTTCTCCTCCATTCAAAATCCTCCTTTTTACGTTATTAGGCTATAGTTTATCTTTGTTCTCATAATGGTAATCAATACCTCGTTTTTCGCAGAAAGCGATTGCCCCAGGCAGTAATAGGGATATCCTGGCCTTATACCAAAATGCCATGTTCCGATGCCGTGTTTTTCCTTCCCCTGTATGCAATTTAATCATCATATCATGAACATTGGTTCTTTCATTTTTGAGAAGTTCATAATGGCCCTGCTAAACTTGTTTCATACTTTGTAATATGATTATTTATGTGATATAAATCCATTTTTCGGAAAGATAAAAATTGGGTGAAAGTTTTGTGATAGTGATTGCAAAAGCTAATGTGCGGTAATATAATAACGAAAATTAAGTAGAGTAGGCGCATTGAATTTGTATTTGGGAGGAACGAAATGAAAAAAATTTTTCTACCGCTAATTATGTTGGCAGTATTTGAAACCGTTGCTATCACATTATGGTTGACTCAGAACAATATATTTTATTTGTTTAACTTTAGCTATATCGGAATGTCAGTTTCTTTCAGTATATTTCTATTTATCAAAAAATACACAGATGCCCGCAGATTTGCGCAGATTTTGGTTGGACTTTATATGTTGGTTTATTTGGGTTTCATTTGCGGTGAAAATATGCAGATTGAGGGGTTTTGGTATTATCTTTTTACTGGTATGTTTGAAGCCGCAACAATACATTATGCAGTAGCAAAAATCATTGGACCGCTGTTTTTTGGCAGAGGCTGGTGCGGGTATGCCTGTTGGACGGCAATGGTGCTTGATTTCCTCCCATACAAAATTTCTGAGACGCCAAGGAAAAAGATTGCGTGGATAAGGTATATCACATTTGCAATTTCTCTTATCTTTGTTTCCGCGTTGTTCCTTGCGCATGTGGGTAACATTGAAAAAATTATGTTTTGGGCGTTTATCATAGGAAATATTCTATACTATGCCGTTGGGATAATATTGGCTCTTGTGTTTAAGGATAACCGTGCATTTTGCAAATACATATGCCCTGTCACAATATTTTTAAAACCCATGAGTTATTTTTCGCTGCTCCGAATTAAGTGTGACAAAAGCAAATGTATATCTTGCGGTAAATGCAAAAGTGTGTGTCCAATGGAAGTAGATGTTACAGATAATTCCCGAAAGCGGAAGAACGGCACAGAATGTATTCTTTGTTTTACGTGTGTGAAAAATTGTCCAAAAAATGCATTATAAATCCCTATTTGTCGGGAAGTCCTAAAAGGTTATGAGGGTATAGAAGAACTTTTCCCCAAATCTAAAATGCCGGAAAAGCCCGGAAATACGGGCTATACCGGCATATAAGAACTTCTGCGTCCTATCCCTCTGTCCCTGCTATCTTACATCATACATTTTAATCATATCCCTTGTATTACATTCCCTTGGAACCACCTCTACCTCTTCCAAGGTAAGTCCATCCACATGGCGGGCCCAGATTCCGAAAGCATCCACATCTCCGAATGTATTATTCTCAGGATATTCATATAAAAACTCCTCAATATGCTCTGGAATATCCAGAATTTCTTCATTGTTGCAATACACAGCCTTGAAATCCCTGATATGGATATTCTTTAATGCCTTGCGTACTGTTTTACCCTCCCGGCTGGCGCACTGGAAGCCGAAAATCAGGCTAGGCACCTCTGCCCCATCCGCGTGAATATGCTCAACCAACACATTTTCAATCATTCCGCCCCAATAGCGGCCGCTGCCATCTGGGGTATACTCTGCCTGGTAACGGTTGCGCATATTCAGACAGATAAACAGCGGGCAGCAGACCCGGTTCATACGGATATTGCGTATTGTAATATCTGAGACAATGCTGCCGTCTGCCGATTCTATAGAAATTCCTGATGTGCAGCCCGGATAAATATCCGGCATAAAGAAGGAACAATCCTCTACAAGCACATTTCTGATATTGTATTTTGTCTCTGTCCCTATCTTAAAGGTATTCATCACTGAAATCACCTGGCAGTCATGAACATATATGTCCTCCATGTCCCGCCCTGTTTCCTCTGGATTTTTCAGCACGATCCCATCATCTGCTGTAGATAAAAAGCAGTGGCTTATCTCTACCCGGCTGCTCCCTGTCACATCAATTCCATCCGTATTGGCTACATGGCGGTTATTATTGATAACCATATTTTTTACCATTACCCCGTCACAGCGGAACAAATTCAGCGTCCAGTTCATGGCATCTTCAAGGATAATATTTTCAATGCGCACATGGGAGCATCGATCCAGCCATACCATGTAATCCGGCCGTTCAGTAGGGCCAATCCCCTCCAAATACTTATCCTCTGAAAAACGAATCCTTCTCCTGTAATTATAGCGCAGAGTCGTCTCCGCAAGCTCCAGGTCAATCGTCCCTCTGGGCGCCAGATGAGTGCAGGCAAGCGGTTCAAATCTGGGCTTTAGCCGCGGCATACGCACAAAATACTCCCCGTTTCCACATATCTTCCCGCCGCCGGTAATGACCAGATTCTCTGCTCCAACCGCTCTCAGGAATGCCCGGTTCAAACGGCCATTTTCCCTGGTAGCCACAATCGCTGCACCTGGCACAATATGAAGAACCGTATTGTCATACAGATATATCGTCCCCATCAGATAGGCGCCGCCTTGTACGAAAATAGTTCCTCCGCCGGCATCCCGGCATGCATCCGCTGCCGCCTGGAACGCCCTCGTATTTAATCTTCCCTCCTCTGCCACAGCGCCAAAATCCCGTATATCAAAAACCTCACCTGCGGGAAGAGGCTGTTTAAAATCAATGTACTCCTCAAAAGGGAGTTCCTCATAGTAATCTCCCTGATAGATCGTCCCAAATTGAGGGTATGTAGGACGTTCATATTGAATATCCTGCTCTCCCATACGGCCGTGCATTTCCATATCTGCTCCTTTCTTTATCTTGTTTTCCCGGTCAAGAGCCGAACGGTCAAAATCTCATAAGGCTTCACATGAAGCTTGACCGTCCCCTCCTCTACCATCAGCCTTTCCTCATCCTGTTCCAACATATCGCAGCAAAACGCTTCCCGAATTGGCACACACAGCTTTAGCCTTACATCTGCCGTCCGGTTGAATGCATCGTACAGTCGTACAATCAGCCCTCTCCCATCATAAGCCGGCTTTATCACTTCAATCACTACATGATCGCTGTCTGTCTCCACCAGAGCCAATCCTGGCTCAAGCCTTCCCCCAGATTCCTGTTTTATCCTGGTCTCCATGGGATTATTAAAGGCGTATGCCTGCCGCACAGTCCCTGCTTCCCGCCAGTTACCCGTATGAGGATAAAGCGCATAGGAGAACTGGTGAAGCTCCCGGTCTGCATCCGGATTAGGGTAAACAGCGGATTTTAAAAGTGTCAGCCCGATCACTCCATCGTGGATGTCGCAGCCGTATTTGCAGTCATTTAATACGCTAATCCCATATCCATCCTCCGACAGGTCAATCCATTTATGGGCGCATACCTCAAATTTCGCCTGATCCCAGGAGGTATTCCGGTGTGTTGGCCGTTTTACATTGCCGTACTGGATCTCATAAGAAGCATCCGAGGCATGGATATTAACCGGGAAATAGCTCCGCAGCAAGATATTCTTTTCCTTCCAGTCGATCCGGTAATCCATATCAATCCGATCCAGCCCAGAATAAAAAATCAGATCTTGTTCAATGACAGAGTTTAAATACGAGTGTATAACCCGCAAGACCGTGCGTACCGGGCCGTCCTCAATAAGAGAAATATCCCCCTTGCCGTCAATAGGATATGGCTTTTGGGTATAATATCCATTAATATCCCATGCATCATAATAATGAGGCCTGTCTTCATACGTCACAAGGACATTTCCCCTCTGATTTTCCTTTAGCAGCTCTCTGCCAACCCTCCGGTCCACAAAGGAAACAAACTGGCCCGCCTCATTAAGAGTAACTGTAAAAAACGGTGTCGTCACTGTACTGCCGTCAAACCGTACCTGTCCAGCTAAAGGCTCTGCTACCTCAACGCGGTACGCTTTCATTCCCTTTGCCGGTATCTCTTTTGCCAGAAAAACTCCTTTTCCATCCCAGGTTTTCTGTATCGGATAGCTGTCTCCTCCCTCAGACACCGCTGCCGGATGCTTAAGCGCTCCAGGGTTTTGCATGTAGACCGGCCCCTGCCCGCAAAAACCATTGGGATTATAGACCAACAGGCTGCTGGCAGCCGCTTTCGTCTCTAAAGCCAAACGGTCCAAAAGCTTCTGTTTCATGGCATTTCCGCCACGGAACAGTTCTTCATATTCCGCCTGGGAATCCACATATACTTCCTTGCAGGAGGAACCAGGCAGAATATCGTGGAATTGGTTTCGTAAAAGGATTTCCCAAAGACTGTCCATCTCCCTCTGGAATCCTTCCGGACACCCATCCAAAAGCTTCATCGTTGAGGCAAGCCCCTCCAGATTTTCCAGGAGAAATTCTCCTTTTCGATTATCCCTTTTATTTCTGGCCATAGAGGTATAGGTTCCCCGATGGTATTCCAGATATAGTTCTCCCGCCCAAGTCGCAAGCTCCCTCTTTCCTGAAACTTCCTTCTCAAGACATTCAAAAAACTCTCTTGCCGTGCTCATTTTTGCTGTGGGGCAGCCGGGTATCCCCTTTGAAAGCCTGCGCTGATTTTCCAGCATCTCTCTCGTGGGCCCGCCGCCTCCATCTCCATATCCAAAACACATAAGCGCCTGTGTATTTAATTCCTTCTGCGTATAGCGCTGCCAGGTTCCCTTGAGCTGCGAAGCATTCAGATCTCCGTTATATGTGGTAAAATGTGGCGGACGCTTTTTCCCCTCCACAAAAAGGCTGGCGTTATAATCCCGCGCGGAAATAAAATGGGTCAGAATCTTCGTCCCGTCAATCCCCTCCCACAGAAATGTATCATACGGCATCTTATTCGTTTCACTCCAGCTGATCTTTGTTGTCATAAAATACCGAATACCGCATTTTTTCATAATCTGAGGCAGGGCTGCGCTGTATCCAAATACATCCGGTAACCAGAGTATCTGATTATCGACCCCAAATTCTTCCTTAAAAAAGCGTTTTCCATACACAAACTGGCGGATCAGGGATTCTCCTGAGGAAAGGTTGCAGTCTGCCTCCAGGAACATGCCACCTTCTGTCTCCCACCGCCCCTCACGGACTCTCTGCCGGATTTCCTCATAAACCTCCGGGGCGTTTTCCTTTACATACTGATAGAGCTGGGGCTGGCTGGACATGAAGATAAATTCCGGATACTGGCGCATAAGCTCCAATGCGGAGGAAAAGCTGCGCACCGCCTTATCCTTTGTGACTGCAAGTGTCCACAGCCAGGCCACGTCAATATGGGTATGTCCTACCGTGTAGATGGTTTCCCGGCTCTTTTCACATTCTTTCCCATAAAACTCCTCAGCCATATATGCCTGGACCCGCTTAAGGCTCTTATCAAATTCCTCTGACCCCGGTATCCGCATATCCGCCAGATTCAATGCCTGTGTCAGCGCCCTGCGGATCACAACCGCCTCGCGGCTGTCCGTTTCCAGCAGCTTTAGCACGCTCTGCGGTACTGCCAGATCATAATACAACGTCTCCAGGCCCTGATCCAATACCAGAATCTCCGCTTCCAAACGCAGATAAAAATTCTGGTTTCCTGTATAGGCGGAAAGCTGGATCAAAAATTCTTCCTCTGCCCCGGCACATTCCCTCAAGATCACTTCCCTGTGATTTACATCTAGCCCTTGCTTTAAGGCTCCATTTACATACACGCGAAACTGTGGATTGGTGGCATCCCACTCCCCCTCACGTCCCGTTCTCAGTTGGAATACGATACATTTTCCATCAAATTCCCGCGGAATCCTCACCCGTGTTTCAAACCAGTAAAACGTATCGTGCCCGCCCCATGTGCCCGCCATATCAAATGCCTGCCAGCTTAATTCATCCAAATTCTCTCTTTCTACGCGCTGCGCCCCTGTACACGCCATCCGCCAGTCCGTCACCGCTTTCCTCTCGGATCGGGCCAGCTTTCCCAGCTCTTCAATCAATTTTTCATTTCGCTCATCAATGAACTGCATACCTCATCCTCACCATATTCCCGGTGTCCCTCTTAATAGGTAACCACGCCTTTTTCCCATTTTTCTTATCCCTTCAGGCCGGAAGTACTGATTCCCTCCACAAGATGTTTCTGGAAAATCAAGAAGATTACCAGCACCGGCAAGACAGAAAGCGTCGCCATGGCAAACATGGCTCCATAATCTGAAGCCGCGCCCGGGTCACAGAACAGCTTTAACGCCAGGCTCACTGGATACATCGCTGTTTTGCTGACATACAGCAGGGAAGATAGAAAGTCATCCCATCTCCAGATAAAGGAAAAAATACAGGCGGTAACAAGCGCCGGCTTAATCAGCGGGAAAATAATATACCGGTAAAGGCTAAAGTAGGAGCAGCCGTCAATCTTAGCCGCCTCATCTAGCTCGTACGGAATACCGGAAATGAAATTGCTCATCAGATATACAAAAAATCCCTGAATCGCAAAGAAATATGGCACAATCAACGGCAGATAGCTTCCAACCCAGCCCAGTTTCTGATACCACAGATACTGGGGAATCATCAGTACCTGGGCGGGCAACATCATGGACAGCAGCATGGCGGTAAACAGCAGTTTTTTCCCCTTAAACTGAAATCTGGCAAAACCGTAGGCCACCAGTGAGGAAGCCATAACTGTTCCAAAAGTAGCTGTAACGGAAATAAACAGGGAATTCCTAAAGAACGTAGTAAAACTTACTTTTCCAAACCCTTTCCAGCCATTAATATAGTTCTCAAGAGTAGCCTGTTTCGGAATCAGAGAACTGGCCGTATTAAATATGGTATTTGACTCCTTAAAAGAGCTGGCCAGCATCCAGAGCAACGGGTAGATCATCGCGATCCCGATCGCAAACACGCATAGATTATAAACAATATTGAACACAAGGCGCTTTGATCTCATCCTTAAAACCCTCCCTCATATACCCAAAATTTCTTCGTAGCAAACAACACCAGCGTTATCAACCCGATAATCGCTAACATCACCCATGCCAGGGCGGCGCCATAGCCGGTATTATAAAATTCAAAAGACTGCTGATACATATAAACCGTATAAAGCAATGTAGAATTTAAAGGCCTGCCCTCCGTGATGATATAGCATTGGGTAAACGCCAGGAATCCACTAATCATCTGCATAACCAGGTTAAAGAAAATGGTTGGTGTGAGCAGCGGAAGGGTAATCTTAAAAAAGCGGTAGATCGGGCCTGCCCCGTCCACTTTCGCCGCCTCGTAGAGGGAAGCGGGAACCTGCTTTAACGCCGATAAAAAAATCAGCATAGAGGAGCCAAACTGCCATACCACCAAAAGGATCAATACCCAAATGGCGGTCTCTGTATTTCCAAGCCAAGAAACTGTACAGTTAATCCCAACCATCTGAAGGAGAGAATTAATTACGCCGTCAGAAGAAAACATCCGTTTCCAAAGCACAGAGACTGCTACCGAGCCTCCAATGATCGAAGGCAGATAATAAGCGGCGCGGTAAAACCCGGAAAGCCTTGTATTTTTAAGCAGGAGCAATGCTACCAACAGGGCGAACAAAAGTTTCAGCGGCACGGACACAAAGGCAAAGAAAAAGGTTACCTTCAGTGTCTGAAAAAAAGTATCATCTGTAAGCATATGCCGGAAATTGTCAAGCCCGCTGAACACAGGCGGTGAGAGGATATCATAGTCACAAAAAGAATAGTACAAAGACATCCCCATAGGTACTACCATAAACATAAAAAAGCCAATAATAAAAGGCAAGGTGAACACATAACCTGCCGTATGCTTCTGGTTTGCAAAGCGTCTGATCTGATTCATCTTCTTTCCTTCCTTTTTTAATTCTGCCCGGAAATGCGGGTTCGCTCTCCGGGCAGACATCCTTTTTTGCTCTCTTATTTTGCCATCATCTGGTTCCCTTCTTCAAACAGCCTTGTACCCGCCTCCTGCGCAGTTATCTGGCCATAGCATACCTGTTCCTCTAACTGATTGAGAAGGTCAATAACACCGCTGGCGCCTGCATCTGCCGGCGGATTCACCTTGGAAGAATTCGGGCTGACAATCTCATTAACAAAAGCAATCGCCTCCTGATCCGGCTCGGGGAGTTTTTCAGAAACCGCCTCTGACACGGACTTGGATACTGGGATTCCACGCTCTGCCAGCAGAATATTATTACACTCCACAGAATTGTTAAACCAGTTGACAAATTTGACCGCTTCTTCCGGGTTTTTCGCATCCTTTGAAACTGCCAGGAATTGGCTCGGCTTTAAATAGTTTGATTTTTTTACATTGTCCGACGGCCAGGTTAGCATCCCAAGCTCATTTCCCTCTGCCGCCGAGCCTACCAGGACGGAATACTGATTCGTCAGATGGAATGTGCACCAGGACATATTTTCTGGGCTTGTACCGTATACCAGGGGATTAAGCTCCGTTGTCTTTGTACGTTCTACAAACACCGCCGGATCAATCAGCCACTCCTCTTTAAGTCCAGTTTCATACAGTTCAAAATATTCTACATAGTCGGCCGCCTCACCGCCCATCTTTCCATCCTCGAACAGAGTCACATCCTTAGCTCTTAACAGATATTCCATAAAGGGCTCATTATCCGTGTAGGCGATATTCGTTTTATATCCCGTTGTCTCATAAATCTTACGGCAGGTATCCAGAAATTCCTCTATGTTCATATTATTTTTTATTTCAACACCCGCCTGCTCTGCAACTGTCTTGCTGTAGACCAGGGCCGGAGAGCTGATTCCGATGCATACAGCATAAAATTGGCCGTCTACTTTTCCCGAGTCAATTACGTCCTGATTGCAATCTGATACATCTAATATCCCATTGTCCACATAAGGGGTTAAGTCTAAGAGCAGCCCGTTTTCCACATACTGATCCAAATATTTATAATCCATTTGAATCACATCTGGAAGGGCATTTCCTGCCGCAGCCGTAGCCAGCTTGTTCCAATAATCCGCAAACTGAGAAGGCTGCCCGTCAATCGAAACCCCTGGATTTTCTTCCATATACAGGTCAATTACCTGCTGTGTCCTCTCGTTTCTGGTCTGGTTTCCCCACCAGGCGAACACCATCTCGTCTGAGGAACTGCCGCCACTGGATTTTACCTCCGGATTCGTGCTCTCATCTCCTCCATTCCCAGCGTTGCCCCCGCAACCTGTCAATGATGCAGTCGTCATGGCTGCTGCTACTAAAAGTGCCGTTGTTCTCTTCATCATATTCATTCCTCCTCAACCTACTATATACGTCTAAGACCTCCCTGTATCCGGTCTTCGCTGAATGCCCCTTTCCATGTGCAAAACGCTGGTCAGGCAGCTGCAGGCATCTCTTAATTTTGTTTTGCCTGTCTCTTAAACTGCTCTAATTATATCACCAGAAATCCTGGTGAGTTAGTGCAAAAACCGGCTTCTTACTCTCAAAAAACCGGGTTTTATCTTCTTTTCCTTGTTTTTTTATGTGTTTTTGCTATAATTTAATCAAAATACAGGTTATTTTTGCCCATCCAATACAAACCTGTATATGCCCGGCAGCTATCTATCCGCCAACTCGCGGGCAGGCGCGTTGGATATCCCTATACATGCCACCTGCCGGCGACAGGACTTTTATCGTAAGAGGATATTTCAACATGGAGAAATTACTTACAACCGTAAAAAAGATATTCCACCGTTATCGGGGACAGTGGCTGGCCCATATGTTTAAGCCTTCATCCATCCGCAAGCAGATCCTTTCTCTCTCCATTTTTAACGGCCTCGCCCTGCTTGTCTGCTCTGGGATTGGTTATGTTATCTGCATCCACGCTTACAACCGCCATCTGTACAGCGTAACGGCCAACGGGCTTTACTCTACCTCAGCCATGATCTCCGATCAGTTAAAAACCCTGGAATCCCTCTCCTCGACCTTGCTTTCCGCTCCAGAAATCCAGCATGCTTTAGGAGCAGTCTTTCAAACAGACAGTCCGGCCCAGATAAATGCCTGTAATCAAGCTATTTTGAACCAGCTTCAAAATGGTTATGGCTCTTTTCGCAGCACAGGCGTGGCTTATCTTGCCGTTTACAACACCCGCTTTACAACCTGCACCAACTGGGCCCATTTAAATAGTACTGATGCCAAGCTCCTAAGCTCCGCCAGGCAGGCAGCCGAATCTGCTCAGGGAAAGGTGGTGTGGACCTATTCCGGACGTAATGATTATCTTATTTTAAGCCGGGACATCCGTCAGATTGAAAATCTGTCCCTGAAATCTTTGGGAACCTTGG
This sequence comes from uncultured Lachnospiraceae bacterium, assembly GCA_949740725.1. Taxonomy (GTDB): domain Bacteria; phylum Bacillota; class Clostridia; order Lachnospirales; family Lachnospiraceae; genus Caccovicinus. The sequence continues at coordinate 3,260 of CATJIO010000138.1, read as the reverse complement.
TGATTGCCGTGGATTTAAACGATACCATTTCCCAATCCACCAAAAGCGTTGCCCAAACAGATGTTAGCTATATGATCACAGATAGTGAGAATCGACCTATCTATGCCTCCCCAGTTCTCTCTAACCGTCAGGTCGATTATTTCCTATCTCATACAGACAACCCATACCAGCTTGTACACTTTGACGGCCACGCCTATTTTACCGTCATCGGCTATCTTCCAGAATATGACTTCCGTTATATCAGCATCGCCCCTTACGACGGCGTAATCGCCTCTTTAAGACTTATGCGGTTCATGGTAGCCGCCTCCGTTGTCCTGGGGTTTTTGGCTGTTTTGGCATTTACCAAGCGGCTGATGAAACGCATTTCAATACAGCTTAACAGTCTGACGCAGCAAATGCGGCTGTTTGGCGATACAAAACTGAGCATGGAGGTGTTCAACCGTTCAGTCCTCTACTATGATGAGCTGGAAACCATCCACGAACAGTTTCGCCTGATGGCAGAGCAGATACACACCCTTGTTAAGGTCAACTATACCAACGAAATCCTTATGCGGGATGCCCGGTTGAAAGCGCTGAAATCACAGATTAATCCACACTTTCTCTACAATACCCTGCAGACCGTCAACTGGAGAGCCAAGGCCACCGGCGATACCCAGACCTCCCAGATCGTAGAATCTCTGGGTACTCTGCTCCGCGCCTCTCTGTCCAATGAGCGCTCCTTAGTCCAGCTTTCCGAGGAACTAACGCTTGTGGATTGTTACATCACCATCCAGCGAATCCGCTTTGAGGATCGGCTGGACTTTCAATCCAGCATTGATCCAAAACTACAGTCTGCCATCATTCCGCCCTTAACTATCCAGCCTTTGGTGGAAAATGCCATCCACTACGGAATGGAGTCCATGACCGATACCTGCCAAGTACTTTTGACGGTAACCCAGCAGAAACATCATCTGACGATTCTGGTTAAAAATGAGGGGTCGTCTTTTGAAGATGGGCTTTTAGATAAATTAAGAGAGAATCGGATCAAGCCTGGTGGTTTTGGAATCGGGTTAATGAATATTGACCAGCGGATCCGCCTTATATACGGCGACAGCTTCGGGCTGAATGTATACAATGAGGACGGTTATGCGGTTGCACAAATTACCCTCCCTTCCTGCACAGAGGAGGAACAGGCTGACCAGGAGGTTTAACCGATGTTAAAAATGATTATTGCAGACGATGAGAAAATCATACGAGAAACCATTTGCTCCATCATTGACTGGAACCACTACGGAATTGAGATTATCGGACTTTGTAGAAATGGGATTGAAGCTTATGATATGATACTGGATGAATCACCCAATCTGGTTTTGACGGATATCCGCATGCCGGGCATGAGCGGGATTGAGCTGATAAAGAAAGTCCGCCAGACCGATCTGAATACCCTCTTTATCCTGCTTTCCGGCTATGGAGAATTTGAATATGCAAAAGAAGCGATGAAGTATGGAGTCAAAAATTATCTTTTAAAGCCTTGTAACGAGCTGCAGATTATCGAAGCCGTAAAGCAGTGCATAAAGGATTACCAGGAACTCCTGGCAGCCAGGAAGATTCGCGAGGAGGCCTTTGAGATACAGAAAAACATGAACCACAATGTTCTCTCCGCGGTAATCAACGATACGCTGTGTCAAGAAATCCCCCTGGAGCAGAGCGTAGAAAATTTTGAGGCATACCTGGATTTTCATTCTGCCACCTACCGGCTTTGCCATGTTTACTTTCTGGAATATGTGAATTTTGAGGCATACCTTACCTTCATGCGTGAATTTTTTGAGGCCCTGCCGCAAAAAACAATCATTTACGGCGTTTATGTCAACCATACTCTGCTGATATTCTTTGAGGACATTTTCTCCGAGGGCTCTCTTGACCAGCTCAAACAGGAGGCGCGACTAAAAGGACTGGACACTGGGCTGGAATATGAATCCATTTTCTATCCCAGCCTCTCTGCACTTTTATCTGCCGTCCTTCCCAGGCTGAAGCGCTTCGGAGTCATCTATTATGTTAACAACTTCCACGCCCAAATCCTGTGCAATTACAATGTCATCATCGGCCGCATTCAAGGATTGATCACCTCTGCCCACAGGGAAAATCATTTTCACACAGAGGAATATATTAGCCTCCTTGACGGTATCGGGGATATTGATTTTTTAAAGCAGCTTGCTAGCAGCCTGTTCTTAAAGCTGGCCGCCAACATTCCCGTTCTGTCCACCCTGGAATTGACAGAATGGCTTATGCTCTTTAACAGTGAAACCAACCTGGTGGACTTAAAAAATCAGGTTATTGACAGACTGCGCGCTGTATTCTCCGCCGCTGCCGCCCAGTCCAGCTCCCCTGAAAATTCCCTCGTAGAGCAGGTGCGCCTGTATATAGAACAGCATATCGGCGATTCCAATATTACCTTAAAATACATTGCCCAAAACTGCCTGTTTATGAATGTGGATTATGTCAGCAAACGCTTTTTTCGTGAAACCGGCGAGAAATTTTCTTCCTACCTTACCCGCAGGCGCATCGATATTGCCAAGCAGCTGTTTTGTTTAAATCCCGGCATTTCCATCCAGTCTGTGGCGGAACGGGTTGGCTGTGGAAATAATCCCCAGTACTTTTCCCAGCTTTTCAAAAAACAGACCGGTATGACGCCCAGCGCTTTTATCGCGCAAAAGAAAAAAGCTTAAAGGTAGCTACTCATAAAAGTAAACGTAAAACCACTCGCCTAGTATTTTCTACAATCCTGTGTCATACTTGAAGAAACGCAAAAAAATACTTAGTTTTTTCAAAACATAGGCAAATGCGCTGGCGCAAGAGCGCGAGCATCATAGGGAGGCTTAAGCCTCCCTGCTAATCAGTGTTCTTGGAATCGTTCCGCTAATCTTGCAAATGATGAATTCGCCAACACCTGTTTTGAGGGGATAAACAAGTATTTCCAGGGCTTATACCCATTTGCCCTGCAACAGCGAGTAGCAACCTCACAGTATTGAATGCCACGCTTCTTCTTGGCAATTACATCTGGATCATTCATGTCTTTTTCTGCTTTGACTTCAATCAGATAGCAACAGTCCGCAGTTTCAACAACGAAATCCGGCTCATACCGTTTGCCGCCGTTGTAGGTAATATTGAATTCATTGGGAGCGGGGCGCAGCCATTTCAGCACATCTTCGTCCCGGTCCAGCACACGAGCCAAGGTCAGTTCCCCCTCTTTGGAGTCGAACTTAGCCTCTGCAAATACGCCT
>CATJIO010000137.1 GCA_949740725.1 uncultured Lachnospiraceae bacterium | reverse complement strand
TGGGGTCCAAAGGAGTTTTGCGCCTCAGATTTGCCATTCTGCAAGGCACTGGAACGAAGCGTACTGGACGTACGCTGAGCGACAGTAACGCAGCAGAATGGCAAATTTGTGGTGCAAAACCGTGTGGCCCCTTGTTCACTGAGGGTAGAGACACGAAAAGAAACAGGTAAAGAATGCAAAGCCCCATCTGAAGCTGGAAAGCAGCAGATGGGGCTTTTGCAGGATAAAGACAAGGCCGGCAAAGGCTATACATTAAACCGGAACAGAATCACATCGCCATCCTTTACTACATAATCCTTTCCCTCCAGGCGAACCAGCCCCTTTTCTTTAGCGGCGGTATAGGTTTTACAGTCTAATAAATCCTGGTAATTCACTACTTCAGCCCGGATAAAGCCCCGCTCAAAATCTGAGTGGATTTTCCCGGCAGCCTGGGGGGCCTTTGTCCCTACCTTGATGGTCCAGGCGCGGGTTTCGGTGACGCCGGCGGTCAAGTAGCTGATTAATCCTAAGATCCGGTAACTGGCGGCGATAAGCTTGTCCAGACCAGATTCGGTCAAACCTAAATCCTCCAGGAACATGGCCTTTTCATCCTCATCCAACTCGGCGATCTCCTGCTCGATCTGGGCACAAATCACGAATACTTCGGAATAGTTTTCCGCGGCAAAGGCCCGAACTTTCTCCACAAAAGCATTTCCGGCGCCATCATCCGCCAGGTCATCCTCTCCCACATTAGCAGCAAAGATCACCGGCTTCCAGGTTAACAGGTTCAAGGATTCCATGAAAGACAGGTCATCCTCATCGGCCATTTCCATGCCTCGTGCCAGCTTACCCTCCTCCAGGTGAGCCTTGATTTTCTTTAGCAGATCTACCTCTTTTGCTAATTCTTTATTATTAAAGGCGCCCTTGGCGGTCTTGGCAATGCGACGCTCCAGAATTTCGATGTCGGAGAAGATCAACTCCAGATTAATGGTTTCAATATCCCGCAAGGGGTTCACACTCCCGTCCACATGGATCACATTCCCGTCCTCAAAGCATCGGACAACGTGGATGATGGCGTCTACTTCCCGGATATTGGAAAGAAATTGGTTCCCCAATCCTTCCCCCTTCGATGCGCCTTTCACCAGGCCGGCAATATCCACAAATTCGATAACCGCTGGGGTGATTTTTTCTGAGTCATAGAGAGCAGCCAGCTGTTTTAGACGGGGATCTGGCACGGCAACTACACCGATATTAGGGTCAATGGTGCAGAAGGGATAATTAGCAGACTCCGCCCCTGCCTTGGTCAGGGAATTAAAAAGGGTGCTCTTGCCCACATTGGGCAGTCCTACGATACCTAATTTCATGTTATATACCTTCCTGTTCTTAAAAATAATTGTATAAATGGGGGAATTGTTTTTGTAGATGTTCCATGTAATAGGATAGCATAAAATTGTAGGATATGCCAGATGCAAATTGCGCTTATTGTCGGGATCCTGCCAGATGCAGGGGCTGCTTCCGGCCAATTTGCATCTGCGCGCTAAGCTGCGGCCGCCAATAATCTGTAACTACTCAGCCTGCATGTTGAAAAATCCTGGCAAATCGAATATACTGTTACTATACTTCCATCAAAATCATTTCCAACGGAGGAGGATAACATTATGGATTTTCGAATTGAGCACGACTCCATGGGGGAGGTTAATGTCCCCGCGGATCGGTACTGGGGGGCGCAGACCCAGAGGAGTTTGGAAAATTTTAAGATTGGGACGGAGAAAATCCCGATGGAAATTATCCGGGCTTTTGGGATCTTGAAGAAGGCGGCGGCTATGGCGAACCATCGTCTGGGAAAGCTTGACAAACCGCGTACGGACATTATTTGCCAGGTTTGCGACGAAATTTTATCTGGGCAGCTGGAGGGGCACTTCCCCTTGGCAGTATGGCAGACTGGCAGCGGCACTCAGTCAAATATGAATGTAAATGAGGTGATTGCGAACCGGGGGAATGAAATTGCCGGGGAAGAGCTGCTTCATCCCAATGATCAGGTGAATATGTCCCAGAGTTCTAATGATACATTTCCTACCGCTATGCACATCGCGGCGGCAGTATCCATAGAGGATCATCTGTTTCCCAGCATGGATGGGCTCATTCAAACCTTTGAGCGCCTGATGAGAGAGCATGAGGGGATCGTCAAGACCGGCCGCACCCATCTCCAGGATGCTACACCCATTACCTTTTCCCAGGAAATCAGTGGCTGGAAGAATATGCTGGAGAAATCCAGAGACATGTTAGCCTTAAGCCTTCCGGGGCTCAAAGAACTGGCTTTAGGGGGAACTGCGGTGGGCACCGGCTTAAATGCGCCGACTGGCTTTGATGTAGAAGTGGCCAGGGCCGTGTCGGAGCTGACGGGAAAGGAATTCCGGACAGCTGGGAATAAGTTCCACGCCCTGACCAGCAAGGATGAGTTAGTTTTCGCCCATGGGGCCTTGAAGGGCCTGGCGGCCAATATGATGAAGATTGCCAATGATATCCGATGGCTGTCCAGCGGCCCACGCTGCGGGTTGGGGGAAATCCGGATTCCGGAGAATGAGCCTGGGAGTTCCATTATGCCTGGAAAGGTTAATCCAACCCAATGTGAATCCGTCACCATGGTGGCTGTGCAGGTGATGGCCAATGACGTGGCCGTGGGGATAGCCGCTTCTCAGGGGAATTTTGAGCTGAATGTCTTCATGCCAGTATGTATTTACAATTTTCTCCAGTCTGTCAGGCTACTGTCAGACTCTCTGGCTTCTTTTAATCAGAATTGTGCTGTGGGAATTCAGGCTAATCGGGAGAAAATGACGGAAAATTTATATCGTTCCTTAATGTTGGTAACCTGTTTAAACCCTTATATTGGTTACGAAAATGCGGCAAAAACCGCAAAAAAAGCTTATAATGACGGGATTTCCTTAAAGGAAGCCTGCGTTGCATTGGGATTTTTGACTGAAGAGAAATTTGACGAAATTTTTATACCTGAGAAGATGGTGTAGGAGGAGCAAGAAATGGATATCAAAGAAGCTTCATTACAGATGCATTATGATTTAGGCGGGAAGATCGAGGTGATTTCCCGGAAAAGGATCGAGACCAGAGAGGATTTATCTCTTGCCTATACCCCAGGAGTGGCCGAGCCCTGCCGGGTGATTGCGAGGGATTATGAGGAGTCCTTCCGGCTCACCAGGCGGTCTAATCTTGTGGCAGTAATTACAGATGGTACAGCAGTTCTGGGGCTGGGGGACATCGGTCCCGCCGCCGGCATGCCGGTGATGGAAGGGAAGTGCGCTTTATTTAAAGAGTTTGCAGATGTGGATGCCTTTCCCCTGTGTATTGATTCAAAGGATACGGATACCATCGTCCAGACGATTGCCCTGATTGCCAAAAGCTTTGGCGGCATTAATCTGGAGGACATCGCCGCTCCCAGATGCTTTGCGATCGAGCGCCGCTTAAAGGAGCTGTGTGACATCCCGGTATTCCATGACGACCAGCATGGTACAGCCATTGTGGTGGCTGCCGCCTTAATTAACGCCATCAAGGTGACAGGCAAAGCGATGGGAAGCTTAAAAATCGTCATCAACGGCGCCGGGGCGGCAGGAATCGCCATCGGGAAGCTGTTGATTGCCATGGGATTTGGGAATGTGGTGATGTGTGACATTCACGGCATTATCAGTGAAGGGGATCAGGGACTGACCTCTGGGCAGGAGGAGATCTCCCACATCAGCAACCGAGATCATGAGCACGGATCTCTTGCAGACGCCTTGAAGGGGGCGGATGCCTTTGTGGGGGTATCCAGGCCAAATCTGGTGACGAAAGAGATGGTGGCCTCCATGAATCATGGTATTGTCTTTGCCATGGCTAATCCCACCCCGGAAATTATGCCGGATGAGGCAAAGGCCGGAGGGGCTGCCGTGGTGGGAACCGGGCGATCCGATTTCCCCAATCAGATTAATAATGTGCTGGTGTTTCCGGGCATTTTTAAAGGCGCCCTCTCTGTGCGGGCCAGGGAGATTACTGAGTCCATGAAGGTACGGGCGGCATATGCTATCGCCGGGATGATTCCAGAGGGAGAGCTCCATGAGGAGAATATCATCCCATCACCATTAAATAAAGCTGTGGCGGATGTGGTGGCGAAAGCTGTGGCGGATACCGCGGTGGAAGAGGGGATCGCCAGAGTGGTTTCTTAGATCTCCTCAATCTTTTCTTCAATGCGCAGGAGTTGATTATATTTTGCCGTCCGCTCTCCTCTGCAGGGAGCGCCGGTTTTAATCAGCTGGGTGCCCATGCCTACAGCCAGATCCGCAATGGTGCTGTCCTCGGTTTCACCGGAGCGGTGGGACATTATGGTGGTATATCCGTTTAACCTGGCCAGCTGAATCGCCTCCATTGTCTCGGTTAAGGTGCCGATCTGATTAGGCTTGATTAAGATAGCATTGGCGCTGTGGTCGGTGATACCTTTTTGTAAACGGTTGGTATTGGTTACAAACAGGTCGTCTCCCACCAGTCTGGTGCGTCCGCCGATTTTTTCGGTTAAAAGCCTCCAACCTTCCCAGTCCTCCTCATCCATGGGATCTTCGATGGAGTAAATGGGGTAGGAGTCTACCAGCTTCACCCAGTATTCCATCATCTGTTCCCGGTTATAGGTCTGGCGCTGCTTGGGCAGGGTATAAAAGCCAGGGCCCAGCTCCGGATTTTTCCATTCGCTGGCCGCCGCATCTAAGGAGACCATAAAGTCGGTTCTTTCTTTAAAGCCAGCCAGCTGAATGGATTTTAGAATCAGCTCAATGGCTGCTTCCCCGGAGGTAACGTCCGGCGCAAATCCACCCTCGTCTCCCACTGCAGTAGAGAGCTTTTTTTCCTTTAACAGCTTTTTCAGGATCTGGTAAACTTCTGCGCACCATCTGGTCCCCTCACGGAAAGAAGAAGCGCCCATGGGGAGAATCATGAATTCCTGGATGTCCACCGAATTATCGGAGTGGGCTCCTCCGTTTAAAATATTCATCATTGGCATAGGAAGCTTATTTCCGTAGATGCCGCCGATATACTGAAAAAGAGGCATTCCGTAAGCTGACGCAGCGGCTCTGGCGCAGGCCAGGGACAGACTTAAGATGCTGTTGGCCCCTAGCTTCCCCTTATTTTCTGTGCCGTCTGCCTCCCTTAGTAGGCGGTCAATATTCTTCTGATCTCTTACATCTTCAAACATCAGCACTTCCGCCAGTACAGTATTCACCGAATTGACTGCCCTTTGTACCCCTTTTCCGTGATAGCGTTCATTTCCATCGCGCAGCTCGATGGCTTCATGCTGCCCGGTAGAGGCGCCAGAGGGCGCAGCTGCCCTTCCCCAGGCTCCACCCTCTAGGAAAACTTCGGCCTCAACCGTGGGATTTCCACGGGAATCTAGAATTTCCCTGCCATATACTGCTGCAATCTCAAATTTTTCATTCATATTTATCAGCCTCCTTTAATGTCCTTCTCTATGGTAAGGATGGCTTTTTTGCCGGAATTTATTCTTTGTCTGGAGGTTTCTTTTTCTGGAAAAGGATCAAAGGTTAAAAATCCCATTTTTTGTCGAATGTCATCGTATACTGTCAATCGAAATTCGTTGATTTTTCCCGAGATTAGGGTTAAAATGTAAGAAGCTCAAAGGCAGAGAGGAGTTTTTTACATTATGATGGTAAGGGAAGCAGATTTAAGTTTCGTAAATCTGGGGATTTCCATAAAGCATCTGCAAAACACCATTACGATATTTGGTTTTCGGATTGCCTTTTATGGAATCATCATCGGCTGCGGAATGCTAGCCGGTATTTATCTTGCTCAGAGGGATGCAAAAAGGCGGGGACAGGATCCGGAGCTGTACCTGGATTTTGCATTGTACGCAATTATCTTTGCAATCATTGGAGCGCGGGCCTATTACGTACTATTTGAATGGGATGCATACAGAAACGATTTGCTTCAAATCTTTAACCTGAGAGCGGGGGGTCTGGCAATCTATGGAGGGGTGATCGGAGCCGTGATTACCTTGATTGTATTTTCCAAAATTAGGAAATTATCTTTCTTTTCCATGGCAGATACAGGTGTTCTGGGGCTGACCCTGGGACAGATTATTGGGAGATGGGGTAACTTTTTCAACTGCGAGGCATTTGGCGGGTATACGGATAGTCTGCTGGCAATGCGGATTAAACGGTCCCTGGTGAATCCTTCTATGATATCTCAGGATCTCATTCAGCACATAATTGTGGAAGAGGGGGTGGAGTATATTCAGGTACATCCCACATTCTTGTATGAGTCTCTTTGGAATTTGTGCTTGCTGATGTTTATGCTGTGGTATCGGAAACAGAAGAAATTTGATGGTGAGATGTTTTTAATCTACTTGCTCGGTTATGGAATCGGGAGGAGTTGGATTGAGGGCCTTCGAACGGATCAGCTTCTTCTTTTTGGAACGGGGATCCCAGTTTCTCAATGCTTATCCATAATGCTGGCAGCAGGGTCTGCCAGCATCCTACTGGGAAAGCATGCGCGGCTGAGAAAAGAGAAAAAGGAGAATGTATGAAAAACCTATCAAAAAAAGAGCTGATCGAACAGATAGAATCAGCGAGAAATGTGCTAAATACCAGCATTGATAAAGGGGAGGATTATGAGCAGATCTATCAGTACAGTGTTGCATTGGATCGATTGATCGAACAATACATTTCCGCTGGCTTTTAGCCAGATTGATGGGATAGTTTGTACTATCAGATAAACTATGGTGGGTATTATAAGAATCAGCAGGAGGGAGCGTCCCTCCTGCTTTTTTTCTCTTTTGTGAAAAACACCTTGCTATTTTGTGGTGAATGTAATAAAATAATTATACAAGTGGTGGAAAGTGGTAGGAAGTGGTACAAAAGGGTAGCCAAGTGGATTGGTTGTATGGGACAGATGCCAGGTGATAGATATGTTCATGGGTGAATACAATCATACAGTCGACGCGAAGGGGCGTTTGATCGTGCCTTCTAAGTTCAGGGAGCAGCTAGGAGATGAATTCGTTGTTACGAAGGGATTGGATGGCTGCTTGTTTGCGTATGAAAACACCGAGTGGAAATCCCTAGAGGAAAAGCTTCATACTTTGCCCTTGACCAATGCCAACGCCAGAAAGTTTTCCAGGTTCTTCCTGGCAGGCGCCACCTCTTGTGAAGTAGACAAGCAGGGAAGAATCCTTCTCCCCTCTGTGCTGCGGGAGTTTGCAGGGATAGAGAAGGATGCGGTACTGGTAGGCGTGGGAAGCCGGATTGAGATCTGGGCAAAAGATCGCTGGCTTGAGGCAAATTCCTATGACGATATGGAAGAGATTGCAGAAAATATGGAAGGATTGGGAATTTGATGGAATTTCAGCATACATCCGTCTTGCTTCACGAGACTATCGACAGCCTGAATGTGAATCCTGACGGGATTTATGTGGACGGAACATTGGGCGGAGGCGGACATGCCTATGAACTGTGCAGCCGCCTGAGAAAAGACGGAAGACTGATAGGGATCGATCAGGATGAGGACGCCATTGCGGCTGCGTCAAAGCGCTTGCAGGGTTTTGGAGAACAGGTAACCATAGTAAAGAGCAATTATGTCCGCACTCCCGAAATATTAGCGGAGTTGGGGATTGAGAAGGTAGATGGGATATACCTGGACTTAGGGGTTTCTTCCTATCAGCTGGATACGCCTGAGCGGGGCTTTACTTACCGGGAGGACGCGCCCTTAGATATGCGGATGGACCGGCAGCAGGTTCAGACCGCTGCGGATATGGTGAATACTTGTACAGAGATGGAGTTGTACCGGATTATCCGGGATTACGGCGAGGATAAATTCGCGAAGAATATTGCCAAACATATAGTGAAAAGGAGGCGGGAAAGGCCAATTAGAACCACAGGGGAGCTGGCGGAGGTGATTAAGGCGGCGATCCCGGCGAAGTTCCGGGTAAATGGCCATCCGGCCAAGCAGACCTTTCAGGCGATCCGGATCGAGCTGAATGGAGAGCTGCGTGTGCTTACCAATTCTCTGGATGAGATGATCGGTTGCTTAAAGCCTGGAGGAAGGCTGGCGGTGATTACCTTTCACTCCCTGGAAGATCGGATTGTTAAGAATAAATTTCGGGAGAATGCGAACCCCTGTACGTGCCCTCCGGATTTCCCGGTATGTGTCTGCGGAAAGAGGAGCCGGGGGAGGGTAGTTACCAGAAAGCCGGTAATTCCTTCTGCGAAAGAGGAAGAAGAGAACAAACGTGCAAAGAGTGCCAAGCTTCGGGTATTCGAGCGTTTATAGAGGAAGCAGCCGGCAAAGCTTTTGCTTTAATGCCGGAACAATGATGAATAGGTAAAGGAGGAGACCTGATATGGCTGAGAAGAGGAGTCCGCGTCATACAAGAGAATACATTGAAGGGAACACAGTTCGGAAGCTACGGCCGGATCAGGTTCCAGTCATCCGGGAGCCCAAACGGGTGAAACGGCCTGACTATACGGTGCGTAGAAATCAGGAAAAGGCTTTGCAGATGGATCTGCCTTTTCTGGTGATGCTTACCATTGCGGCAATTCTTACCTTATATTTATGTGTGAATTACCTAAAGATTCAGTCATCGATTACATCCAGGATTCATAACATCGAAACGTATGAGAAGGAACTGGAAGTCTTGAAGTCTGAGAATGATGCTCTGGAGACCAGCATCAATACATATGTGGATCTAGATTATGTGTACCAGGTGGCAACCGAGGAGCTTGGTATGGTATATGCGAATAAAAATCAGATCATAATGTATAACAAGACGGAAAGCGAGTATGTAAGA
>CATJIO010000136.1 GCA_949740725.1 uncultured Lachnospiraceae bacterium | reverse complement strand
TCGCGAGGCAGCCATCCGTGCATTACAGGCATGCGGATTGGAAGTAACCAGCATCAAGGACGTAACTCCTGTTCCTCATAACGGATGCCGTCCGCCAAAGCGTAGAAGAGTTTAATTAGGAGGGAAAAAAAGTGGCAGTTGATAGAGTTCCTGTTCTTAAAAGATGTAGATCCTTAGGTTTGGACCCCATCTATTTAGGAATTGATAAAAAGTCCAACAGAGAATTAAAGAGAGCAAACAGAAAAGTAAGTGAATATGGTCTGCAGCTGAGAGAGAAGCAGAAGGCTAAATTTATCTACGGTGTTTTGGAGAAGCCTTTCCGCAACTATTATGCAAAGGCTTCCAAGATGAATGGTATGGTAGGTACCAATCTGATGATTCTTTTGGAGACCAGGCTGGATAATGTTGTATTCCGCTTAGGCCTGGCCCGCACCAGGAAGGAAGCAAGACAGATTGTAGATCACAAGCATGTTTTGGTAAATGGCAAGCGGGTTAATATTCCGTCTTATTTAGTAAAGGCCGGCGATGTGATTGAGATTTGTGAAAAGAGCAAATCAGCTCAGAGATACAAAGACATCCTGGAAGTTACGGCAGGACGTATGGTTCCGGCGTGGTTGGAAGCAGATCAGGAAAATTTACGCGGTACAGTTAAGGAAATGCCAACCAGAGATGAGATTGACGTTCCGGTAAATGAAATGCTCATCGTTGAGTTGTACTCCAAATAATTAAGCTTTGATGATCACCCTAAAAGGAGGGGCTATTAGTGTTCGATTTTGAGAAACCAAACATTGAAATTGCAGAGATTTCAGAAGATAAGAAGTATGGAAAGTTTGTCGTTGAACCATTAGAGAGAGGCTACGGCACCACTTTAGGTAATTCCCTTAGAAGAATAATGCTTTCTTCCTTACCGGGTGCAGCAGTCAGCCAGGTGAAAATCGATGGCGTTTTGCATGAATTCAGCTCCATCCCCGGTGTAAAGGAGGATGTAACTGAAATCATTATGAACATCAAAAGCTTATCAATAAAGAACAACAGCGATACCAATGAACCAAAGATTGCATACATTGAGTTTGAGGGTGACGGAATTATAACCGGAGCAGATATCCAAGCGGATGCGGATATTGAGATTATGAATCCTGAGCAGGTGATCGCCACCTTAAGCGGCGGCCCGGACAGTAAGTTTTATATGGAACTTACCATCACCAAAGGCCGTGGCTATGTTAGCGCGGATAAAAATAAAAGTGAGGATCTTCCCATCGGCGTGATTGCAGTGGATTCTATTTACACTCCAGTGGAGCGAGTGAATATGACTGTACAGAATACTCGTGTGGGCCAGGTGACAGACTTTGACAAACTGACCCTGGATGTCTTTACCAATGGCACTTTGGCGCCAGATGAGGCGGTTAGCCTTGCCGCAAAGGTATTAAGCGAGCACTTAAATCTTTTCATTGATCTTTCGGAGAATGCCAAGACAGCGGAGATCATGGTAGAGAAGGAAGATAATGAAAAGGAAAAAGTTTTGGAGATGAACATTGACGAGCTGGAGCTGTCTGTTCGTTCTTACAACTGCTTAAAGAGAGCCGGAATCAATACGGTGGAAGAGTTGTGCAATCGAACCTCTGAGGATATGATGAAGGTCCGTAACCTGGGCCGCAAGTCCCTGGAGGAAGTATTAAATAAATTAAAGGAACTGGGGTTGCAGCTGAATCTAAGTGATGAATAACCAGAGGCAGACTTCAGATGCTTAGAAATATACCTGGCCAGTAAGCCCGATGACGCATGGCCGGGTATTCCCGCTGGAAGAGGCAAGCTGATAAGTCCAAAGAGCACGGCGTTGCTCTCCAAGATGAAAGAGATGGAGGAAGATTATTATGGCAGGATATAGAAAATTAGGAAGAACATCATCCCAGAGAAAGGCCATGATCCGTAGCCAGGTAACTGCGCTGCTTTATCATGGAAAGATTCGGACTACTGAGACCAGAGCTAAGGAAATCCGTAAGGTTGCTGAAGGGCTGATCGCTATGGCAGTTCGTGAAAAGGATAACTTTGATACCGTTAAGGTTACAGCAAAAGTACCCCGCAAGGACAAGGATGGAAAGAGAGTGAAGGAAGTGGTAGACGGTAAGAAAATTACTGTGTACGACGAGGTGGAAAAGGAGATCAAAAAGGATCAGCCTTCCCGTCTTCATGCACGCCGCCAGATGTTAAAGGTGCTTTACTGTGTGACGGAAGTTCCCGCTGCAGCGGCAGGGAGAAAGAAAAATACGAAGGAAGTAGATCTGGTAGCGAAATTATTTGACGAGATCGCGCCTAAGTATGTATCCCGCAATGGTGGTTACACCAGAATTGTGAAGATTGGACCGCGCAAAGGCGATGCAGCAATGGAAGTATTGCTAGAGTTGGTATAATTTACCGTTTATTTCTTTTATGTTCACAAAATAAACATAAAACTGTCTTATCATAATTGTGATAAGGCAGTTTTTTTGTAACATCTCATTCCCGGTAAGGAAATGGTTAGAATATTGTAAGTTGACGCTTGCACTGGTTATTGCTTATAATGTAAAGTGTAAAAGTAAATCATTGTAAGTGTCTAGTTACTATTCACAGCCTGTATCTTTATTGCTGTGAACGGCGAGCCGTGAACAGTAGTAACTTCTATTACCATAAGGGGGAGATTATATGAAACGAATACGGAGAATCGTAAGCAGCTTTATCATTTTGTGCCTTTGTATGACACTAGTAAATCCAGCGATGGTATATGCAGTGTCTACTATCAGTTCGGTGAGTATTCGTGTGGGACTCAATGAGTTTGAGCCAGGGGATACGCTTCCAGATATTGTAATCGGTGATAAGGACAGCGGGGGAATTGCCTATGTGTACACGGCTAGTGATCATTACTCCATTGAGAAGGCGGAGTGGGTTACTTCCCAGACAAAGAGTATCCAGGTAGGAGATACACCGCGGATGAAGGTATGGCTGGAGGCGACAGATTATGATAATCGCCGGTTCAAGGGCGGATACCAGTCCAGCAATGTGAAAATTAACGGTGGTACATTTAAGACTGCATCCATCAGTAATCAAAGGCTGGTAGTCACCCTTGAGCTGAATCCGGTAAAGGGCCAGTTTGAGACACCAGAGGAGGCTTATTGGAGCGGTTCAGGCTATGGAAAAGCAAGATGGAGCATGGGGGATAACGCGTCCTCTTCTTACCACTACGAGGTGGCATTGTATCGTGGCAATTCCCAGGTACACAAGGCGCAGGTGACCTCTACCAGCTTTAATTTTTATCCCTATATGACGAAAAAGGGTACGTACCATTTCCGTGTCCGAGTGATTCCTGGTGACTCATCTACAGGTAGATATGGGAAGAGCAGCGATTGGATCTCTTCCGATGAGATTTATCTTCCGGAGGAGGATGTATCTGATGGAAGCGGTCAGACCAATGGAACCACACCCTCTGGGGGCGCCACATCCGTAGGCTGGATTCAGACAGGGAACAGATGGTATTTCCGCTATCCTGATGGAAGCTATCCTAAGGATGAGTGGCTGGCCTGGAATGGAAAATGGTATCTCTTCGACGGAGATGGCTGGATGCTTACCGGATGGCAGCTGCGAAATGGCTCCTATTATTATCTGGATGGGAGCGGCGCTATGGTTACCGGATGGCTCCAGAGCGGGAATGCATACTACTACTTAAATCCCACCAAGGACGCTTTTGAAGGGGTTATGGTGGCGAATCAGTGGGTAGTGCAGGATAATCAATATTACTATTTAAACAGTGATGGAATCCGGGCAGAGGGCTGGACGCAGATCGGCGGTAACTGGTACTATTTTTATCCTGGTACAGGAGTGAGGGCTCAGAGCACATATATCGATGGCTTCCTGCTGGATGCTGATGGAATCTGGCGCAAATAGGGGAACGGATGTATTCATTCTGTTAAGACTCCAGGAGTGCTGACACAGCCAGGATGCGACTGCAGACGAATAGAGGCCTTGCTGATGGAAATTCATTCTGCGTCATTTGGCAAAATGTAAACGTGTCAGTACACCAGATATCAGCAGGGCATGACAGATGCGGAAAAGGAGTGCAAAGATGGGACTCAGATTTGGAATAAAGAGGATCTGGATGGGAATCGCGATAGCGCTGTTCACTGTGGGAGCTGCAGTGACAGCCTCTGGGGCGAGTACTGTCCACAGCTTGAATGTGATAGTCAGCAACAATGGAGGAGAAGGAGATCTGGAAGAACCCTCTATCCTAGTCACTCCTTCCAGCTGTCAGATGACAGAGGTTAGCTGGAGCAAAGAGGTAGAAGACTGGAAGCCGGGAAAGGCAGTATTCGGCTATCTGACCATTGCTGCCGACGAGGGACGGATTTTCCAGCAGACCTATAAAAGCAGCAAATGCAGTATTAGCGGTGCAGATTTCCGAAGCGCATCGGCCGATGACGAGGATCCGTCTGTACTCCATGTTACCATAAAATATACCCCATCAGTTCAACTGGGTATAACAGAAGAGGCTGGATGGAGTGATGAAAAAAAGACGATCGCTAAATGGAAAAAGGTTCCTCATGCCACCATGTATGAGGTGCGGATTTATCAGAATGAAACTTGGGTAAAGACGTTGGAGGTCACGGCTACCAGCGTAGATATCCGCCCATACATTCAACAGGCGGGAGACTATTACTACCAGGTCCGGGCTAAAGGACGAACCGATGAGGAGCGGCGATATCTTCTTACTGGGGAATATGTCCTTTCCTCAGATATGCTCACAGTAGATTCCGATACACTGGGAGAGACTGGCGGACGCTGGATGAACTATCAGGAGGGAAAGAAATACCGAACTGAGGAGGGAACTAACCCGACGTCCCAATGGATGATGATTATGGGATGCTGGTATGCTTTCGACGAAAACGGTTATGCCCGCACCGGGTGGTTTTATGATGAGACACGGGCCCATTGGTATTACTTTGATGCTCAGGGAGAAATGCAGACCGGATGGCTGCAGTTAGAACATAGCTGGTATTATTTGAATTCAGAGGGGGAGATGGTTACCGGATGGCTGCAGGCCAATCCTGGTGAATGGTATTATCTGAATCCAGATGGGACCATGGCAGTAGATACGGTGATTGAAGAGGTCTATCAGATTGGCGGCGATGGAAAGTGCCTGACTTCTTTGCCGGTAGGAAATAATGGGAACTAAAGAAGAGTTGGAGAGCCTGGGAGACCGGGCTCTTTTGAGTATGTGGAGGCGGAAAAATTGCTATTTTATTGAATCGCTGGTTAAGTGAGTCGTGAAGGCCCAGTGAATTGCTGGCTAAGGATTTGCGGTGACTTTAGGAGACGCAAGCCGGGCAGGTGGGTTGCGACCAGTT
>CATJIO010000135.1 GCA_949740725.1 uncultured Lachnospiraceae bacterium | reverse complement strand
TCCGGAGCCGCGTGCGGAGGTTCGATTCCTCTCAGACGCATTCTTTTTTTGCCTGAAAAAAAAATACCTCAGTAGCCAAACCCTTGGCTCTGAGGTATTTTTTATTTACCGCCAATGCCACGGGCGATTGCGGAGCAAGCGACGTTCATATTTGGTGATGCCTGTGTTAGCAGACATGTGAGTTTATGGGAATTTATCGAGCAAAACACCTTCGGACTCTTTACTCTTTTATTATAGAAAGCAGGTTGGATGAATGAAACATAATGAAACAATTATGAAACATTATGAAACATATTGACAATGAAGATGAAAACCGATATAGTAAAAATAAATAAATATCAGCATAAAAAAAGCACAAAATAGAATAATTCAACAATAAATGAGGAATATTATTCAAAAAGAATTCATAATAAAACAAAATTATGAAATTATGAAACAATTTAGTGAAACAAAAGGAGGGCTCCCCTCATGACTATCTACGAGATTGCCAGCCAGGCGGGAGTCTCACCGGCTACGGTTTCCCGCTACTTTAACACTATCCAGAAGGTCAGCGACCAGACGCGCAGGAAGATCGAGCGGGTGCTGATGGAGAACGGGGAAAATGACAAGACGATCCGGAGGAAGCGGACAGGGATCATCGTATTTTTAATTGAGTACATGAAAATCGAATTTTTCCGCTGTATTCTCCAGATGTTTATCGAGGAGTCTCAGGGAACCGGGTTGCAGCTGGTGTATCTGCCCACCAATAATCTGGACACAGACAAGTGCCACAACATTATCCGGGGATTAAATCCTGATGGAATCGTTATGTTTGACGTGGTGGATCCCTTCCAGATCCTACAGTTCGCGGAGACCATCAACAGCCATGTGGTGATCTTCGGGGAGGAGATGACCGGGGCCAATGCCTTTATGATTCATGTCAATGATGTGGCGGCGGCTTATGAAGGGACGAACTATCTGCTGGATCTGGGCCATAAAAAGCTGCTGTTTTATTCTAATTACCCTAAGGGGATCAATTCCAACTACCAGCGGCTCTCCGGCTGCAAGGTGGCCATGGAAGAGCACGGCTTAAAGTTTGATCAGGCGGCCATGGTCCGCTTCGGTACACTTACCTATGAAAACGGTTATCAGCAGGTGAAGAGGGCCCTGGAAGAAGGGATGGAATTTACGGCAGTCTTTGCTTTCAGCGATGGCGCTGCCTTGGGAGCGATTCATGCTATCTTAGACCAGGGGCGTTCTGTGCCAGGGGATATCTCTGTCCTTGGCTTCGACGATCTGCCTCTGGCAGTCTGTAGCAGGCCGCAGATTACCACTATCCGACAGCCGCTTAGGGGATTTGTGCGCCACACGATTGCTGTCTTTTTACATGAGGATTATTCCATGCTGAAAAAGACTATGGTGCTTCCCCATAAGCTGGTGGAGCGGGAGAGCTGCAGAGCAATCGATAAGGAGGAGGGAGCAGAATGAAGCAGGTAAAAAGAGCAATAGGAAAGACTTTGGCGGGGGTTTTTCTGATTTATGTGGTGATTGTCTGCCTGGGGCCTTTGATCTGGGTATTTTTCCAGGCCTTTAAGACGAATAAGGAAATCCTAACTTCCGCCTTTGCCTTGCCAAAAAGCTTCCGGCTGGATGGCTTTCAGGTGGCGCTTCAGACAGCGCCGATCCTCTTGTATTTTCGAAACAGCGTGGTGATTTCGATGGCCAATACAGTGATCACAGTGGTGGCAGTTTCCATGGCGGCTTATATGACCGCCCGGTTTTCCTTTCGGGGAAAGCAGTTTTTCACTTTGCTGTTGTCCTCTTCCCTGCTGATTCCAGTATCCTCTCTGCTGATGCCCATCTACCTGCTTCTCACAAAGATGGGGATGATTGACACCATGAGGGGACTGATCTTGATCTATGCTGCCCTGGGTCTTCCCACCTCCCTGTTTATTCTTCAGAGCACCTTTCAAGGGATCCCAAGAGAGCTGGAGGAGGCGGCCTACATTGATGGGGCAGGCGTCTTCTATACCTTTTTTGCCATTATCCTTCCCATCGCCAAGCCAGGGGTGGCCACGGCAGCTACGCTCCACTTTATTACCTCCTGGAATGAATTTATGTTTGCTCTGGTGATGACGAAAAGCGCTTCGGTGCGGACGCTGCCTCTGGCGCTGAATTACTTTACGTCCCAATTTTCCTTTAACTATACCGCCATGTTTGCGGCGATAGTATTGTCGATCCTGCCAAGTATACTTGTATTTATCTGCCTTCAGGAGCAGATCACCGCAAGTATGGTTTCCGGGTCAATAAAAGGGTGATTATGCGGCCGCATAATGATAGATGGTGCTTTCGATGGTGTTTCTTTGCGAACGCCACAAGCATCAAATGAAAAAGAAGTGATGGAGGAATTTCGATGAAAAAGAGAACTTTAGCAGTGATTGTCGCAGCATTGGGAAGCGCGATGCTGGCAGGCTGTGGACAGGGATCCAGCAGCGGGGAGAGCGCCCAGAGTACGGCCCAAGGGGCAGAGTCTGTGGCCGGCCAGGCAGAGGAACAAGGAGCAGAGACGAAAGCTGGAGAGGAATCTGCAGAGGTGATTCAGATTGACTATCCCACCTTTATGTGCGGGACAGCCAGTGTGGCTGGATGGTTCCAGGAACGATGCCAGGCTTTTAATGAGCAGTATGCGGGAAAGTATGAGATTGTGGTGGAGGAGATCCCCAATACCCAGGACTATGTGGACAAGATGAAGGTGCTTTACAGCTCTGATTCCCTTCCAGATGTGGTGAATACCGGTGGCTACAATATCATTGACATGATGCAGGATAAGCTGGTGGATTTAACCCCCTATGTGGACGAGGAGTGGCGCAGCACCATGAGCGATATTGGGATCGCGGTCAATTCCCGGGACGGCAAGCTCTATGGGATCCCTTCCACCCGTCAGCTGGTGGGATACTTCTATAATAAAGACTTATTCGCCCAGGCAGGGATAGAAGCCCCGGCAGAGACATGGGATGAATTTTTCCAACAATGTGAGGCGTTAAAACAGGCGGGTATTGTGCCCATGTCTATGGATACCGCGGACTCTGGCTGGTGTACCAGTCTCTTCTTGGGAGCCATGACCGCCAGCAATGAGGCAGGGGAGGAGTTTATGAATACCCTTCAGCCAAGGGATTATCATGTGCCGGAATTTATCGACGCGGCGGCAAAGATCCAGCGGTTGTTTAAAGAGTACACCACCCCGGATTCCATTGGCGGCGACTACGCAGCGGCGGCAAATAATTTCCAGAATGAACTTACGGCCATGATTGCCAATGGCCCATGGATGGTTCAGAATTTCTACGATACCACCAAGTGCGAGGAAGGCTTCTATGAAAAAGTGGGCACGGCCATGTATCCGGAAGGGACCATGTACAACGCGGCTCAGACTGGCTGGCATGTAGCCGCCAAGACGCCGGAAAAGATCGAGGCAGCCGTTGAGATGATTAAATTTATGACCAGCGAAGAGAGCCAGAAGCTGTATCTGGAAGTTACGGGAAATATCTGTGACCGGAACCTTACTTCAGACAAGGTGTATCCACTGGTGAATGAGGTCATTGAGAACGCGGCGGTTTCTACCTATAATATCAACGATTACCAAAGCCTGTGGTACGCCAATGTGGTGGATGAGGTAAGCGTACAGTATCCTCTTCTGGCACAGGGTGAGATGACGCCGGAGGAATTTGCAGCGGCCCTGACGGCGGCGGCGGAGAAGAATGAGGAATAATCTGAGGTAACGCTATGCGAGTGAAAAAACATATCCTGTTTGTGTTTCTGCTGCCATGTGCGTTTTTGTTTGGGCTGATTTATCTGATTCCCATTGGGGTAGTAACGGCAACCTCCTTTACCAGCTGGAAGATCGGTTCGGATATTCACTTTTGCGGACTGGAAAACTATCTCTCGGCTGTCCGGGATCCCAATGTGCGGGTGGCCCTGCTCCACACCCTTTTCTGGGTGGTTCTGCAGGCAACTGTCCATGTAGCTCTGGGTGTGACTCTGGCGTTGATCCTTTCCAGGCGGTGTCGGGGTTGGCGGGCTATCCGTACTATTTCGATGCTCCCCAATATTATTCCCGCCTCTGCCCTGGCGATTATTTTCCTCCGGGTGTTTGACGCCAATGGCTTGATCAATTCCCTTCTCAGCGTGATTACAGGGAAGCCGGTGCAGATCCAGTGGTATTTCCAGGTGAAAACGGCCATGATCCCGGTGACCTTAAGCTGGTTGATTTATTCTGGGCTGATTACCATCCTAGTGCTGGCGGCCATTCTGGGGGTTTCCACAGAGCTGTCAGATTCGGCGAAGATGGACGGGGCCAGAGGACTCCAGATTGACTTCCTGGTGATTCTGCCGATTATCAGAACGACCATCGGCACAGCGGTGATCATCGCCTCCACCAGCATGCTTAAGGAGTTTGAGCTGATCTTTCTCACCACCAACGGGGGACCAGGAAATAAGACGTTAAATATGCCTCTTTATCTGTATAAGACCTCTCTGATTGAGAATAATTACGGGTACGGCAATGCCATGGGAGTGATGCTGATCTTGCTGGGGGTAGGGATCGTATTTGGGGTGAATAGGCTGTTTCGGATGGATGAGTCGGTTTATTGATGGACGAGGAACGGGATTTAGAAAGGAATGGTTTTCATATGGATATCAAGATTTCTGTGATTGGAGGGGGCGGCTACCGGTCCATGTTTCTGGCCAGAAGCCTGGCTCAGCAGGCAGCGGCGCTCCATATTAAGGAAATCGTATTTATGGATAATGACGAGAAAAAGCTGAATATTTTTGGGGCCATGTCAAAGCATGTGGCCCAGTTGATTGACCCGGGAGTGAAGTTTTTGCTCACCACAGATCCGGTGGAGGCGGTGAGGAATGCGGATTATGTGATTACTACCATCCGGGTAGGGGAAGATGAGAAGCGGGTAGACGATGAGCGGATTGCCCTGGGACACCATGTGCTGGGGCAGGAGACTACCGGGGCGGCGGGATTTTCTTTCGCCATGCGCTCAGTGCCCGCCCTGGCGGGATACTGCGAATTGATCCGCCGCTATGGAAAGCCCGAGGTGAAGGTATTTAATTTTACCAATCCTGCCGGGGTGGTCTCCCAGACTCTTCGGGATATGGGCTATGATTTCACATTCGGTATCTGCGACGCTCCTACCGGGCTTTTGCAGTCCTTTGCCAGACTTTACCAGATTCCAGCGGAGGAGATCACCGCTGGCTGCTACGGGTTAAACCACCTGTCCTTTTTCCACAGCATCCAGTTTAGGGGAAAGGAAATGCTGGAGACTTTAATTGAGGATGACAGGATTTACACAGAGACGGATATGAAATACTTTACCAAGGAGCTGGCCAGGGATATGGGCTGCATCCTGAATGAGTATTTATATTACTTTTTCTACCGGGATCAGGCAGTGGAAAATATTCTCAGAGCGGGAGAAACCAGAGGTGAGGTAATCCGGGACGTTAACCGCCACATGCTTGCGGAGCTGGAACGATTGGATGTGGAGAAGGAATTTGACCGCTGTCTGGAAACCTATGTCCGCTGGCATGGGATCCGATCAGACATGTATATGAAAAATGAGACGGGAAAGGTGCGGAAAAAGCCCTTTACCTTTGATCCACTAGAGAAGGACAGCGGGGGTTACGCAGGGGTCGCCTTAAGCTATATCCGGTCTGTCCAGGAGAAAAAGCCGGTGGATATGATCTTGTGTGTCCCGAACCAGGGCGCCATTCCAGGGCTTAGAGACGAGGACGTGGTGGAGATTAGCTGCCGTATCCAGGATGGGGTGGCGATCCCTCAGCGGGTAGTGGATCCGGGAGATATTCCTATGGAGATTATCCGGCGGGTGAAAAGCTACGAGCGATATGCTTCAAAGGCAATCCGGGAAAAGGATAAAAAGGCGGCGGCGCAGTGTCTGTTTCTGCATCCACTGGTAAATTCCTGGGGCCTGGCCCAGGAGCTGGTGGAGGAATATATCCAGTCCAATAAAGATTACATAGAAGGATGGAACTGATTATGGGATTCATTGCCGGAATAGGCGCGATAAATTGTGATTTGCTGTATGGCAGAATACCGAAAATCCCCAATGAGGGGGAGGAGGTTTACTCCGATACCTTTGATTTGCAGCTGGGCGGCGGCGTGCCGGCGATTCTGGTAAATTTATCCCGCCTGGGGATCCCAGTAAAGCTGTTTACCTTTCTCGGAGAGGATCTGTTTTCCTCCTTTGCTAGAAAGGAGCTGATGCGGTTTCAGATCCCTTTCTACAATTTAGGAAGCAGAGGGGAAATACCTATCCACATCACGTCAGTGATGATAACTGGGAGGGATCGGACTTTCTTATCCTATGGGAGAAGGAAACCTTTAACCCGGGAAGATATCCGCATCCTGGAGGAGGAGATGGGAGGAAGCGCTATCATGCGCATGTATGTGGATCCCGGGAACAGGGAGCTTCTGGAGTTTTACAGAGAGCGGAAGCGGGAGGGCTGCATTCTTACCTTTGACACGGGCTGGGAGGATGACTTGTCCATTGACAAATATCTGGAATATATCCAGCTGGCGGATTATTACACCCCCAATTTAAAAGAGGCGTTAAAGATTACCGAAAGGGATACGGTAGAGGAAGCGGCGAAGGTATTGTCCCGGTACTTTGATCAGGTAATTATCAAGCTTGGAGGAGAGGGCTGCTATTATGAGTCTGGAGGAAGAAAGGAGCGGATCCCCCCTATGGATGGAGTTCGGGCAGTAGATCCCACTGGAGCAGGAGACGCCTTCCACGCAGGGCTGATGTATGGCCTTTACCATCACTGCGACATCGAAACGTGTATTCAAATGGGAACGGTGATGGGAGGCTATTGTGTGAAGGAGGTAGGTTGTCTGACCAGTTATCCGGATCTCACTCTGCTACAGCGTCTGGCAGGGCTGTCGCCGGCAGAGGGAGAAGGGATAACTGGAAAAATGGAAAATTCTGGGAGGTAAATAGGGGGAAGATAAAGAGGGAGAAAAATGCCAGGCTGTTTTGAGGGGATACTTCAAGACAGCCTTTTTCCACTGCTTTTTTACATTTTTTGTTTGATATATGGGAAAAGATATGGTAGGATATTAGAAAGAGACAACTGAAGGAAATGTGGCATGGGCTTTTGGAGACTGCAGTGAGGTTTGTAGCGTTCAGAAAGCAGCGATAGGGGTTAAAGGCAGCGCCCCTGATGAGGAGTTATTCATGGTAGACAAGAATTGTGAGATTTTATATGCGTATTTACAGACTATTTTATATGATTATCAGGCGAAGGAGATTGATCTGACGCAGCTGGACGAGCCTTTTCAAAAGCTGGGGGATAGTCTGAAGATCCTCCATTCGGGAATCAAGCATATTGCCTGGCAGGCAGAGCAGGTGGTAAAGGGGGATTATTCCCAGGAGGTGTCCTACCCTGAAGATCTTACCGGCGCTTTTAACGCTATTGTGGAAAAGCTTCAGGAGAGGGAAATACAGCTGAGGCAGGAGGAGGAGCGCAGACGGAAGCATGAGGCTGTGGGAATCGCCTACAATAAACTTTTGATCCAGCTGACCAAGCGGAGGAGAGAGTGGATCATGGTGATAGACCGGGAGACCAAAGAGCTTCTCTTCTGCAATAAGAAGGAGGAAAAGGGGGACGGGGTAGAGGATTTCTGCAGCATTTGCAATTACCGACTGTCCTTCAAGCAGCAGATCACCAGCTGGCACAGCCAAGAGGCCTATGCTATCTGGGAGGCAGAGGATTTTGGCGGGAATTTTTACCAGGTGACCTCTCTTCAGACGGAGTGGCAGGGGAGAAAAGCCTACGCTCATGTGATCATCGACATCACCCAGGAGCGTCAGGAGGCAAAACAGCTGGCCAGTAAGGCTTACCATGACCCGGGAACTGGGATCGCCAACCGGCGTTTTTTCGAGGAGTATATGGAGCAAGCCCTGGAGGAAAAGCAGGAGATGACCCTGTGTTACATGGATTTGGACGGCTTGAAGTTTGTCAATGATCAATACGGCCATCTGGAAGGGGATGAATACCTGAAAACCTTTGTCTCCCTGATTAAACTGAATATCCGGACCACGGACGTGTTTGCCCGGATCGGGGGAGATGAGTTCTGCCTGGTATTCCCGGGATGCCTGGAAGATGTGGCCAGGGAAAAGCTGGAGGAGGCTCTTGAACAGATGGTGGCCAATAATACCAAAGAATATCCGGTAAGCTTCAGCTTCGGCGTGATTCCCATTCATCAGGATGATTCGGACATGTCTCTGGAGCAGATCCTCAAGCAGGCGGATGTGGAGATGTACTTGTGCAAAAAGCAGAATAAAATCAAATTCCACACCCGGCAGAGGCTACAATGAAAAAGGACTTAACACAGGGAAGGGTAACGGCTACTATGCTGGCCTTCGCGGCGCCGATGATACTGGGGAACCTTCTACAGCAGTGCTACAATATTGCGGATACCTTGATCGTAGGCCGTTTTTTGGGGTCGGATGCCCTGGCGGCGGTAGGATCCGCTTACACGCTGATGACTTTTTTGACCTCGATATTAATCGGGCTTTGCATGGGGAGCGGGTCGGTATATTCATTCTATTTCGGTAGAAGAGAGGAGGCATCCATGAAGAGCAGTATGGTGATCTCCTTTTTCTTCATCGGTCTGACAGCGATGGGGATGAATCTGCTGCTATACCTTTGGATGAGGCCCATTCTGTGCCTGCTCCAGGTTCCAGCAGAGCTTTTTGACCTGATGGCAGAGTATACGGCTGTTATTTTTTCCGGGATTTTTTTCGTATTTTTGTATAATTATTTTGCGTTTTTGCTTCGGGCGGTAGGAAATTCCGTGACGCCTCTGTGGTTTCTGGGAGGGGCGGCGGTGATGAATATTGTGCTGGATCTCCTCTTTGTGATTCGCTTTGGATGGGGGATCGGCGGGGCCGCTGTGGCCACTGTGGTCGCTCAGGCCTTTTCCGGCTTGGGGATCGGGTTATATACCTGGATACGGGAGCCAGGTCTTCGTCCCAGTCGGCAGGAGCTGTCCTTTAGCCGGGATCGGGTCAGGGAAATCTTCCGTTTTTCTACAGCCGCCTGCATACAACAGTCAGTGATGAATTTTGGGATTTTGATGATTCAGGGGCTGGTGAACCGCTTTGGCGCTGGGGTGATGGCTGCCTTTGCCGCCGGGGTGAAAATCGACTCCTTCGCCTACATGCCAGCCCAGGAATTTGGCAACGCCTTTTCTATCTTTATCTCCCAGAACCATGGAGCAGGTCGGCAAGATCGGGTGGATCAGGGGACGAAAAGCGCGGTTCTGGTATCCCTTGGTTTCTGCGTGGGGATATCGGCTCTGGTATTTGTACTGGCACCCTGGCTGCTGCAGATTTTCATTGATGGCAGTGAGACAAATATCCTTTGCGTCGGTGCGGAATATCTCCGGACAGAGGGGGCATTTTACTGTGGTATCGGAGTTTTATTTCTCCTCTACGGATATTTCCGGGGGATCGGCCAGCCAGAGATGTCTCTGGTGCTGACCATCATTTCCCTGGGAACCAGGGTGGCCTTAGCCTATCTTTTGGCCCCTGTCCCAGCTATTGGGGTAAAGGGGATCTGGTGGGCCATTCCCATCGGATGGTTTCTGGCTGACGGAGCGGGACTGTGGAAGATCTGGAGGGATCAGAAGAGGAAAAAGATAAATAAAGCAGCATAGCAGGACAAAAGCCTGCGGCTGTAGGGCCGCAGGCTTAACGTTATTGTTTTACCAGATGGAATTGGAAGGCAGAGTATTCTGGAACCTCTCGATTAATAGGAAGGCCGGCATACATCAGGGCAGCTCCGGAGCGAAGCTCCTTGCTTCCATTGACAGAGTACATAGCCTGGGGATCTAATCCCTTGGCACAGATGTATTCCTGGGGGCCATTACAGGTTAAGTTGGTGACCACCACGCTCAAAAGCGCTTCACGCTTATCCTTGGTTACATGCTCCCAGGCCGTCATATTCCCCATTTGAAAGGGGTTGGTGAGACGGTAGAAGTCGCCACAGAAAGTGATATGGTAGTATTTTCGGAACAAATCGCTTTGTTTCCTGCAGATTGCCTGCTCTTCCTTGGACAGATGGGTGGCATCCAGCTCATATCCAAAGGTGCCGCACATGGCGACCACCGCCTTGGTCTCCAAAGGAATCAACTTGCCACTGTCGGAAATATGGGCTCCCATGGTGCAGGTAGGGTAGACAAAGGAGGTGCCGTAGTGAAGCTTTAACCGGTCAATGGGGTGATTATTGTCGCTGACCCAGTACTGGGGGTAATAGTGGAGCATAGCTGCGTCGTATCGTCCGCCGCCTCCGCTACAGCCCTCAAAGAGGATATCCGGGTGAGTCAGGATAATGGCATCCATTACCCGGTATAAGCCCAGGATATAGCGGTGATATACCTCTCCCTGCTTTTCTGCTGGCAGTACATTGGACCAAATATCGGCCAGGGAGCGGTTGATATCCCATTTTACGTAGTAGATATTGGCGTCATCCAGGATGGCGTTTACCTTTTCGATGAGATAGTCCTGTACTTCCCGCCGGCTCATATCCAGGGCGATCTGGTTCCGGCTGCGCACCGCGTGCCTTCCGGGAATCTCCATGGCCCAGTCAGGGTGGGCCCGATAGAGGTCGCTGTCCTCCGACACCATCTCTGGCTCAAACCAGATCCCGAATTTCATATCTAATGCATTGATTTGCTCAACCAGCTTGTGAAGTCCGCATTTGATCTTACTCTCGTTTACATACCAGTCTCCCAGGCCGCTGTTGTCGTCATCCCGCTTTCCAAACCAGCCGTCGTCCATGACCAGCAGGTCCACGCCCATATTTTTGGCTGCTTTAGCGATTTCTACCAGTTTAACATCGTCAAAGTCCATAAAGGCGGCTTCCCAGCTGTTGATCAGCACCGGACGCTGGACTTGGGAGACGAACTTGCTGCGGCACAGGTTGGTGCGGTAGAAGTCATGGTATAAGTGGCTTAATCCCGTAAGGCCGTGGCAAGAATAGGCCATTACCACCTCTGGCCCCTCAAAGGTCTCTCCAGGATTTAACTGATACACAAACTGTTTGGGATGGATACCCATTACCAGGCGCAGCTGGTCGTACTGATCCAGCTCTGCCTCTGCCAGGAAATTGCCGCTGTACATCAGGGAAAAGCCGTAACAGGAGCCATAATCCTCTGTAGCTTCCCGGCCACAGAGAACCACAAAGGGATTCTGCTGATGGCTGGAGGATCCGCGGACGCTTCCGATGGTGTGGATGTGGTGGGTCATGGGCTGACGCTCCACCTGACGTTCCTGGCCGTACCGTCCGGGGAGGCTGATTAAGTCGAGATTTGCCCCGTTTAAAAAGTCCATGCAGAGGGACATGATCTTTTTCAGATGGATGGGCTTGTCCCCGCCATTGATCACCTTCACCGCCCGGGTGATTACGTCGGCTTCCTGGAATACACCGTAGAGGAGGATCACCTTCACCTGGCTGACCGCATCCTGCAGGGTGATCTCCAGGGTATCTGCCGTATCCTTTTCCCTGGCAAAGACACAGGGGAGAGTGTCTAATTGATATTTTCCTTTGGAAATTTGATAATCAATCACCTTTCCATGGTAGGAATAGCTGCCGTCGCCATTTACCACCTCAATGCTGGCCGTGCGGAAGTCTCCTTGCTGTTGAGTGGAAAACTCCTGGGGCTGGGCGTCTAAGGAGAAAGTTCTGGCATTCCTGGATTCGTAAGGATTGCCGGAAAAGCCCCGGTCATACTGCATGATTTGATAGCTCAAATCACGGTCAGATACTGAGGGGCCATAGTAAAGATGAAGAAGGTAGTCCAGATTACCGATCTTCATCTGGTATGAGGTATTTTTGGTATGAAGGGTGATTGTTTTTGATTTTTCGTGATAAACGATGGCCATAATGCGCGCTCCTTCCCTGTCCTGAAAAAGCCAGGACACGTTACATTTGAAGACAGTTTACCATATCTTTCATGGAAATTCATTAGCTAAATGTGGGAAAAAGCTGGAGAAATGTAAGGGATTTTGGATAGTTTGACAACAAGTTACAGGGAAATCCCTCCTCGCGCCTTTGCCCTCCGATCTAAGATGGACTGAATCACTGGCGTCATAAAGATGGCTACGATTCCCCCGGCAAACCCGTTGTTGTAGAGATTCATTCCACCATAGACAATGCCCACATTCAACGCCACAGAAGAGTGGAGATACCCGGCGATGAGCCCGGCGATTACCCCAAATTCCCCGGCGATGGGGGCCAGTGTGGTAGAGAAGAGGAGAGCTAACATAGGAGAAGGATCGGTGATATTCCATGCTTTGGTAAAGCTTGCCAGATATACTCCCAGCATGATGGGGCTGATATTCCGGATATGCTTTCCTGTGGTGCTGAAGCCGACGATGGTGAAAATCCCACCGATGGTGGGGCCATTTAAATCTCCTTGGATGGCAACCACAAAAAGGGTGGCGAAGAGGCCGTTTACGCCCATATTGATCATTGTGGCCGGGCCGCCGTACTCCTTCAGGAAGTCAATTCCGAGGCCGGTTTCTTTGAGCAGGGACCAGTAATTGGCCAGACACTTTTTCCCTCCCACCAGAAAGCCGAAGAGGATCATGCCGCCAAAGAGCAGGCAGAGGATGCCAGCAAAGACGCCATTTTTCCCAGAGGACCAGATGAGCCGGGAGGCTGTCTCGATTCCAAAGGATTTAAAGAGGGAGACGATGACCGTGGCAATGATTCCTGAGGCAAAGCCTACATTATATAAGGAATAACCTTTATGGGCATAATGGACATGAGTGGCCAGAGGGGGAAGGACGAAACCAATAAGGATTCCCACAGCGATACAGGAAAGAAAGCGGAAGAAAACCGGCAGCCCTGGAATCTGCATCACCTGAGTGATGATGGGGGAGAGGCTCGTCCCGTACAATCCAATGTAAATATAGCGCCGGAGAGAGGTCTTGTGGTATTTTGCATACAAGAAAACGCCGGATAAGATGGCCCAGATATTAAACAGATTTTTACCGAACAGAGAGAAACCGAACATCAGGCAACAGGAGGTGACGGTGTGCCCATCCATATCCATATTTAAAAAGTAGATGATGAGGATGCTCATGAGGGTGAGAATTCCGGCATTAAAAAAGGCCGCCCCGATCCCTCCGATGAGAAAGTAGTCGGTGATAAGAAAATCCGGCTCCGCGATGATGGCTCCCAGTCCCTGTAGGATATGGGCAGGAGTCTGAAAGAATAGTCCGGCCAGGATAAAATAGATGGGGATCAGGGCCAGGAAGAAAAACTTTTCCTTCCGGCCAAGATTATGCCTGGAAATTCGCTGCTTAATCGTTGACAAGTTGTTCAAGGTTTTTAAGACTCCTTCCAAAGATAAAAATGATTTTCTTCCTCTATCATAATCGATTTACCCAAATTTTGAAAGAAGAAAATAAAAAATTTAGAAAGTTTTACAGAAACCACTGGATATTTTGCCCGCTTAATGATAAAATTTTTGAATGACAGGAAACGCTTCGAGGGCAGAAAGGAAGGACCGATATGTTTGCGATTGGATCGGCGGAAGAAAAGGTGACAGGGACAAAGCTTAGGATTCCCAAAGAATATAATTTAAATAAAAAAGGCAGGAAAATATATGGATTTTGGTTGGGGGAGTACACCTTGTACCTTTCCGATGAGATAGGAGCTCTTCGGTCTAAGGGTGGGAAGAGTGGAAATATTTACGATGTCAAGGTTCACACAGAGTCTACCATTGAGGTGCCTCGCAGCCTGGGTGGGATGCGGGCCACGATTACTGGGAGGATCTCTTCTATAAAGATTCAATTTCATTAGAACGTATTTGCGGCAGGAGGCCCATCGGTTTTTCGCCATGGGCACCAAAGATTGTGTTCCATGGGGCCAGACCAGGTGTCTGGCCTTTGTGCTGGACACAGGAAGGGATAAAAGGAGGGACCATGCGCTTTTTTCATCTTTCCGATCTGCATATCGGAAAACAGCTTCATTATTATAATCTAAGAGAAAATCAGCGGGCGATCCTAAGGGAAATCGTGGAGGCGGTGGAGAAATATCGGCCGGATGGGATGCTGATTGCCGGGGATATTTTCGATAAGTCGGCTCCCTCTGGGGAAGCTTACACGATTTTTGATGAATTTTTAACGAATCTGTGGGGATGCGCCGCCCCGCCAGCGGTATTTTTGATTGCTGGAAATCATGATTCGGCTCAGCGGCTTTCCTATGCCAAAAATTTTCTGGCAAGGCATAGGATCCACATAGCCGCCTTTCCCCCACAAAGTGAGGAGGAGCAGGTGGAAAAGATCGTGCTCCAGGATGAGTGGGGGCCGGTGAATGTCTATCTTCTCCCCTTTACCAAGCCGGGACATGTGAAATATCTATTTTCTCCTGAGGCCGCGGTCAGCTATGATGAAGCGGTTGGAGCGCTCCTTGAGCGGTTGGAGATGGACAAGAGAGAGAGGAATGTGCTGGTTTCTCACCAGTTCTATGTGTCAGGAAGACAGCGCCCAGAAACCTGTGAGTCAGAGCAGGCCTACATTTCTGTAGGCGGGATTGACTGGGTGGATGTGTCCCGGGTGGCAGACTTTGACTATGTGGCCCTGGGCCATCTCCACGGCGCCCAGTGGATTGGAAGCCCTCATATTCGCTACTGCGGGACGCCGCTTAAATACTCAGTAAGCGAAGCTGGACAGAAAAAGTCCATTACCATGGTGACTCTGGGGAAGAAGGGAGAAGAGGCGGCGATTGAGACTATTCCCCTGAAGGCCTTGCAGGAGGTGAGGCGGGAGAAGGGAGAGTTGGCAGAGATTTTAGAACGGGCGGAAGAGATGAGCCCGGAGGAGCGGAAAGCCTTTGTGAGCATTACTTTGACAGACGAGGAAGAGGTATTCCATCCCAGAGAGCAGCTGGAGGAATATTTCCCGTTTATCCTGGAAATCCGGGTGGAGAACAGCCGGACGAGAGCCGTCTTTTCGGAAGAGCAGGAGAGCCTTGGGGCCTTTGATGTTATGGAGGCCTTCCGCCGTTTTTACCAGGAGCTCCAGGGGCTCCCCATGAATAAGGAGGAGGAAAAAATCCTCCTGGATGTGATTGAGAAAGTGAAGGAGGGGGAGGAATGAAGCCGGTTCGATTAACCATGTGCGCCTTCGGATCCTACGCAGAGGCAGAGACCATTGATTTTTCCCGGGCGGGGCAGGGGGTGTTTCTCATCACCGGGGATACTGGCGCGGGGAAAACTACCATTTTCGATGGGATCACCTTTGCCCTCTACGGGGAAACCAGCGGAGGGAAGCGGGAGGCGGAGATGATGCGGAGCCAGTACGCCTCGGAGAGCGCTTCCACTTATGTGGAATTTACTTTCCGGTGCCGGGGCGAGGAATATCGGATCCTCCGTCATCCCAGGCAGCGCCGGGTCAGCCGGCGGAGGAATAAAGACGGCCGCCTGACCATGGTGGAGGAGGCGCCGAAGGTGGAGCTGACCCTTCCTGACGGCACGATCTTTCCGGGCAGGGGGAAGGAGATCAATGAGAAGATCATCCAGATTATCGGATTGGATAAAAATCAATTTACCCAGACGGCTATGATTGCCCAGGGGGACTTTTTGAAGCTGCTCCACGCCCCTTCGAAGGAACGAAAGGAAATCTTTTCGAAAATATTCAATACCAGGCTTTATGCAAGGATCGAGGAAGAGCTGCGGCTTAGGGCAAAGGAGCTGGCCTTTGCTCTGGAGGAGAATAAGCAGCGGATAATCCGGGAGCTGGAGGATATCCGATGCATTCCAGACAGCCGTTTATCCGGGGAATGGGAGGATCTGGGCCATTTTTCAGAAAGGAGGCAGGAGCAGCAGCTGGCGCTGGCCAGGGAGATTGCAAAGGAGGCTCTGGAGCGGGAGCAGGCCTTGGAGCAGGAGATCAGGGAAGGGAAGAAACGGCAGGAGGAGTTAAGCCTTGCTGTCAGCAAAGGGGAGGAGCAGAACCGGTGGTTTGCGCTGTTTAACCAGGCTCTCCATGAAAATGAAGGGCTAAAGGCCAGGGAAAAGGCAATGGAGCAACGGAAGGAAGAGGCCAGGGCGGCAGAGAAGGCGGCTTTGGCGCAGCCGAAGGAGGAGCTGGTTCTGGCTGGCAGAAGGGAGGTGGAGCAGCAGGGGAAGGAGATCGCCGCCCTGGAGGAGTGGTTGGGAAAAGGCCGGAAGCAGCTGGAGGAGAGAAAGAGGGAGCTGGATAAGGCCCAGGAGGAATATCAGGAAAAAGGGCCCAGGCTGATTGCCCAGATAGAACGGATTTTTGCGAGTATGGATTCCTATGACCAGCTGGAAGATAGCCGGAGAGAAGTCCTTGCATTGGAAAAGGAGGAGGAGAAGATAGCCAAGATACAGCAGCTGGGAAGGGAGCAATTTACCCGGCAGGCTGCCCGGCTGGAGACTCTGGGAACACTGATAGAAGAAAATGAGCAGGCTGCCCGGGCACTTTTGGTGCTGGAGCGGGAAACAGCAGAGCGCAGGGAGCGGAAAAGGGAGTTGAACACCCTGGCTGCCTCCTTAAAGGAGCTGGAGAGGCGGAAGGAGACCATGGAGCGGCTGGAAAAGGAAAGCCAGGTACTAAAAGGAGCTTCCCAAGAGCTGGAGGCACGCTATGAAAAGCTGTACCAGCAGTTTTTAGCAGGACAGGCAGGCTGGCTGGCCTCCTCCTTAACGCCAGGGGAGCCCTGCCCGGTGTGCGGATCGCCTCATCATCCCAGCCCGGCGTCTTCCTCTGGAATCCTTGTGGAGAGGAAGCGTCTGGACAGCGAAAAGGCCAGAGCCCAGAAGGCGGCCTTGGCTCTGGCAGAGGGGGAAGAGAAGTTTCGTATGGCCAGACAGGAGTATGAGAGCCAGAGAAGGTTGGTGGAACATGAAGGACGGCGGCTTTTGGATCAGGGGAAGCCGGGAGGAGCTTTCCCGGAGGAATGGACCATCCAAAGGATGAAGGAAGCCGGGAAGGCTGCATGGCTGGCTTGCCAGGAGGAGCTCTCGGCCAAGGAGAGGGCCAGGGAGGCCGCCCTTGGGGCGGAAGAAGCCGGAAAGAGCCAGAGAGCAGAAAAGGAAGGACTGGAAAAGAGTCAGCGGGAGCTTTCTGAGGGGCAAGAGCAGCTGGCCGGCAGGCAGAAGGAGCTAGAGGTCAGGAAGGCTACCTGCGCTTCCCGGATCCAGGTGCTGGAGAAGACCTTGCTTTACCCGGGGAAAGAGCAGGCCAGACAGGCCTGCCGTCAGGCAGAGGAGGAAAAAAGAGGATTAGAAAAAATGCTGGAGCAGGCACAGTCTGGCTATCAAGGGCTGGAGAGCCAGATGCAGGCGAAGCAGGGCAGCTTGGAGGAAAAGCGACAGAGCCGGACACGGATGGAGGAGCAGCTGGCCCGCCGGGAAGCGGAGTTTTGGGCTGCTCTTGGCAGCCAGGGTTTTGGCGGGGAAGAGGATTATCGGAAAGCTAAGAGAAGCGAGGAGGAGAGGAAGAAAGCGGAAAAGGAATACCAGGAATACCGGGATCAGCGAACACGCAGCGAGGAGCGGCTGAAGCACTGCCAGGATCAGATCAGGGGAAAGGATCCGGTGGTGCTGGAGGGGCTTTTGGAAGAGTTAGAGAAGGTAAAGAAGGAGCAGGAGGCTAGGGAAAAGGAGAATCGGCTGATCTACGGCATCCGGACCAGAGACGAGGCATTGGCAGAGCGGAGCGGCAAACTGTGGGAGGCCAGAACAGAGATGCTCTCCCGCTATCAGGTGTTAAAGCGCCTGGACGACACAGCCAATGGAAAGGTAAGCCAGCGCCACCTAAATTTCCAGACCTACATTCAGCGCAGCTATTTTTCCCTGGTGATCCGGGAGGCCAATAAGCGGCTGCTCACCATGTCCTCTGGACAGTTTCTCCTCCAGTGCCGGGAGATGAAAGATCTGGGCTCTCAGGGAGAGGTGGGACTGGATTTGGATGTGTACAGCCTGATCAACCATCAGACCAGGGATGTGAAAACCTTGTCCGGCGGCGAGTCCTTTCTCGCCGCCCTGGCCATGGCTCTGGGAATGTCGGACATCATCCAGAATTCCGCCGGGAGCATACGGATCGACACCATGTTTATCGATGAAGGATTCGGCTCGCTCAGCGAAGAGACCAGGATGCAGGCCATACAGATTTTAAATCAACTGTCCGGGGGGAAACGGTTGGTAGGGATTATCTCCCATGTGACGGAATTAAAGGATCAGATTGAGACCAAACTTTTGGTGGTGAAGGGAGAGAAGGGCAGCCGGACGGAGTGGAGAGAAGGGTAGGGCGGACTGGTTAAGCTCCGCTGCCTGGATGGGTATTTAGGGACGGGAAATAACTGAGGCGTACAGAAAAAGGCTTTTGACCGTATTGAATACAGCCAAAAGCCCTTTTCCAGGGTTAACACCGGGGATCCATTAAAAGAGTGGAACCACCGCGCCTTCGTAGGTACTCTCAATGTAGCTCTTTACCTCGTCGCTGGTCAGCGCCTCGATGAGGGCGAGAATGGCCTCGTCCTTCTCATGGCCTTCCTGAACAGCGATCACATTGCCGTAGGTGGTGGCGGCAATGGACTCGGAATCCTCCACAGCCAGAGCCTCGGATACCTTAAAGCCTGCCTCAATGGCGTAATTGCCATTGATTACCGCGATATCCACATCCTCCACAACCCGGGGGATCTGAGCGGCTTCCACCTCATAGAGATCCAGGTTTTTCGGGTTCTCTACGATGTCATTCTTTGTAACCGTTAAATCTGCGCCATCCTTCAGCTTAATTAAGCCCTGGGCTTCCAGGAGAAGCAGCGCTCTGGCCTCATTGCTGGTGTCATTGGGAACAGCTACCCGGGCGCCGTCGGCAAGGGCGTCTAAGGAAGCAGCCTTTCCCGCATAAATGCCGAAGGGCTCATAATGAATGGCTGCCGCAGATACCAGCTTGGTATTATTTTCTACATTAAAGGACTCCAGATAGGGAAGATGCTGGAAGTAGTTGGCATCCAGATCTCCAGATTCCAGGGCCAGGTTTGGCTGGATGTAATCCACATATTCTTTCACATCCAGTTCATAGCCCTTCTGGGCCAGCACATCGGCAGCCGCCTTTAAGATCTCCGCGTGAGGAGAGGGGCTGGCACCTACGACAATCTTGGTCAGATCCTTGGGGGCCTCTGCCTCGGGAGCCTTTTCTTCCTCTTTCGTCCCTTCATCGGGGGCATCCGCCTTGTCGGCTGTGGCGGTAGTTTCTGCCGCCGCCGTTGTCTCAGCGCTGCCGCCCTTACAGGCGGACAATGATACTGCGGCCATTACTGCCGCCAAAACTAAAATTGATTTTTTCATAATGATTCTCCTCCTTGATGTTTACTTGATTTATACGGCATAATGCCAACAGCCTTAAGGGCCATGGAGGCCCTTGAGGCCGCTAAATCCCTAGCGGATCCGTTTATCCCCTTTTTTGGAGAGCCATGTACCTAACTCCTGGATGATCTGCACCATCGCCACCAGCAGGATAACGGCGATCCACATTAATCCCGGCTCGTAACGGTAGTAGCCGTAATTGATGGCCACGGCTCCCAGCCCGCCGCCTCCAGTGAAACCGGCCATGGCGGAGTAGCTCAAGATGGTGGTCACTGCCAGCGCTGCTCCGATGAGAAGGGAGGGCTTGGATTCCGGCAAGAGCACTTTCCAGATAATCTGCCACACGGATGCCCCCATAGACTGAGCAGCCTCAATGACTCCCGCGTCCACCTCCCGGAAAGAGGATTCCACCACTCTGGCGATATAGGGCGCTGCCGCGATGGTCAAGGGAATCACAATGGCCGGTGAGCCGATGCGTGTGCCGATAACGATTTTCGATAAAGGCAGCACGATAAACAGCAAGATCAAAAAGGGAACGGATCGGAGCAGGTTGATCACCAGCCCCAGGATCTTCTGGAGCCAGGGGACGGGATAAATCCCGCCGTCGTCAGTTACCACCAGAATAATGCCTAAAGGCATCCCGATCACATACGCGAAAAGGGAGGAAAGGGCTACCATATAGAAGGTTTCCCAGACCGCCGTCTTTAACAGGTCGACGGTGGCGGCATCAAAGGTTATAGAAAGCAGCATGGTTGTCTCACTTAACGTCATGTTCCGTCACCTCCTCAAAGGGTATCTTTACTGTGCGCAGATAATTTAGCACCCGGGTCTGATCCGCCTCGTCCTCCGGCAGCTGGATGATCATCTGCCCCATAGCCGTGCCCTGGATGTCCTTGGTGGCGGCATACATAATATTCACCGGCACCTTACAGGCCAGCACCAGATTGGAAATCACCGGCTCGGTCGATTCCCGGCCGTCAAAGATAATCCGGATCTGCCGGCTGCTGCTGAATTTGACCTGATTTACCGCGTCGCCCAGGATCAGCTGCCGGCCGATCTTGGACTTGGGCTCAGAGAAAATCTCCGCCACAGTGCCGATCTCCGCGATGTGGCTCTGGTCAATAATGGCTACCCGATCGCAGATGGCCTCGATCACCGCCATCTCATGGGTGATCACGATCACCGTCACCCCCATGGTCTGATTAATGGATTTTAATAGCTCCAGGATAGACTTGGTGGTATTCGGGTCTAAGGCGCTGGTGGCCTCATCACATAATATCACTTTAGGATTGGTGGCCAGGGCCCGGGCGATGGCCACTCTCTGCTTTTGCCCGCCGGAAAGCTGAGCCGGGTAAGCATTGCACCGGTCCGCAAGGCCCACCAGCTCCAAAAGTTCCATGGCACGATTCCTGGCCTCCTTGCCCTTTACCCCGGCGATCTCCAGCGGAAAACACACATTCTTGACTACGCTGCGCTGAGCCAGCAGATTAAACTGTTGGAAAATCATGCCCATGGATCGTCTGGCCATTCGTTTTTGCCGGTCATTCTGAGCAGCCAAATTCTCCCCCTCGAAGATTACCTCCCCGGCAGTGGGAGTCTCTAGCATATTGATACACCGGACCAGGGTGCTTTTCCCTGCGCCGGACAGACCGATGATGCCGAAGATCTCACCCCGGCGAATGTCCAAATTGATCTCATCCAGTGCCCGTACCGGCCCATTGGCCGTCTGAAACTCTTTTCCCACATTCCGAAGCTGGATGATGGATTCCTCTGATGTCATCGCGATTCCTCTTTTCCTGTTGACTGGTTATATGGTTTCGTTACCCTCAGTGAACAAGGGGCCACACGGTTTTGCACCACAAATTTGCGATTCTGCTGCGTTACTGTCGCTCAGCGTACGTCCAGTACGCTTCGTTCC
>CATJIO010000134.1 GCA_949740725.1 uncultured Lachnospiraceae bacterium | reverse complement strand
TCAAAGCTGGGGCTGCGTTCCCCTTCCTCATAGGCCTGTAAGGTACGAAGCCCAATATCCAGCAGCTCTGCCGCTTTCTCCTGCGAATATCCCGCCTCTCTTCTCAGCTTCCTGTAGATGGTTTCATGCCGGTTACCTGGTTTTTTTTTGATTGTTCATGTTACACAATCCTTTCGTATAGTAGTCAGACCTTGTCTGCTTAAAGAAATTGTATAACATTTTTCCTATCAAGCCAATGTGAGCAGGAACTGCCGGAACAGCGCAGCAGAACAGTCCCCTTTCAGCAGTTTCCGGGGATAGTTGTTTATCCAGTATTGTATATCCTTTATCTGTGCCTGGCTGTAATTGGATATAGGCACCCCTTTGGGGATAAAGCGCCGGATAAGCCGGTTGGCGTTCTCATTGCTTCCCCGCTCCCAGCTGCTGAATGGATGACAGTAATAGATCCTTGTCCGTCTTTTCTTAGAAAGACAGGACTTCTGCATCCCTTCAAAGTCCATAAACTCAGCGCCATTGTCCACCGTAATGCTTTGGAATACCTGCCGGAACTTGGCCCCATATTGCCGTTCCAGACGGTTTAGGCAACGCACTGTTTCTGCTGCTGTTTTGGACCGCATTTTAAAGATGATTTCCTGCCGGGTCATCCGCTCTGTCAGCACCAGTAAGACAGGCCCTGAGCCGTTACGCTGCCCTACTACTGTATCCATCTCCCAATGGCCAAAGGCTTTGCGTCCCTCTACTTCCTGCGGCCGTTCCTCAATGCTTTGGCAGAGAGGCCGCTTTACATGGCAGGGGGTTCTCACTGCTTTCCTGCGCCTTCTCTTACCGCCTCTGGGCAGGTCCTTTTCTGTTAATCGGAGAAAGACCCCATTTTCTACATAGTTGTAGATGGTCCGGGGGCAGAGGGTCAAACCGAAGGTATCCCTTTCCCTGGCAATGCAGAATGCCACTGCCACAGGGGAGTATTTCCCATACAGGATGGCGTTTTCAATGAAGGCTGCCAGATGGTGGTTCTGTCCAATCTTGAGGGGGACCCCCTTGCCAGCGGCCTTGTAGTCGTAATCCTGTTGGGCTATGTCGGCACTGTATGCAGGTATCTTTAGCAGGTCGGTAGTCAGGCGTTCATAGTAGCCCCGTTTTAGCTCTTTGTAAATGCAGGAGAGGTTCCGGCCCAGGTATGCTGCTATCTCTTGGGCCTTTTTCCCGTTTGTGTACAGGGCTTCTATTTTTATGCGTTCCAAGTAGGTAATGTGCTTTGCCCCTTTTCGGCCTGCCATCTGCTCCACCTGCCTGTCTCTGCGTGAGGTACCACAGGGCTAACCAATCAATCAAGCACTTTCGCCGGTTACAAACAGTTACAAATTCTGTTATGCAGAATTTGTAACCATTTCTAACCGACGGTTGCTTGACTGATTTACGCCCTGTGGGGTGGGGCAATTACGGAGGGGTAACGCCCCTCCACCCCGCAGGGGCGACCCTGATTGTGGGATACCTCTGCTTATTCTTTCTCTGCTGCTTCTTTCATATCCTTTTCTATTAGGCCAAGGATGTAGGCATTTACCGACAGTCCTTGATTTTTAGCAAAGTTGGTTATTTTCGCTTTAGTTCCATCTTTTGGAACCCAAAAGGATAATCGTTCTAATTTTGCTTGCAAGCGCTTATTTGCTTCTCTTTGTGCTTGTGTTGGCATAATTTCATCCCCTTTATTGTTATTATAACAGGAAATTGGATATAGCACTATATACAAAATAGACAAAAATATAGAACTATATTCTACAATTCGTCAATTGAAATATATAGAACTATATAGTATAATATAGATATAGCAAGGGGGCGGAAAGGAGGCCTGCCCATGAAGTATAGGGAATTTATTAAACTTTCCCCAGAGCAACAGGCGGCCTACTGGCAAGCAGCTTTAGCAGCAGCCAGGCAAAGAGCCGCCAAAACAAGAAAAACGGCTAAGTGCTCCAACACTTAACCGTCCGCTGATAGGCAAAGACACTTAACCGAAAAAGCCCCCTTGCTATATGTATTTTATCAAACCCATAGACCAAAGTCAAGAGGCCGGGATGGCCGGGAAGGAAGTAAAAATGGACAAGTACAGCGATATTTACAAAACCAGAACCAACCTTTTCCGCTATAACTATGAAACAGAACGCCTGGAGCAGCTGAAAAGGGTGATCCGCAAGGTGAACCAGGGGGGCACCTTCTCCGCTGTTGTGCTGCTGGATGTTTTGGCAGAATTTGAAATTGACAAGGCCCGCTTTGAAGAAAACCCCGAATATTGGGTTGCTTTCTGCGAAAGCCGGATTACTCCTGAAACTGGCTTACAAAGTCCTTATGAGCCTGCTTAATTTCCTCTGGGGCTTTGCAGTAGCGCAATAACTCTTGATATAGAGTATCAACTTCTTGCTGGTCTAAAACAGGGGTTTTGGCGAACAGCTTTACTGTTTCGAGAATTTCTGAACGATGGATGACAGGGACAGAACACTTGGAACATTTTAAATCGGACCGGTTGCTGAATACAATCAGGGAGTGGAATACTTCCGGCTTTAGTTTGGGGAAATTGAATTGTAGGGCTTTGATATGCGATTTATTTTGCAGGATAGGGTTGTAAAATTTTAGGGGTTCTGCGGCTCCGCTATTAGAATAATACAACCAGTTCTTATATTTCTCCTGCCCGTAGATATGCCCGCTGTAATTCTTGTATTCAATAACAAAAAGGCCATACATTGTGATACAGCAGACATCAATCTCGCTGGTTTTTCCCGAAGCTGTTGGCAGGTAAAGGTTTGTCAGGATGTATTTCTCCATTGGTAGTTTATCCAGCTCGTTGCAGAGCTGCAGCTCTCCCAGGGAACCCAAATCGGACAGGACGGCCCGGAAATCCTTGTCACTGCTCTTGGAGTAGCTGCCACCAGTATAGAAATTACCCAGGGATTTTTTAGCCATAGGGGGTTCGCTGGTTTCAGCCGAATTAGAATCGCATACAGCCTCTTGGTCTAAATCTGATGCTTTGGTTGCTGTTTGTTCAGGTGTTAGTATCGGTTCTTCAGCCACTTTGGGTGTAGAGTTTATAGCAGACGCTTTGGTAAAAGGTTCGGTTCCCTTTGTAGGTTTCTCTTTGGGATGGCAAAATAATGCCTTAATTTTCTCAAAAATTCCAAACATTGCATATCCTCCTTTTAGTCAATGTTCGGCATAAACGGCTAAAAAGAAAGGCACCATTTACCTTTATAGGCTCATAGTGTCTTTGATTTACTCCCCAACGCGGCTCCGTTGCGCTCGGGGAATAAATTGGGTGTTCTTCATGCGCTCTATTTTCTCGTAGGTATCATAGCAGCCCCGTAGGACATCCGACTGGACAAAGGAGCCTTTGCGCAGTGGCTTTATCTTCTTTTGCACAGCTATGGGGTTGTCTATAATCATGGCATATTCCAGGGCGTCATACTCCCGGTTGCGGGTCAGGCGGCCCAACCAGGTGGAGCAGCTGACCACTGTTGAGGCCTGCTCCCGCAGGGGTTTTGCCACACGGGTAAAGAACTGGGCTGTTGCAACAATTTTAATCCGCTGTTTGCGCTGCTGGGAGATTTCTGAGAGGAGGTTTTCCGGGATGTCGTTCCACTTGCTGGAATCGTATTCGCTGTGGATTTCATCAATAGCAAAGACCACGCCGTCAGTGCCGTTGCGGATGGTGAGCAGGTCCCGCCAGTCGGTCATTACCCAATCAGCCCGGTAATAGTGGAAGTTGGTCACAATCAGGCAGTGGGGATAGCGCTCCTTAATCAGTTCCAGATAGCGCACCATGGAGATGGTTTTGCCGGCGCCCTGCCGCCCCACATAGAAGGTAAAGCCATACTCTGAAAATTCCCCCCGATGTTTTTCCCGTTCCAGAAAATCCACCAGCAACCAGCGGAATAAATCAAAATATTTACATCCAATTTCGGCGGTGCGCAACTGTTCAGAGGTCATCCGAAAAGGGTTGATTTTATACCGGGTAAAGAAGAAAAGCAGAGCGACTAAGAGGGCTGCCAGAAGGATAAGGAAAACGGTTTTTAAAAGTCCGAATATAACGGCAAAGAATGAATGAATCATTCTGCCAAAAGCTGCACTTAACTGATCCATTGTTACCTCTTTCTTACGAAATGCCGGGAATTTTGCGAATAACCCACATTAAAATAGACCATCCAAATTTGATATTATAAGTTACCAAAATAGCCAGTAAACAAGCAGAAACAGTGCGTAATGAGATGAACATATCCAGAAACTGCAAAGTATAAGCAACAGGGCCGAGTGTTACGGCCAAATTATCAAAGCGGGGGAAGGCTGGGAAAAGGCCCACTAAAAATTCTGCCAGGACAATCAGAGGTTCCATAATAAATTCCACAATCACTCTTTAGCCCTCCTCAGTGAAGAAAGTGCGCAGCTTGTGGTAACAGACAATAACTGTAAGCAGAAAAAAGGCCGCTGTAAGGAATCCGCGGATAAACTGGATATATACCCCCGCACCTGAAAAAATATTGAAGGAAACCCCAGTGTATCCGCTCCCCCAAAAATTATCTGGAATACGAAATTGCAGTTCAGCTGTTTTAGGTGTAGCCAATTTGCGGAAAAAGTCGTCCAATGTCTGGTACAGCTGCCCCAGGCCGCCAAACTTTTCATTTATCATGTTGTTCAGCAGGGCAAGCCGGTTGTGGAAGTAGTTTTCCGGAGGGACTACCAGATATTTGATAAAGTTGGCCACATCCCCAAACCAGCTGAACGCATCGTACCAATGCCCGCCATCGGCAACCAATAGCAAC
Source organism: uncultured Lachnospiraceae bacterium (assembly GCA_949740725.1). Lineage (GTDB taxonomy): Bacteria > Bacillota > Clostridia > Lachnospirales > Lachnospiraceae > Caccovicinus. The sequence continues at coordinate 3,339 of CATJIO010000134.1, read as the reverse complement.
TTGTTCATTGTTTTATCTCCTTTACAACTTTGTTTCCCAATAGGAATGGTCAGAAAATCCACCAGAACTGCCGGAGGAGGGGAAACTGCCCAAAACAATACATTTGAAAATACGGGGAATTAGTGCAATGGAGGTTAAAATCCCGAAAATAACAAGCCCAATATTGACACAAGAACGAATGGTTGTTTTTAGCCCGGATAAAGAATCCTTTACCTGCTCCTGAGTAACAACAACCCGTGGCATTTTGTATTCTTCTGGGGGCCAATCTGCTGCATAGGAGGAGGTAGTAACCATAAACAGAGAAATTGCCATCACTATCACTGCTAAAACTTTTTTCATACAAAAGCACTCCTTATCTGCTAATCCACTTTACAAATGCTGCGACTGAAACAATTGATTGCAAGAGAATAAAGAGATAAAAAGCACTGCTAAATATTTCGCCTATACTGGATCGAATCATGCCAACGGCATAGGCTAAGTACTCCTTATCAAAAAAGATATATCCCATATAGTTCACCTCTTTAAATATTGGGGCCAGAAAAGCCCTCTATCTGTTTCCATAAGTCGGTATACGGGTTTTTATCACTTTCTCCAAAGGGATTTTTAAACGGGTCATATCTGTCCCAGGCGGGCGGATCCGGGATAACAAAGGGGTCTTTACTGGAACTTCCCTCTAAATTGGGTTTTTCAAAAGGGTTGGAAAACTGAAAAATAGATTCCCAAAGAGGTAAAAAGGGGTTATAACCGGCAGCTATTTTATTTTCCGAATCAAAAGGGTTGTGAAAGGCATCATATCCATAGAAGGGTTCCTCTTCGTTCCCTCCCGGCTCTCCGGGGCCCCCCGGATGCGGGGCCCCTCCAGAGTCCTCCCGATAGACAACCGAAAAGGAAACATTCCCCTTGTCCATCCTGCCTTCTACCAAAGCAGGCTCCGGCTGATACCCTTCTAAATCTGGCGATTTAACAGAGTAAGCGGAACCGTGAAAGTAAAAGTGATTGTATTCCGGCAGGGCCTGGCTACCATCTTCAAATAGGTACTGAATGTTCAGTAAATAGAGGGTTCTGGAATAGGTTACTTCCACAGACAAATCCTCATCCGGCATGATACCGGATACCTCCAGAATATTCGGGGTGTAGCCCTCTATTGCCGGAGAGGGGATCTTGTATTCTGCCCCGGTTTCCAAAGGCTGTGTAACCGGTTCGGCTGCCTGTGTGCCGTCAGAATACTGATAGTTGACAGTAAGGGTGTGGGAAGATGGGACAGGGCTATCCGAGGTTTCAACCAGTTCAAAACCGGAAAGGCCGGTGAGCATATTACAGTAACTGGAAGAGCCAAAGCGCCCCTGGAGGGCATAGTAGGCATTCGTACTATTCGTCTGCAGCTTGGTTTGAGAATTGTAAGTATCTTTAGAGGTGTAATCTCGGTAAGAAACAACCGATATTTTCCCATGTGAATCAACCCCAATAGTAAGAGAGAACCCATCACCCTTTACCCAGGGGTCTTTCACCCCATTGGAGAGTGTATACAGCGAAAATTGGGGATTATCCAAAACATAGATTGTAATCCGTGCGGAAACTGTCGTACTACTGCTTGCCATGATAAAAATGGTTTTGGAGGGGTCATCCAGGGCAGCACGGTACAGGGGATAGTATTCCTGAAGATAAGAAAGGTATCTTTCATTTTGAACATCATCATAGGAAAAGGAAAGGCGGAACTTGCCAGGCTCATATTCTTCCAGGTATTTATAGATAGAACAATTGGAAAAAGCGAGATTGGCCGCAAAAGAAACGGTTGTAAGGGAAAGCACTGTAAGGATGGCAACCAATACTGCAAAGAACTTTTTCATTTTACTGCCCTCCTAAACCATCTACATAATCCTTAAAATCAATATCATTGGGAATATCAAAAGGGTCTTTAATCCGAACATCCGGAATCCCACAGCTGGGGAAATCCGGCATATTAGCTGGAGAGTATCCCTTTAAAGGGTTATAGTCCTCCCCCCATTCCAAGGGCTGGTATTCAAATTGGAACGGGTCAAAGAATTTCCAGGAGTTATAGGATAGGTCACCGCCGCTGTCCCCCTCCCACCAACTATCAGGAGTGCCAGAGCCGGAACCGCCACCAGGTTTGATATTCTGGTCGGGGATGCCATCCCCATCCGTATCAATATTGGTATCTGCTTTCCCGTCGCCGTCTGTATCAATATTTAAGTCCGGCTTTTTATCCCCATTGGTATCAATGTTAATATTGGGTTTTCCGTTCCCGTTTGTGTCTATGTTCAAGTCTGCTTTCCCATCGCCGTCTGTATCAACATTTAAGTCCGGCTTTTTATCTCCATTGGTATCAATATTGATATCCGGTTTGCCATCCCCATCTGTGTCTATATTGAGGTCTGGTTTGCTGTCCCCGTTCGTGTCTATGTTTAAGTCAGCCTCGCCATCTTCGTTAGTATCGATGTTAATATCCGGCCTGCCGTCGCCGTCTGTATCAATATTGATATCCGGCCTATTGTCGCCGTCCGTGTCAATGTTCATATCCGGTTTGCCATCCCCATCGGTATCTATGTTCAGGTCAGCTTTTCCGTTGCCATCCGTATCAATGTTTATGTCTGGCCTGCCGTCCCCATTGGTATCCTTGTCCAGGTCCTTATCCGGGTCATAGGGCGGGTTTACTGGCGGGGTGTCGCTTCCCGGTATACCCAGCCACCAGTCATAGTCCCGCTGGCAGAGGTAGGAGTTCCCGCCTGGCGCACCGCCTTGGGCAAAGCCTGCCACTTCAAAGGACTTCCCGCCAATACTGCTGTGATAGGGGTACATTTTGATATTGCCATGATAGAACGGCTCCCCAGAGATGGGGGAAGAAGCCAATACATAGGTAAAATTGCTGGAATAGGAAACATTCTTTAACAGCGGGGCAGATACCCATACATTGCGTTGGGCATCGTGTTTCAGAACCAGCACATCAAACTTGTTTTGGAAGGGTAAAAAGCGCATGGTATTGCCATCTGCCATCCCCTGCCGGTGCCGGGGGCTGGTAACATGCCCAAAGGAGCCGAAACTGTAGGCAGAGAGGGAGGAGGAACTCTTCCACTTTAGGAAATAGACCTCATATTGCCGGTCATACTGGACGCCCTTTTCCTCGTTATACCGGTTATATACCCCCTGGGACAGCAGAACCAGATAGGGGCTGTTGGTGCTGTAGAAGTTATCCCAGAAGGTTTGCTCATCGGTGCCCCAGCTGCCCTCAATATCAAGGGAGGTATCAAAGAGGGAGCCTGTTGTTGAGGGGTTGGTGTCAGGTGTGATGAAGTCGGGGATAGCCGGGATATATTCCGGGTC